>NZ_JACART010000009.1:0-258820 GCF_013386445.1 Pseudomonas sp. P7759
AAGCAGCCCTAAAACCAGACGCCGCATTCTGCCTGACAGAGTGCGGCGTTTTTATTGGGGCGGCTTCGCCACCCAGCGCGGGGCAAGCCCGCTCACCACACAGGCCAAGCCCACCTATTTAGATAAGTGCCAGGGCCTGAGCCAAGTCCGCCCGCAGATCCTCCACATCCTCAACTCCCACCGACAACCGCACCAACCCATCCCCAATCCCCAGCTGCGCCCGCGTTGCCGCCGGGATGCTCGCGTGGGTCATGATCGCCGGGTGTTCGATCAGGCTTTCCACACCGCCAAGGCTTTCGGCCAGGGCGAAGATCTTGACGTTTTCCAGGAAGCGCGTGGCGCCGGCCAGGTCGCTGTTCAGGTCAATCGAAATCATCCCGCCAAACCCACGCATCTGTTTGCGCGCCAGTTCGTGCTGCGGATGGGACTTGAGGCCTGGGTAATAAACCCGTGCCACTTGCGGCTGCTGCTCCAGCCAGGTGGCCAGGTCCAGGGCGTTGCTGCAATGGCGTTCCATGCGCAGCGCCAGGGTTTTCACGCCGCGCAGGGTGAGGAACGCATCGAAGGGCCCGGCGATGGCGCCCACCGAGTTCTGCAGGAAGCCCAGGCGTTCCGCCAGTTCAGGATTGTCGCCGACGATGGCAATGCCGCCGATGACATCGGAGTGGCCATTGAGGTACTTGGTGGTGGAATGCACCACCACATCAAAGCCCAGTTCCAGTGGGCGCTGGATCCAAGGGCTGGCGAAGGTGTTGTCGGCCACGCAAATGATGCCGCGATCGCGGCAGATACGCGCGATGGCGCTCAGGTCTGTGAGGCTCAGCAGCGGGTTGCTGGGGGTCTCGACCCAGACCATGCGCGTGTCAGCCTGCAGGGTCGCTTCAAACGCCGACAAGTCACTCAGGTCGACAAAGCTGAAGCGGTGCCCGGCGCTGCGTTGGCGCACTTTATCGAACAGCCGGAAGGTGCCGCCATACAAATCATTGCCGGAGACGATATGGGCGCCGGCATCCAGCAACTCCAACACCGTCGAAATCGCCGCCAGCCCAGAGGCGAAGGCAAACGCCTGGCTGCCGCCTTCCAGGTCCGCCACGCAGCGCTCCAGGGCAAACCGCGTGGGGTTGTGGGAGCGGCCGTAGTCGAAGCCTTTGTGTACGCCGGGGCTGTCTTGCAGGTAGGTGGAGTTGGCGTAGATCGGCGGCATCAGCGCGCCCGTGGTCGGGTCGGGAGACTGTCCTGCATGGATCACACGGGTGGCGAAGGCGCTTTTGTCGGATGGGCTCATGCAAGGGATCTCCGTAGGTGGTTGAGCAGGTCGACGCGGGTGATCAGGCCGTGGAAGCCTGAGGCGTCGGCAATAATGGCGACCAGTCCGCGATCCAGCTCCGCCTGCAGTTGCGCGAGGCTGGCGCTGGGGGATAGGGTTTGCAGGGTATCGGTCATGGCGCTGGAGACAATCATGGAGAAATGCGTGGCGTCCTGGTGCAGGCCCAGCAGGATGTCGGATTCATCGATCACACCCACCAGCTTCTGACCGTCCACCAACACGGGCAGCTGCGATACATCCGCCAGGCGCATGCGCTGAAAGGCAGTGAGCAAGGTGTCGTCGGGGCTCACGCTGATCACACGACCGTCTTCGAAGCGCCGCGCGATCAGGTCGCGCAGGTCGCCGTAGTGCTTGTAGTGCAAAAGGCCAGCGTCGTTCATCCATTGGTCGTTGTAGACCTTTGACAGGTAACGGGTGCCGGTGTCGCAGACAAAGGTCACCACGCGCTTGGGTGTGGTCTGTTCGCGGCAGTAACGCAGGGCCGCAGCGAGCAGGGTGCCGGTGGATGAACCGCCGAGAATGCCCTCTGCCTTGAGCAACTGCCGGGCGTGGTCGAAGCTTTCTTCGTCGCTGATGGAGTAGGCCTGACGCACGCTGGACAGGTCGGCAATCGAGGGAATGAAGTCTTCGCCAATGCCTTCCACCGCCCAGGAGCCCGGTGTTTCCATCTTGCCACTGCGGCTGTATTCGGCCATCACCGAGCCCACCGGGTCGGCCAGTACCATCGCCAGTTCGGGTTGTACGCGCTTGAAGAAGCGGGTCAGGCCGGTGAGGGTACCGGCTGAGCCGACGCCGACGACGATCGCGTCCAGATCATGCTGGGTCTGTGCCCAGATTTCCGGTGCTGTGCTGGTTTCATGGGCCAGGGGGTTGGCCGGGTTGTTGAATTGGTCAGCGAAGAACGAGCCCGGAATGTCCTCGGCCAGGCGCGCGGCCACGTCCTGATAATACTCGGGGTGGCCCTTGCCCACGTCGGAGCGGGTGATATGCACCTCGGCGCCCATGGCCTTGAGGTGCAGTACTTTTTCCGTGGACATCTTGTCGGGCACCACCAGCACCACCCGGTAGCCCTTGGCCCGGCCGACCAGCGCCAGGCCCAGGCCGGTGTTGCCAGCGGTGGCTTCAATAATGGTGCCGCCGGGGCGCAAACGACCGTCGCGTTCGGCGGCGTCGATCATGGCCAGGCCGATGCGGTCCTTGATGGAGCCACCGGGGTTCTGGGATTCAAGCTTGAGAAACAACGTGCAGGGGCCGGTATCGAACCGGCTGACCCGAACCAGCGGCGTGTTGCCGATCAGTTCAAGGACGGCGGGGCGGGAAGGGCTGGGCATGGTGTCACCTGGTGCGAGTTGGCGTCGGGGTGGACCGCGAAATGCAACAAAATGCAAAGTCTGCCTTCGACCATAGGCCTGGAACGCAGCGCTCGCAACCGGGGAGTCCGCTGTTTATCTTTTTTTGGCGCATTGGCCTTCAGGGTTGCTTTTGCCGCCGGGCCAATGCCGGTGATGAGGCTTGCATCACCTGGTCCATGACCTGGGCTTGCCAGTCGAAATACGGGTTGAAGGTGAGCCGCGCATGCACTTTGCCCGGCTCGCGATAGCCCCAGTCCGAATACCACACGGGTTCGCCTGCGCGGCAACGCGCAAAGTCCTCATCGGTCTGGCCGTTCAGGCACACGCGCTGGCTGCCGCCGGGCCCGTACAGGGGGTTGTCGGGTGCGAACAGCACGCCCATGTGGGAGAACCGACTGACTTGTTGGGCCGGCAGGTGGTCAGTGCGCACCAGCAGACGCGGTAATTGCGGTGATGTGGCGGGCTCGCCGTACCAGATCATGCGTGAGGCCGGGTGGGTGAAGCGCCCAGCGAAGCTCTCCCGTACAAAGTCCACATCCACCACTGAGTCATGGGCCGCGCTGACGATCAGCACGGGTCGATCAAATGGCCGGTCTTCCAGCTTGTCGATGACAGATTTGCTGGTCTGGTAGAACTGCGCAAAGCCATTGGTAGGCACATTCTGGTAGCGCAGCGGTGTTTGTTGCTGGCGCGGACCGTCCGGGTCACGTAGCCATGGCTTGATGTGGGCCAGCCAGGGCAGCAGCCAGATATAGCGATTACGCGCCTTGAACGCCGGCGAAAACATCAGCAGCCCGGCAATGTCCGGATTGTCCATGGCGTACTCCAGCACCAGGTTGGCGCCGGTAGAGAAGCCGCCCAGGTAGACCTGGTCCGTCTCCCGACGCAGCAGCTCCACTTGTTGGGCCACGGTTCGGCGCCAATCCTCGATGTCGATGTCCAGCATGTCCGACGGTTGTGTGCCATGCCCTGGCAGCAACAGCGTGCGTACTCGATAGCCCCGCGAGGCCAGATGCGCGCCAATATCGCTGAAAGAACCCGGCGAATCGCCCAAGCCGTGCACCAGCAAAACGCCGTGGCCATTGGGCGTTTGCGCGACCCATTCACGCGGCGCATTCCAGTCCAGCTCCAAGCTGTGGTCGGTGTCTTGAAAGCGTCGGTCGCGCTCAAGGTCCAACAGGGTTTGCTGGCGGTAGTGTTCAAAACTGTCGGGCACGGGTGACGGCAGTACTGCCGAGTGGGCAGAGCAACCCGCCAGGCTGAGCAGTATCAGAAAACGCAGTGATTTCATCCAGATCCCCGGACCGATGCAATGTGCAGCCGACCTTACGCGGCCGTCTGCGCTATCGCCAACCAAAAATATGACCATTGGTAACGGCTGTGTGAGGCGATCAGATCGCCCCTGTCAGCCGGTTCCTATAACTGCGTCAGTTGGGTGACAACCGCGTCGCTGGCGCGCTGGATTGGCGCGCGCAACTCGCTGCTGATCAACCCCTGCAACGCCAGGGCCGCTTTTACCGGCGCCGGGTTGGGCTCCATGAACAGCGTGTTGATCAAGGGCAGCAACTGGAAAAACGTCTCCCGTGCTTCAGCCAGTTGGTTGTCCCGCACCTGCTGCCACAGCGCCACAAACCGTTCGGTGTGCAGATGGGCCGACGCCGCAATCGCCCCGGTCGCGCCCAGGCACAGCGCGTTGAAGATCTGGATATCCTCGCCGCACAACACCGCCACGTTGCCACTGGCCAGCAACGCCAGGGTATTGCCCAGGTTGCCGCCACAGTCCTTGATCGCGACGATCCGCTCATGGGCGACGATGTTGAGCAAAGTGGCCTGCTCGAAGGTCGCCCCGGTGCGGTAGGGGATGTCATACAGGATGATCGGCACGCTGGACGCATCGGCCACTGTGCGGAAGAACGCTTCCAGGCCGGCCTGGGACGGGCGGATGTAGCTGGGCGCCGGCACCAGCAAACCGGCGACCGGGCGTTGCAGGATTTCGCGCTGGAAGTGCAACAGCTCAATCTGGTTGTAGCCCGCCAGGCCCATCACCACACGGTTTGCCGGCACCCACTGCAACACCGCATCGAGCACCGCCAACTGTTCCTGGCGACTCAGCGACGCCGCTTCCCCGGTGGTGGTGCACACCATGATCCCGGCCACGTGCTGTGCCAGCAGATGGCTGACCAGGCGGTGCAGGCCGATGAAATCAATGGCGCCGTCCTGGAACGGCGTGACCACGGGAACCCAGATACCTTGAAACGCTGACATGCACTTTCTCCTGATGATTGACCGCTGGAGTCACCGTCAGAAGGGCAGAGGGAATTGTGCAAGGGAGGAAGGCCGTCGCGCTCAATGTCCTGTCAGCTCATCTGACGGGACAGCGCGCCCCGGTCACATGAGCGACTGTTTCTTCGATTTGAGGGCGTGCGCAACGCAACCTTGCGCCTTGGCAATGGAGCCAATGACGGAAAGGTTAACGGGAGACGTTGCAGTCATGAGATGACACACCCTGAACAAGGCCTCCATCTTCATGGAATATTGCAGCGTGTGTCAACGGGATGTATTCGAGTTTATAGGGCCGTCGCCGGATATGTGCGCGTCGCAATCGTCCTGTCGTGCTTTCAACCAGCCGGTAGTCTATTCGCACCTTCCGGGAGAACCTCGATGATCCGACGCGCGTGTTTGGCCGCCTTGCTGACCCTGTCTGTGTCGACCGCCTTAGGCGCCTCGACCTACGACCACCTGTATGCTTTTGGCGACAGCTACTCCGACAATGGCGCGGGCGACGCGCTCACCACAAGGCTTGCCGCGCAGAAGGTCAAGGACGCTCAGGCACTGCCGGGCCCGCTGTACTGGAAGGGACGCTGGAGCAACGGCCCGACCGCCGTTGAAGGCCTGGCCCAGGCATTGAAAACAGCACTGACCGACTACGCGGTGGGCGGCGCCAAAAGTGGCCACGGCAACTACTACACGTGGATGATGCCGACCCAGGACACTGGCGTGCTGCGCCAGGTTGCCGAGCATTTGCAGGCCGCCAAGTCCCACAAGGCCGATCCCAAGGCGCTGTATTTCATTTTCATCTCGGCCAACGATTTTTTCGAATGGGCCGACTTCTCCCATCCTGAAACCATCGAAGCCCTGAGCGAATCCAGCCTGGCCAACATCCGCAATGCCACCGAGCAACTGGTGGCAGCGGGGGCCAGGCACGTGATGGTGGTGGGCACCACGGACCTCAGCCACGTGCCCGCCGTGGTGCAGGGCAACCAGGTCGACAACGCCAAGCACTACCAGCAGTTGCTCGCACAGAAGCTGCCGGCCGCGCTGGCGCAGATCGGCGGGGCGAAGATCACTTACTTCGACCACCTGGCGTTCAGCGATGCGTTACGCGCCAATCCGCCAGCCAATGGGTTCACGGATATGGACACGCCATGCCAGCCCACCTACCCGGACGTGAAACCGGCGTGCGCCAACCCCGATGGCCATTACTACTGGGACGAATGGCACCCCACCCGCAAGGTCCACGCCCTGGCGGCAAAGGCCATGCTCAAGGCGTTGCCTTAGCCTGCGGCCACCGCCGCTTCAATGGCGGCGATGTCGATCTTCTTCATGGTCATCATCGCGTCAAAGGCGCGCTTGGCGACGGCCGGGTCCGGGTGGGTGACCGCGTCGGTCAGCACTCGCGGTGAGATCTGCCACGACAACCCCCACTTGTCCTTACACCAGCCGCAGGCGCTTTCCTGGCCGCCGTTGCCGACGATGGCGTTCCAGTAACGATCCGTCTCGGCTTGGTCATCGGTGGCCACCTGAAATGAAAACGCCTCGGTATGGGGGAAGATCGGTCCACCGTTGAGGCCAATGCAATGGATGCCCAACACGGTGAAGTCCACGGTCAGCACATCCCCCTGTTTGCCGGACGGGTAATCACCGGGCGCCAGGTGCACGGCGTTCACCTTGCTGTCGGGGAAGGTCATGGCGTAGAAGGTGGCGGCCTCCAGGGCGGTGCCGTTGTACCAGAGGCAGAGGGTGTTCTTGCTTTTCATGGTCGGTCTCCACAGGAAAAGGGCTGTGTAGAGTCTAGACGGCCAGTTGCTGCTCGATGGCCCCCTTGTCGATAATCGACCACACGCGGGCAAATTTACCGTCCACCACTTCGTAGAACACATTTTCGTCGAACGTCACCGTGCGCCCATTGATCGGCAGGCCGAAGAACTCGCCCCTGGGCGTCACAGTGAAATTCAGGCGGCTGGCAACCGTCGGCGGATCGGCCACCACCAGTTGGATGCGGAACACCAAGTCCGGTATCTCGCGAAAATCCCGTTCCAGCATCGCGCGGTAGCCGGCAAGGCCGACCTGTTCGGCGTTGTAGGTTACGTCCGGGTGCACGAAGTCGCCCAGGCGCTCCCAATCCTGGCGGTTCAGGCAGTCGATATAGCCTTGGTAAAAGGTGGCGAGTTCGTCTCTAGTCATGTCTCAAGCCCTGCGCGCCATCAACAACACCGTCGCCGCCGCCGACAACAACCCCGCGCAGCACCGATTGAAAATCCGCTTGCCCCGCGGCTCGGCAAACCAGCGCCGCATGTGCAGGCCCATATAGGCGTAGGCGCTGATGGCGATCCATTCCAGCACCAGGAACATCGCGCCGAGCAGCGCAAATTGCGGGGTGATGGGCTCGCCGGGCACCACGAATTGCGGGAGGAAGGCGGTGAAGATCAGGATTGCCTTCGGATTGCCCGCCGCCACCAAAAACTCCTGCCGCGCCAACGCCCATAATCCCACCTTGGCTGTCGCGGACTGCGCCTCTGCCTCCGAATTGGCCCGCCACAACTGAAACGCCAGATAAAACAGATACGCCGCGCCCAGGATCTTGATCCCGTAGAACAACAACTCCGACGTTTGCAGCACCACCGCCAAACCCGCAGAGGCGAGGGCGATCATGCCGGCGAAGGCCAGCAAGCGGCCGATACCGGCCAGGCATGAGGTGCGGTAGCCGTAGCGGGTGGAGTTGCTGACGGACAGCAGGTTGTTCGGGCCTGGCGCCATGTTCAGGGCGAAGCAGGCGGGGAGGAAAAGGGCGAGGGTGGCGAGGTCCATGGCGGCTCCGGGTTCGCGGGGGCGGGGAGGTGTGAGGATAAGGGGAGTGGAGGTCGTTGGACAGCCTCAGCCGTTCGTGTTGTGAGCTATCGCGGCATTTGCGACATCAGCGGCCATCTGTTCAGCACTGCGCATCCCGTCAATCCTTAAGACCGGAGCCGTCTGCTGTGATATCCACGCCTCATGCCACGCCCGGTTTCGCCCTGAGAAATTCGGGTCGTCATACTGCGAAGCCCATTCTCGGAAGGCCACGTGTATCGCGTGCATATCACCACCGGGTGCGATCCGCTCGCCAAAACGCGCCTTCTCGCGGGCAGCCAGGCGTTCGAGGCGAACGGGCGTGGGTGTGAAAACGAAGACAATCAGGTCGGCATCAGCAATCAGCGCATCGCCCCAGACCATGCAGGAACCGCTCAGCAGCCAACCCTCGTCACCGAGTGCTTGCTGCATCAATGACACGCGATCAGCGGGAGGTCGCTTGGTTGTGAAAGGCGGGTTTGTGGGCATCCAGTAAAAGTCATCGACGTCGACTTGTCGTAGACCCAGCCGCGTGGCGAGGTGGTGACCCAGCGTGGTGACGCCCGCACACGATGCACCGGTGATGTAGATCCGCATTTTTTCCTCCATGAACACAAGCCGGGTCCCAGGTCAGGGAGATGACCTGCCCAGGCATTTCAGGGCAAAGGTTTCGGGGTGACGGTGTACCAACCCGACGGGGTTTTGGCACATACCTGCGGCCTGAGCGGGGTTTCAACCGTGTTGTTGCCCTGAGCGGAAAGTTGGCGAACGGCAATCACGCAACCTGCCTTGAACGTGCTGATTTTGACCATCTGCAGTTCCATTTCATAGTCTTTGCCGGGCTCGGGGATGAGTGTGACAGGCGCGGGAAAGCAGGACATTTGCGAACCGCCCATGGCGAACCCTGCAATAAAGGGCTTACCCGCCGCAATGACGTGCTCGTCAAACACTTTAGGCGACTGGTTGATGGCTTTGCTCGCCTTGCTGGCAGGCATGCCAATCACACTGTTCTGGCTGTCGGTGGCTCTGAAAGGGTAGAGGCCCGCCGAGTCGATATGCGCTTTTTGCCATCCGGCTTCTTCAGGCGTTTTGGTCAGCAGGGCCCCGTTGTAAAACGCTTCGCAGGTCTGGCCACTGAGGAATCCCGCATTGGTGGTGTCACCCGTGATCAGGCGGACGCGGGCCGAGTTGGCCGGGTCGTATTGGCTGATCTGGGCTTCGTTGCGCACGTCGGTTTTGGTGGTGGCGCAGCCGATAAGCGTCAAGCTGAGCGCCAGGGGAAAGAGAGAACGCATGGGTAACCTTCATATCCTGTGAGGGTGTGGCTTGAGGGGGAGACCTATTGATCAGCGTTCCAAACCGCCAGTTCATAGCCATCCGGATCGGTGAAGTGGAACCTGCGTCCACCCGGGAATGAAAATGTCTCGCGGGTGATGAGAGCCCCCAGGGCTTTGAGCCGCTGCTGAGTGGCATCGAGATCATCGGCATACAAGATGACTAACGGGCCACCCGGCCGAACCGGCTCCCCCGTGGTGAACCCGCCTGTCAGGCGCCCATCGCTGAACTCGGTATAGGTGGGGCCGTAATCAACAAACGTCCAGCCGAACGCGCCGCCGTAGAAGGTTTTGCTGCGGGCGATATCGCTGACGTTGAATTCGATGTTGTCGATTTGCCGGTCTTTACCTTGAGTGCTCATGCTTGCCTCCCTGGCTGATCTTTTCGAGCGGCGAGTGTAGCGTGAACGTCCGCCTGCATGAAGACGGCAATCATGCCTATGATGCAGTCGACTACAGAATTGATCGGAGTGGACAGCGTGCTGAACATTGGAATCCTGGGCGTCGGTGAGCTGACGGAAAAGGTAGTGATCGGCCTGCGGCGCAGCGGCTTTGGCGGTCGGGTGCTGCTGTCCCCGCGTAACCACGAACGTGCGCAGCAACTCAGTGCGCAATGGGACTGTGAGGTGATGGCTGACAATCAACAGGTTGTCGATGGGGCGGACTTGTTGGTGCTGGGCGTGCGCCCGGAGGTGGTCGATCAGCTTTCGAATGAAGTGCAACTTAGGGCTGAGCAAACGCTGGTGTCGCTGGTGGCGGGATTGCAGCTGGCCGAGTTGCAGCGCCGGTTCCCGCAGGCGCGTGTAGTGCGCGCCATGCTGTCCTATGCCGCGCAGATCAACCAGACAACCGTGGTGATCACGCCCGGTGGCGAACCCCACGCAACGCTGCTGGGCGCGCTTGGATCATTGGTTGTATTGGACGAGGAAGAGGCGTTCGAACTGGCCACCGTCGCGGCTTGCATGAACGGCTGGTTCTATTTCTTCCTGAGTGATCTTCAGCAGTGGTTCACCGACAAAGGCCTGTCCAAAGACCAGGCCGCCCAACTGGTGATGGGCAACCTGCAAGACTGCCTGGCCAGCGCCCGTCATCAGCCAACGGCCAGTCTCGAAGCGTTGGGTAGCGCCATTGCCACGCCCGGCACCTTTACGGCGGCCGGGCTGGAGGTGCTCAGGAATAACCGAGCGTCCCAGGCATGGACAGCGGCGGCTGATGAAGTGCTTGAACGCCTGCACAAGCCGCTGCCTACAGGCTTGGCGAAGAAACAGTGAGCGGGGATGAAGCATCGCGCGAACGTCGCTTCATCCCCGTTCT
The DNA here is from genome assembly GCF_013386445.1 of Pseudomonas sp. P7759. NCBI lineage: Bacteria > Pseudomonadati > Pseudomonadota > Gammaproteobacteria > Pseudomonadales > Pseudomonadaceae > Pseudomonas > Pseudomonas sp. P7759. The sequence goes on from NZ_JACART010000009.1 coordinate 10,434, forward strand.
AATTACCCCGCGACAGCCGGCACCGGTGTGTTGAGCAATTGCTGCTCCCACAGGTACGCAATGCCGCTACCCGCGGCATGCTGCTGAAGCACCTCGGTCAGCGCGCCGGCTGTTTCGCTGCGCGCCCAGTCGCGCTGCCATTCGGCGGCTATCGCCAGCCAGGTCATCATGTTCGCGCCGGCCGCAATCATGCGCTGGATCGCTACCTGATGGGCCTCGACGGAAACAGCGCCCGAGGCGTCGGTGATCACGGTCACGTCCCAGCCTTCGCCGAGGGCTTGGATCACCGGCATGGCCACGCAGATTTCAGTCCACAGGCCCGCGATGACCAGTTGCTTGCGGCCAGTGGCTTTTACCGCGTCCACCACGGCCTGATCTTCCCAGGTGTTGATGAGTGTACGGTCGATGACCGTTTGGCCGGGAAACACATCGGTGATTTGCGGGAAAATGAAACCGCCACGTTCGGCGATTACGCTGGTCAGGATGGTGGGTACATTGAAGGCCTTGGCGGCTTTGGCGAGTGCCGTGGCATTGTTGACTACCATCTGCGGCTCATGGCTGTTCAGGTTGGTGAGTTGGTAAGGCTGATGGTCAATCAGAACGAGTACCGAATCTTCCGGGCGAAGCAGCGAGTCAATGCCGTTACGAAAAGTCATTGATACATCCTTTGTTGTCGTTGTGAGCGGGATCAGCTATCAAGCAGTGCGCAGGTGGCCGCATTGCTTGTGGACAGCACTGTGCTTTTCTCTCACTCATTGCGGTAGTCGCGCGCGGTGGTTAGCTGTGTCGCTCAAAGGGGAACACTGATTTGGATATCGAAGAACTTCAGACCTTCGTGGAGGTTGCCGATGCGGGGGGCGTTTCGCCTGCTGCGGTGAGGCTTGGTGTGTCCAAGTCAATCGTCAGTCGCAGGTTGGCGCGCCTGGAAGCAGAACTTGGCGTGCAGTTACTGGCCCGGTCTACGCGTGGGGCCGCGCTGACTGAGGCCGGCGCTACGTTTCGCGACTATGCCGCCAGGGTCTGTGCGGAAATGGACGTTGCCAGGGAAGCGATCCTGCCCGCCGGAGCGTTGCGAGGCCGCCTGCGAGTGGCCGCGCCGCTGTCTTTCGGCCCCACCCATTTCGCCCCCGTGTTGGCGGAAATGGCTCGGCGTCACCCGCAACTGCATATCCAGACCTGCTACAGCGATCGTTTTGTTGATCTCATCGCAGAGGGTTATGACTGTGCGATACGGGTCGGCTACCTGCAGGACTCCAACCTGATTGCACGCTGTATTGGCCCGATCAAGGGCAAACTGGTTGCGAGTCCGGGGTATATCAAGGCCCATGGTGCGCCGCAGAAGCCGGAGGAGTTGATCGCCCATCAAGCCCTCATGCAGAGCACCGAAGCCTGGCAATTTCTGGAGGGCGACAAGGTCGTTGCGGTGCGTCCCCAGGGGCGCTTCAAGGCGGACAGCGGTGTGGCGTTGGTGGCTGCCGCCGTAGCCGGGCTGGGGATCGCGTACCTGCCCGATTGCCTCACCCACGACAGCCTGGCCAGCGGTGCGCTGGTGCCGATCATGACGGCGTATCCACCCCCTCCGGCAGGTGCCTACATGGTCCGGCCGGCAGGTCAGCATCCGGCCCAGAAGATTCGGGTTCTCACCGAACTTTTGATCGAGTATTTCGGTACGTCTCCGCACTTTGCGGGTGACGTCGCCAGGTGAAAACGCTGGCGCCAGGCGTGGTTTACAGCCGATGGTGCTCCAGCAAAAAGTCCACAAACACGCGGATCCGCGCCGGCATGCTCGCACCGCCGACAAACACCACGTGGATCGGCTCCCTGTCGCCGGGGTTCCAGGATTCCAGCAGGCGCACCAGGTCACCGCGTTGCAGGTCTTCTGCCACCGTGAATTCGCCGATGCGTGCGATACCGGCGCCCAGTCGCGCCAGTTGCGCGAGCGCTTCGCCACTGCTGCATTCGATATTGCCGTTGATCTTCAGCGAAAACTCCCGGCCGTCACGGGCGAAGGGCCAGTCGGATTGGGCACGGCGGAAGTTGAAACGCAGGCAGTTGTGTCGCAGCAAGTCGTTCGGTTCCAGCGGTGTGCCGTGTCGGTGGAGGTACGCAGGCGACGCCACCAGCGCCTGGCCGGTATCACCGATGCGGCGCGCTGTCAGCGGGCTGTCTGGCAGGTCGCCAAAGCGGATCGCCACGTCCGCTTGGCCGCCCAGGATGTCGACCACTTCGTCGCCCAAGGTCAAATCCACCACAATGTTCGGGTAGCGGGCGCTGAATGCCGCCACCAAGGGCACGATGGCCATGCGACCGTGGCCCAGGGCAGCACTGACCCGTAGCCGGCCTTTGGGCGCGCCCTGGTCGGCGATGGCTTCCTCGACTTCGTCCATGTCGGCCAGGATGCGCCGGGCGCCGCGAAGGTACACCTCGCCTTCGGCCGTGAAGGCGAGGGCGCGGGTCGTGCGAATCAGCAGGCGGGTGCCCAGGCGCTGTTCCGTGCGTGCGATGACACGGCTGACGGCCGAGGGCGTCAGGCGTAACGCCCGCGCCGCCGCCGACAGGCTGCCTTCCTGCGCGACCATTGCGAATACTGCCATCTCACCCGACCTGCCGTTGAAATCCATTTTTGCCTCGCGCGCAAAGGTGATTGCCAATTAAACGGTCTAGTGCCGTTAAAGCGTTGATCGTAGCATTTGCGGCATAAATGAGGAGTCTTCCATGCGTATCAATCCACCCCTTGTAGCCCTTGCCGTCGGTGCCTTTGGCATTGGCGTCACTGAGTTCGCGCCCATGGGCATGTTGCCCACCATCGCCAATGACCTTGGCGTGTCCATTCCCACCGCAGGGCTGTTGGTCAGCGCCTATGCCCTGGGGGTACTGCTTGGCGCGCCCCTGATGATCTTGACCACCGGCAAGATTCCCCGGCGCTATCTGCTGGTGGGGCTTATGGCCATTTTCACCCTGGGTAACGTGATGTCGGCGCTTGCCACCGGCTATTACGACCTGTTGATCGCCCGCGTCATCACTTCGCTTAACCACGGTGCGTTTTTTGGCGTCGGCTCCATCGTCGCCGCCAGCGTGGTCGCGCCGGACAAGCGCGCCGGAGCCGTCGCCGCGATGTTTATGGGCCTGACCCTGGCGACCATTGGCGGTGTGCCGCTGGCGACCTGGTTTGGTGAGCTGCTTGGCTGGCGTACGGCGTTCTGGGGCATTGGCGGATTGGGCCTGGTGACCATGGTCGCGCTGTGGTTTGCGCTGCCTAACCTGCCACTGCCGAAAAGCGACGGCGTGCTGGCCGAAATCAAGGTGTTGGGGCGTGGTTCGGTACTGGCGGCGCTAGCCCTGACCGTGGTCGGTTCGGGTGCGATGTTCACCGTGTTTACCTATATCGCGCCGATCCTGAGCAATGAGACCCATGCGTCTACCCCGTTTATCACGGCCATGCTGGTGCTGTTTGGCGTCGGGCTGACCCTGGGCAATATGTGGGGCGGCAAGGCGGCAGACCGCTCGATTGACCGGACCCTGATCGTCTCGCTGAGCGCACTGATCCTGGTCCTGCTGGCCTTTGCATTCTTGATGCGCTGGCCGATTCCGGCGGCGGTGAGCATTCTGATCTGGGGTATCGCCAGCTTTGCCGTCGTGCCGCCGTTGCAAATGCGCGTGATGGAAGCGGCCAAGGATGCACCGAACCTGGCCTCGGCCGTGAACATCGGCGCTTTCAACTTCGGTAACGCGATTGGCGCCGCAGTGGGTGGCGCGGTGATCAACGCAGGGCTGGGCTACCCGGCGATTTCCCTGGCCGGCGCCGCGATGGCGGGCTTGGGGTTGCTGATGGTCGTGAGCTTCGCCTGGAGTTCCAGGGCTCGCATGGCTGCGGCGGTTTAGGAAATCGAGTATCGTTGGCCGCCTCAGCTGCCAGCCTGTTGCAGGCGCGGCGCATGATCGATGGTTCAGGGAAGACGGGCATGGCACTCAGGGTGATGGTGATCGGCGGCTACGGCAATTTCGGCAGCATCGTGTGCCGACATCTGGCCGTAGCACCGGGCATTGAGCTGGTGATCTCGGGTCGCGACCCACACAAGTTGCAGCGCAAACTCGACGCGTTGAACGCGCAGCCCGGCACGGTGTGCGAAGGCTGGTGCGGCGACGCGATGGGGGTGGGATTCGCGGATGTTTTACAGTCCAAGCGCATCCAGTTAGTGATTCATACCGGCGGGCCGTTCCAGGGGCAGTCCTATGCGGTGGCCCTGAGCTGCATCGAGGCGGGTGTGAACTACTGCGACCTGTCCGACTGCCGCACCTTCGTCAATGGCGTGGGCGTGCTGGATGCGCAGGCCAAGCAGGCGGGCGTGGCCATTCTCAGTGGTTGCAGTTCGGTGCCGACACTGTCATCGGCGCTCATCGACCAGTACCGGTCGCGTTTTACGCGCATCGACTCGATCGAGCATGGCATTTCCTCTTCGGCCAAGATGCCGGGCCTGTCGACGATCGAAGGGGTGCTGGCCTACGCGGGCAAACCGATCAAGCAACTCAAGAATGGCCGGGTACACGAAGTGCTGGGTTGGCAGGACCTGACGCTGCGCAAAATGCCTGGACTGGGCACGCGGGTGCTGGCCAACGTGGACGTGCCGGACATGGATATTTTCGCCAGCCGCTACGGCGCCCACACCTTGCGCTTCAAGGCGGGCGCGGGGCTCAAACTGGGTGGCGTCGCCAACGGGTTGCTGGCCCAGGCTCGGCGGCTTGGGGTCGTGCGCGATCATGTCGCCTGGGCCGCGCGGCTGCATCGGTTGGGCACTTGGTTTGAACGGTTTGGCGACGGTAAAAGCGCGATGTACATCGACGTGCAGGGCGTGGGGGCTGACGGCCAACCCTTGTCACTTGCCGTGCAACTCACGGCGTTGAATGACAAAGGCCCGGAAATCCCCAGCTGCGCTGCTGTTGCGCTGGCTGTCAAGATCGCCCAGGGCTACCGGCCCGAACCCGGCGCGCGACCGTGCGTCGGTGAGATTACCGTCGACGAGTACATGGCCGCCATCAACGACCCGGCGAACCTGAGTCTCTCTGTACGGTTCTCGGACTAGCGCACCACGCCACTCAGCTAATCATGCTTGCGGCCAATGCCAGTCAGTCAAGGCAATGCGGCCTCTGTGGTGAGCGGGCTTGTCCCGCGCTGGGGCGCGAAGCGGCCCTAAAAACAGACGTCGCGTTTCGTCAGGCTGAAATGGGCCTGCAGTAATGGGGCTGCTTCGCAGCCCAGCGCGGGACAAGCCCGCTCACCACAAGAGGGTGGACGTCTTTCGTTCCCTTAACTGACCGGCATTACTCATAGCGGTGCCTTCAAGAAACGCCGCTCATGGTCTGGATGCGACAACAGGCAAGTGTCGTACCGCCCGAAAATTCGATCGCGATTGCGTGCGATGCGGTCGTAGCCCAATCCCGCAGCCCGCGCGGGATGATGCGCAATAACAGCAATGGACGCCATGCGCAATTTCAACCACAACAGCGCCCAACTGTGGGAGCTGTCGAGCCCCGGCGAGGCTGCGAAGGCGGCGGTGTTGCCGACATCATCATCGGCTGACACAGCGCTATCACAACTGCTCATCGTTGTTTTGGAACTTAGCGCGAGAACACCGGCGCGGTGCTTTTGTCCTCCGGCCCCACGTCATGCAAGGAAATCCTCGACGTCTCCGGCAACGCCAACCCACCCGCCAACGCCAGCAACGCTACGGCAATCAGATAGAACGCCGGTGACAGATTGCTGCCCGTGGTGCTGATCAACCAGGTCGCCATCAACGGCGCGGTGCCGCCGAAGATCGTGTAGGCCAGGTTGTAGGTGATCGCCGAGGCGGTGTAGCGCGTGCGGGTTGGAAAGGTTTCCGACAGCAAGGCGGCCGTAACCACGCCACACAGCACGGCCCCTACCGCCAGCAGCATCACGCCAACGATGGAGGCCGCGAACGAGCCGGAGCTGGCCATCAGGAACGACGGATACACCACCACCATCAACAACACACACGCGGTCATCACGGTGACACGACGGCCGACTCGATCCGAATACAACCCCGCCAGTGGGCAGATCGCCGCCGCGAAGATCAACGCAATCAGCGACACCAGCAACGCCATCGCCCGACTCAAGCCGCCGGCCACTTGCAGGTAGGTCGCGAAGTAAGTGGTGAACATATAAAACGACAGCGCCGTCAGTGACACAAAAGCGCCCAGGCAGCAGATCGCCGCACCATGGTTGCGCAGGGTTTCCTTGAGCGGGGAGTGGGCCACGGTGTGCTCCTCTTTCACCGCCTGGAAAGCGGGCGTCTCGTCCAGCTTCCAGCGCAGGTAAAGCCCCACCAGGCCCAGCGGCGCGGCGATCAGGAACGGCAGGCGCCAGCCCCAACTGCCCATGGCCTCGGCGGACAACGACGCTTCCAGCGCATACGCCACCACCGCGGCGGCGGCGAAGGCGGAAAACGTCGACACCGGCACGAAGCTGCCGTACCAGGCACGTTTGTCACTCGGTGCATGTTCCATGAGATAGGCACAGGCCCCGGCGTATTCGCCCCCGGCAGAGAAACCCTGGGCGCAGCGGATCAGCGACAACAGAATCGGCGCCGCTACGCCGATAGCGGCGTAGGTGGGGAGCAGGCCGATCAGCGTGGTGGCGCCGGCCATCAACAGGATCGTCATGGCCAGGGTGCGTTTGCGGCCGATGCGGTCGCCGAGCATGCCGAAGAAAATCCCGCCCAGGGGCCGGAACGCAAAGGCCACGGCAAACACGGCGAAGGTCTTGAGCAACGCGGCGCTGGCGTCGCCGCTGGGGAAGAATTGCTGCGCGATGGTGGTGGCGAGGAAACCGTAGACGGCGAAGTCGAACCACTCGACAAAGTTACCGATGCCGGCGGCGATAATGACCTTTCGCAAAGTCTGGGGGCTGACCTGTTCGGTGGATGGGCTCGTCATGGGGGGAGGCCTCGGGATAGGTGCGGGGATGACTGATTATCGGGGCAGGCTGTTGGGCGGCGGGGCCCAAAAGAGTCGTCCGCGTAGTCAGCAGCGACTTGCTGGTGGTGGTGAAGGCAGGATTTGGGCCAGGTGAGGCGGGGCGCTTGTGCGCAACTGTCGTTAAGACTTTAACAATGGTTTACATCGCCGAATCGATGATGCCGGTATGGTTTGTGGCTACTGGCAAAACATGATGAGTAACCCATGCAGTCGAGCGACAATCTGTTGAAGCCGGAGCTGATCAACATCCGGCGGCTGTTCACAACGCCTTTGGCCAGCATCCAATACCCCAATGCCGACACGCTCAACGCTGAGCTCAAAGCGCTGGTCACACAACGCATGGCGCAGGACCAGTCCGGCGCCCAGCGCAGCAACGATGGCGGTTGGCAGTCCGCGAACGATTTTCAGGCGTGGGGTGGGGATGCCTGCAGCGCGTTGGTGGCGTTCGCTACGCGGTTTGCCACTGAGCTGACCGCCGTTCATCACGAAGGCTTCGGACTCACCGAGCCCGGTTTCGAGTGGAAACTCAACGCGTGGGCCAATGTGAACGAGGCGGGCCACAGCAATGCACTGCATGGGCATCCTGGCGCATTTTGGTCGGGTGTTTACTGGGTCGATGCGGGGGGGCGTGAAGAGGACGCCACCGTCGGCGGCGACCTGGAATTCGTCGATCCACGTGGCATGGTCGCCTCGACCTACAATCCCGCCTTGCGCATGCGGGTCGAGGATTGCCTGACTGCCGGTTTCAGCAGCATCTGTGTCGCCAGCAGCGGGACATTGATCATGTTTCCGTCCTGGTTGATGCACTCGGTACGACGCTTTGAGGGCGCGCGGCCACGGATCTCGATCGCGTTCAACTTCGGCACATGACGACCCTGAACGTTCACTGATGGAAGCGTCTGCCCAACGCATCCAACCGCACCGCAATCGGCGGTAGCTGCTCACTGCTGCGCGCCAGGGTTTCCACATCGTTGGCGGTGCTTTGCGCAATGCTCTGCACCGACTGCAACCGCCCGACAATCTCCAGGTTCGCGGTGGTCTGCTCGCGGGTGGTGGTCACGATCCGGCCGTTCAGGTCGTCGATGTGCGCAATGTCGTCGCCCACGGCGCGCAGCATGTCGACGGCGACCTGGCTGTCTTCCACGCAACGCTCCACGCCTTGGCGACTGTCGTGCATGGCTTCGACGGCCTGGCGGCTGCCGTGTTGCAGGCCTTCGATGATGGTCTTGATTTCCTGGGTGGACACCGCCGTGCGCTGCGCCAGGCTGCGCACTTCGTCGGCGACCACGGCGAAGCCACGGCCTTGCTCGCCGGCGCGGGCGGCTTCGATGGCGGCGTTGAGGGCGAGCAGGTTGGTCTGGTTGGCGATGCTGTTGATCACTTCGAGTACGCTGCCGATCTGCTCGGCTTGCACGGCCAGGCCCTGCACGGTTTCATGGGTGCCGTTGAGGCGCGAGGCCAACTGGGTGATTTCCTGCTGGGCCCGGCTGACGCTTTCCTGGCCGCGTTGGATTTGTTGACTGGCCTTGCCGGCGTGGTCCACCGCTTGCTCGACGTGCACGGCGATGTGGCCCATGGCGTCTTCCATGCGCTGCATCGAACCGGTCATCTGAGTGATCTCGGCCAATTGGTGTCGCGCGCCTTTTTCCAGGGTGCCGCTGGCACTGGCAAGTGCCTGGCCGAGTTGGCCGAGGCCGTGGGAGTCGCGGGCGACACCGTCGATCAGGTGTGTGATCTGTTGCAGGAAGTGGTCGAAACGCTTGGCCAGGGACACATGCACCTTGCCGTCACCTTGGGTGGTCTGCGCGCTGAATTGGGAGGTGACCGCGAGCATCTTCTCCAGCATTTCCTGGCTTTCGACCGCTTCGGCCTGGCTGTGTACGGCCAGGTAGAGCAGGGCGACGGTTTCCATCACCACGTAGAACGCGTGGACGAACACCATGGTCCAGCCGCCGTGATGTTCCATCACAAACACCGGGAAGCCTTGGTGTTGCAGGGCATGGAACACCACGTGATGCACGGCGATGGTGGCGGCCGCGACCAGGATCGGCAGCCAGTCACGATAAAACGTCAGCACCGCCAACAGCGCGAAGATCCCGAAGTGCGATTCGATCACGCCCTGGGCCTGGTTGATGTGCAGCGCCGCCATCACCATGAGGCCTGCGCCGAGGGCGCAACGCATCACGCGGGTGCCGCCTATCGCTCGGTACAGCGCCGTGAGCACCACGCTGGTGCCACCGCCGACAATGGACGCTTGAATCAGGGTGTCATGCCAGAGCGCCAGGCCCAGGGAGAACAGGAACATCAGCCAGATCAACGCCAGCATGATGCGGTCGGCTTTACGGTAATGCTCGAAAAAACGCGCGCGGGTGGGCATTCACACTTACTCCATGTGGTCTGGCCGAATCAAAGTGGGGGCAGGGTGGAGCGAATCAGGGTTTTTTGGTTTTTATAGGATTCAGTGATGCCAAGCGGTTATCGGCATCAGAAGGCGGGACTTGAGGAACGGCTACCCGGGCGGGTAGCCGTTGATCGGATCGCGATCAGAAGCTGTATTTGGCAGTCAGCATCATGTTGCGGGGTGTGCCGTAGGAATCACCGCCATAGCTCACGGAGTTGGAGATGGACTGGTAGTAGCGACGGTCAAAGATGTTGTTGGCGTTGAGTTGCAGGTCAAGGTGCTGGTTGACCTGGTAACCGGCCATCAGGTCGGTGACGGCGTAGGCGCCTTGCTTGAGGCGGTAGGTGCTGCCGTCCGCGACTTTGAAGTCGTTGTACATGCGGCTCTGCCAGGAGACGTTGCCGCCCACGCGGAGTTTTTCCAGGGCACCCTGGAAGTGGTAGTTAGTGGTCAGTTTGAACAGGTGTTCCGGGGTGTCGGTGTCGAACTGCTGGTTGACGTTCTGAGGGTTGGCTTGATCCTTGATGGTGTGGGTACGCGCGTAGGTGTAGCCACCGCCGACCTGCCAGTTCTCGGTCAGGGCGCCTTGCAGTTCGAAGTCGATACCCTGGCTGCGGATTTCGCCTGAGGCTTCGGAGCAACTGGCCTGCGGACAGTTAGGCACCACCACATCCACCGCGCGGTTTTCCTGGTCGACGCGGAACAGCGCCACGCTCGCATTCAGCGCACCGCCGAGGTATTCGCCCTTGATGCCCACTTCATAGTTCTTACCGACAATCGGCTTGACGGGGTTGCCGGAGGTGTCCTTGGCGCTTTGCGGCGTAAAGATGTCGCTGTAGCTGACATAGACCGAGTGATGGTCGTCCAGGTCGTAGATCAAGCCGGCGTAGCGGGTGAGGTTACGCGTGACCTTGTAGTCGCCGGAGTTGTCGGCACCGCCATGGGCATCGTAGTCATACCAGTCCAGGCGCCCACCGAGGATCAGCTTCAACGGGTCGGCCAGGTTCAGGCGCGTGGTGACGTAGACCCCATCCTGGGTGGTGACGTCACGGTCGTTGGTGGTGTGGACGAAGTCCGGTTTGCCCGCCGTGAGCGGCCAGTTGAGGTTGTAGGGGCTGTAGTTGTGGGTGGTCATGTCGTAGATGCGTCGGCTGGCGCCCACGACCAGTTCATGGGTACGTCCGAACGCTTGGAAGGGGCCGCTGGCGAAGGCGTCGACGCCTGCCTGGTTTTCATCGTAGGCCGCCTGGTAGACGGTGCGCGCCAGCGTGTTATTGACCCAGCGTGACTGGTAGGAGCCAGAGAACAATGCGTTCTGTTCGGCGTAGTTGGCGTTGACTTGCAGTTTCCAGTCGTTGGCCAGTTGCTGGCGCAGTTCAGCGAATACCGTGTTGACCTCCTGGTCTTTATTCTCCCAGTCGGTGCCTGGGTTGTAGGAACGTGGCAGGTTCAGGTGATGACCATCCTGGCCGACCATCGACGAGCCCCAGAAATAGTTGGTCTTGTCTTTCTGGTTCGAGAAACCGAGCGTCAGGGTGGTGTCTTCGCTCAGGTCGGCTTCGGTGACGGCATAGAACAGGCCGTGATATTCCTCGGCGTTGTCGATGAAACTGTTGGCATCGCGGTAGGACGTGACGACCCGGCCGCGCCAGGTGCCACTGTCGTTGAGGGGGCTGGAGGCGTCGAGTTCGCCACGGTAGTCGTCCCAGCTGCCGGCGGCGCCGGTGAGGGTGACTTTCTGTTCGTCCAGTGGCCGCTTGCGTACCAGGTTGATGGCCGCCGAAGGGTTACCCGCGCCGGTTATCAGGCCAGTGGCGCCGCGCACGATCTCGACTCGATCGAACATCGCCAGGTTCGGCTGAGAGCCTACGGAGACGCCGTTATAGCCGGTGGGGATGCCGTCGTACATCAGGTTGTCGATGTCGAAACCGCGGGACGTGTAGGACTGCCGGCCAGGACCGCTGGAGAAGTTGAGGAACAGACCGGGCGTGGCTTTGACCACATCATTGATGCTGGTCATCGCCTGGTCATCCATGCGTTGGCGCGTAATGACGGTAACGGCCTGCGGGGTTTCACGCATGGTCAACGGCAGCTTGGTCGCGGTTTTCATCGCGCCGGTGGTGTAGGACTGCGTGCCTTCGGTGGTTTCGCCCAGTTGCGCTTCGCCGGAGATTTGCGTGGCCCCCAGTTCAAGGGTGGTGGCGGGTGCCTGGGTCTCGGCGGCAAAGGCCGCCGTTGAGCTTGCAAGGCAAACGGCCAACGCCATCAGACTGGGTGAAAAACCTTTACCGCCGTGTTGTTGCACAGACATGGAACTGACTCTCCCCGAATGCCGTCCCTGGCGAATAATAAAGATGTTGATAATTATTCGCATCAGTGTGGCAGATTGAGCTTGTGGGAAAAAGCCTTTGAAGAGAATTAGTTAATGATTTTTTCACATCTGTTTAGGACCAGTTCGTCATGCCGCCGTTATAAAGGTTCGGCGTGCGCGGCGATTATTCACGCGGGGGAATCGCCACCCGACTCGTCGCCTTGACTTCCCTCAGCGCCAGACTCGACTGAATCGACGCAATCCCCAACTGCCGACGCAATACGCTCTCGACAAACTCGCTGTAGCTGTCCAGGTCTTGCGCGAGGACCTGCAACAGGTAATCCGCATCCCCGGTGATCTTGTGGCACGACAACACCTGCGGCAGCGCCTTCACCACGGCTTCAAACGCATCCGGCGCGTGATCGGTGTGGATCGCGAAGCGCACATGGACGAACGCCATGATGTCCAGTCCGAGCATCTTGCGGTCGAGGTTGGCCTGGTAATCCTTGATCACGCCTTCCTCTTCCAGGCGTTTGCGCCGACGCCAGCAGGGGGTGAGACTCAGTGACAGGCGTTCGCTCAACTGCGCGTTGGAAATACTGGCGTCTTCCTGCAACAAAGCGAGGATGGCGAGATCGGTGTCATCAAGAGCGACCTGTCTGGTTTTATTTTTCATAATTGTGTGCCACAGAGGTAAATATTCCCGATAAAGCTAACAGTGCCGTAAGTAAAAGCAAAGAAAGCCCGGCGTGGCCAGAACAAAATAGACCCTGTCTTTTACTGGCGGATGCCCACCCATGTTGACTGTTTTTAGCGAAGCCCACCGTTTGCACCACGGCACTGAACTGAAGGATGGCGTGCTCAAACCTTCATTCGAACAACCGAGCCGCGCCGACACGGTGCGTGACCGCGTCAGGCAGGTTGGACTGGGCGATATCGTCACACCGCGCCGCTTCGATCGGGCCTGTTACGTCAACGCCCACAGCGAGCGCTACGTAGCGTTCCTCGAAACCGCCTGGGCCGAATGGACCGCCATTGGCCGCAGCCATGACGCGTTGCCCCTGGTGTGGCCGGTGCGTGACTTGGCGAACCATCAAGTCCCGGAGTTCATCGACGGCAAGCTCGGTTTCTACGCGATGGACGCCGGCTCGCCGATTACCCGCACCACCTGGGAGGCGGTCAAAACCAGCGCGGACATCGCCTTGACCGGCCTGGCGCTGATCGACGAGGGGCATCACAGCGCCTTCGCCCTGTGCCGCCCGCCGGGCCATCACGCAGCCCGCGAATACATGGGCGGTTATTGCTACCTCAACAACGCCGCGATTGCCGCCGAGCAAGCCATTACCCAAGGCGCCAAGCGCGTGGCGGTGCTGGATGTGGATTTCCACCACGGCAACGGCACGCAGAATATTTTCTACGACCGCCCAGACGTGCTGTTCATCTCCCTGCATGGCGACCCGGCAGTCTCTTACCCGTACTTTTCCGGTGCGGCCAGTGAACGCGGTGCGGGCGCAGGGGAGGGCTTCAACCTGAATTATCCGTTGCCGAAAAACACCACCTGGGCGCACTACCAAATCGCCTTGATCAATGCGTGCCAGCAACTGCGCGACTTCGCGCCCGAGGTGCTGGTGATCTCCCTCGGCGTCGACACCTTCAAGGACGACCCCATCAGCCACTTCCTCCTCGACAGCCAGGACTTCCTCGGCATGGGCGAAATCATTGCCAGCGTCGGCGTGCCCACTCTGTTCGTGATGGAAGGCGGCTACATGGTCGATGAAATCGGCATCAACGCCGTCAACGTGCTGCACGGTTTCGAAAGCAACAGCCAATAACAACAACCCGTCGACTTTTCTTCTGCCAAAACTCAAAAACATAACAAGAGGTTTTGTGATGAAAACAACCACGTCCGGGCTTTATGAAAAGCCTGCGTTGCAACGCACCCTGAGCAACCGCCATATCCAGTTGATGGCCATGGGCGGTGCAATCGGCACCGGCCTGTTCATGGGCTCCGGCAAGATCATTGCGCTGTCCGGCACCTCGATCATCCTGATCTACATGATCATCGGGCTGTTCGTGTATTTCGTGATGCGCGCCATGGGCGAACTGCTGCTGTCCAACCTCAACTTCAAGAGCTTCGCCGACTTTGCCGGCGCCTACCTGGGGCCGCGTGCGGCGTTTTTTCTCGGCTGGTCGTATTGGTTGAGCTGGAGCGTGGCGGTGGTGGGGGATGCGGTGGTGGTCGGCGGCTTCTTCCAGTACTGGTTTCCCCATGTGCCGGCCTGGATGCCGGCAGTGGGCATGCTGCTTACGCTGTTCGCGTTGAATGTGTTGACGGTGAAGTTGTTTGGCGAAGTGGAATTCTGGTTCGCGATTATCAAGCTCATTGCCGTGCTGACCTTGATCGGTGTGAGTGTGGTGCTGATTGCCAGCTCGTTTGTCTCGCCCACCGGGGTCACTGCATCGCTGACCCATTTATTGGACAAACAGGCCGCGTTCCCCAATGGTTTGTTCGGTTTTTTCGCCGGGTTCCAGATGGCGATTTTTTCTTTTGCCGGTACCGAACTGATCGGCACCGCTGCAGCCGAAACCCGCGCGCCGGAGAAGACGCTGCCCAAGGCGATCAACTCGATCCCGCTGCGCATCATCCTGTTCTACGTGCTGGCCTTGGCGTGCATCATCGCGGTGACGTCATGGCAGCAAGTCTCGCCGAGCAAAAGCCCGTTCGTTGAGTTGTTCCTGGTGGCGGGTTTTCCGGCGGCGGCGGGCATCGTCAATTTCGTGGTGCTGACCTCGGCGGCCTCCTCGGCCAACAGCGGGGTGTTTTCCGCCAGCCGTATGTTGTTCGGCCTGGCTGACTTGGGGGATGCACCGGGAATTTTTCGACGCTTGTCGAAGAGCAGCGTGCCGTTTATCAGCCTGGTGTTTACCACCGTGCTGATGTTGCTGGGCCTGGTATTGCTGTTTGTGGTGCCGGAGGTGATGACCGCCTTCACCATCGTTTCGACGGTATCGGCGATCCTGGTGATTTTCACCTGGTCGACAATCCTGGCGTCCTACATCGCCTACCGCAAGAAACGTCCGGATCTGCATGCCAAGTCTACCTACAAGATGCCCGGTGGCGTGCCGATGGCCTGGTTTTCCCTGGGTTTCCTCGCATTTGTGCTGGGTCTGCTGGCGTTACGGCCGGATACACGCTTGGCGCTGTGCGTGATGCCGGCCTGGTTTATCTGGCTGGGGATCGCTTACCGGTTCTCACGCGTTCAGGGCGCCAGTTTGGTAAACACATAATCACGATCCTTCACCAACGCCTGGTGGCACGCAAAGCACGTCTGGTGCTGCGCTTCATCGGCTGGCTTGCCGTTGATGAAGCGACCGAACCCCCAGCCCCCGGTGGACGCGTATTTCTTCGAGTCCTTGACCATGAACTGCACCGTGGTCGCCGCGCCGGGGATGGACGCGGTCTTGAACTCGGGCGATTGTTCGTGTTTCCACGCCAATTTGGCCAAGACCGTGCCATCCGGGAACGGCAGCTTGCCCTCCCGGTAAGCCTTGAGCGCCGCGCTGTTGCCCAGCACCACACGTAGTTCGTTCAACGGATCGGCCTCCTGAGCAGGCGCCACCAACTCCCACTGGCGGTAGCCGTCGGGAATGGTCACGCCGTAGATGGGCGACGGAGCGCTGTCGGCGAAGGCGCCAGCCGAACTCGCCAGGGCCAATGCAGCCATGCACAGGCGCTTCATCACAAGTGATCCGCGTCAATGACCGCCTTGGCAAACGCTTCGGGCGCTTCCTGGGGCAGATTGTGGCCCACGCCGCCGTTGATCAGGCGGAATTCATACTTGCCGGTAAAACGTTTGGCGTAATCTTCAGGTTTAGGATGCGGGGCGCCGTTGGCGTCGCCTTCCAGGGTGATGGTCGGCACGCCGATCGACGGCGCCTGGGCGAGTTTCTGCTCCAGAGGATCGTACTTCGTCTCACCCTGGACCAATCCCAGGCGCCAGCGGTAGTTGAACACGGTGATCGCCACGTGATCCGGGTTCTCCAGGCCCTTGGCGCTGCGGTCAAAGGTGGCGTCATCGAACTTCCATTGCGGGGAAGCCAGTTGCCAGATCAGCTTGGCGAAGTCATGGGTGTTTTTCTGGTAGCCCTCGGCACCGCGCTCGGTGGCAAAGTAGAACTGATACCACCATTGCAGTTCGGCCTTGGGCGGCAAAGGATTCTTGCCCGCCGCCTGGTTGCCGATCAGGTATCCGCTGACCGACACCAGCGCCTTGACCCGTTCCGGCCACAGCGCCGAAACGATGTCCGCCGAACGTGCGCCCCAGTCGTAGCCGCCGAGTACGGCTTGCTTGATCTTCAGCGCGTCCATGAAGTCGATCACGTCACTGGCCAACGCCGCCGGTTGGCCGTTGCGCAGGGTTTTGTCCGAGAGGAAACGGGTGTCGCCATAACCCCGGGCGTAGGGGATCAGCACGCGATAACCCTTGGCTGCCAGCAGCGGGGCGACCTGGGCGTAGCTGTCGATGTCGTAGGGCCAGCCATGCAGTAGGATCACCACCGGTCCCGTGGCCGGGCCGACTTCGGCGTAGGCCACGTCCAGCAGGCCGGCCTTGACGTGTTTGAGTGCGCCGAACGCGCTTTGCGGGCTGGCGACGGCGCGGGTCGGCGCCTCGGGCATTTCGGCATGGGCCACACCCAGGATGCCGAATTGTGACAAGGCCAAGGCCAGGAAAAGGGATTGGCGTTTGAAGCGGCGAGTCAACTGAGTGTGCATGGCGAGCCTCCTGTGGCTTGTTGTGTGCCTGGAGCCCAGTTGAACGCCGCGCTGTATCTGGCCTGTTTCAGGAAACCCGTTGAGTTAAAGACTGTGTATCGCAGCGGGCTCTGTACACACTGCGATACAAACATGCAGCGCGAACCGTGCCTTTTCTGTCAGAAACCACCGGCATGGACGAGCCGGGGCCTACGACAGCACGATCTCATAGGGTTCCCGCATTCTCTCCAAGAGTACCTGGGCAAGCATCGGCGCCAGGCCGATCTGTGGGTCACCGGCCAATTGGCTGGCATAGGCGTGCGCCGCATGGAGCTTGCGCGCCACGGTCCAGGTGTCCAGCCGCACCTTGCGTGCGCGTTGCCAGGGGATGATCGCACCTTCCCGAGCGGGCCAGTGCCAGGCCCAGATCGGCAGTTCATACAGTTGCGCACCGACCAGGGTGCAGGCGTTGGCGCTGGCACGCCCGACGGTGTCGTGATCGTCATTGCCGTCGTTACGCCACGTGCTGAACACCACATCGCCCGGTTGCAAGTAGCGTGCAATGAATTGACTCAGTTGCGGCTCGCGGCTGGCGAGGGCGTCGTCACAGAAGCCACCGCGGATCCACTTCAAACTGTGCAGGGGCATGCCCAGGCGGCGCATGGCCTCGACGCTTTCCTGGGGCCGCACCACGCTCAGGCGGCTGGCCGGCCAGACGTTGGACCCTGGGTGACTGGCGCTGCCATCCGTGATGGAGATGAGTTGCAGGGGATGCTCCAAGGTGCTGAGCAGTTGCAGCAGGCCACCACAGGCCAGCACTTCGTCGCCGGGGTGGGGCGCGATGATGACCACGCGTGCGCCAGGCGGCACCAGTGAGGACGGGGTGATCGGGGGAATTTGCGCCAGCTGCGGGGCGCTGTTCCAGATTTGCGCAGGGCCGCTACGGCCGTCGCTTAAGGAAGCAAGCTTCATGGGGTGTCACATCCTTGTCGATTGATGCTGGGTCGTGGCCCGTTGACGGGACGACGCTCTTTTATCCACCACAGGCTCCGCCGCAGTGGCTGCATGACGCTCCAACCCTGGAACGCCAGCAAGGCGTCATCAGCATAGACAAGGATTGGTCGGTTTTACATTCGGTAATGTCGTTTTTTTCAAGTGGCGTGCATCAGGCTCTTCAAGTAATCGCCGAAACCGCCCTGTGCGCGAGCATCCAGGCGCGCACTGGTGATCACTTGCGGGCTGTGGCTCCAGGCAATGGAGGCGCCGCACAGCTCCAGGTTACGCACCAGTTGCACATCCTCATGGCACGCCAGCGGCTCGAAACCACCCGCGCGCACATAAGCGCCTGCGCTCACGCCCAAGTTGGCACCGTGGATGTGTCGATGACCGTCTCGCGCCTCGTAACCCTGGTTGTAGCGAATCTGCGCAGCCGGGTCGAAGCCTTCGCTCCAGGCGTCCACGGTGACGGTGCCGCATACCGCGTCGGCCCCCAGTGCCAACTGGGCCACCAGCCAATCAGGCGCCACGCGGCTGTCGGCATCGGTGCACGAAATCCAGCGGGCGCCCTGGTTGAGCAGATGCCGCGCACCCACGCCTCGAACATGCCCGACATTGCGTGCCTGGGCTTCGAGCCATTGCACGGGGTAGGCCTGGGCAATGGCGGCACTGGCATCGCTGCAACTGTCGAGTACTACCAAGACAGTCACGGTTTCGCCGAGTAAACCCGGATGGCTGGCCGCGATCAGTGCCGCTTTCAGGCAGTCGCCCAAAGGCCTCTTCGTTGTGTACCGGGATCAGAATGCCGATCATCTCAGGCCCTCAAGGGTGGCGACCGAAGTGCCGTCGCGGCTCCACAGGTCGAGCAGGAAGTCGTGTTCGTGGTGGCTGGCCACGCGAGGCATATCCAGCCGTTCCTGAAGCAGGGCATGCACTTGCTCGGCCGTTTGCGGGCAACCTTCGATAGGTGGGCGCCAATGGCAGGCCAGCACCTGGCCGTCGTCGGTCAACGAGGTGCGCACGCGTTCGATCAACCGGCACAAATCATCGGCGTCGAGGTAGTAACACAACTCGCTGAGCACGATCAGCTCGAACTGGTCTGTGGGCCACTGTTCGGGCAAACGGCTTTGCTGCACCTGAGCCTGGGGAAAACCCAGCAAGCGGCTGCGGGCCAGGTCAACGGCGGCCGAAGCCGTGTCGCAACACAGCAGGCGGTCACAGCGGGGCGCCAGTTCGAAGCTCAGCTCGCCATTGGCGCAACCAGGCTCGAACACCGAGGCATAACGGGGTCGTGTGAGTATCGCCAGCGTCAACGCGCGTTTACGGCGTTCGTACCAGCGTTGGCGAAAGGCCCAGGGGTCATCGTTGTTGGCGAACAATTGGTCGAAATACGGTGTAGCCACGCTCATACGAATACCACTTCAAAAGGCTGGAGCAGACGTTCCACTACATAGGGCGCAAGCACGGGCGCCAGGCCGATCTGCGGGTCACCCTCCAACTGGCTGGCGAAGGCATGGATGGCGTGGCGTTTGCGGGCCACGGCTTCGCAGCTCAAGGGGATCTTGCGCGCGCGATTCCAAGGCACTTGGTTGTCTTCGGGCGTTGCCCAGTGCCAGGTCCATACCGGCAGTTCGTACAGGCTCGCGCCGACAGCAGAGGCTGCCTTGGCGCTGGCACGACCGGCGGCTTCGTGGTCGCAATGCCCATCTTCGCGCCAAGTGGTGAACACCACGTCGGTGGGTTTGAGGTAACGCTGGATGAACGCCGCGAGTTCAGCTTCCCGCGCCGCCACCTTGCTGTCAGCAAACCCGGCACGCAGCCATTTCAGGCTGTGCAGCGGCAAGCCAAGACGATGCAGCGCCTGGGCCGATTCCTGGGGGCGCACCACACTCAAGCGCTCAACCGGCCAACGCCGCGAGCCCGGATGACTGGCGCTGCCATCGGTGACTGAAATCAGCTGGATAGCCCGGCCGAGTGCCGCGAGCCCCTGCATCAAACCACCACACCCCAGCACTTCATCATCCGGGTGCGGGGCGACGATCACCGCCCGATAACCTTCTGGCACCAACTGCTCAACGCTGATCGGCGGCAGCTCGGCCATCTTCGGCGACGCCTGCCAGCGATGCAGCGGCGTGCCTTGGCCAACGATTGGATTGGGTTTCATAACTGCCACCTCCCTGTGGGTTCGCCGGCGACCAACTCGCCAAGGCTGGCCAAGTCGCGTTCGGCGTGACTCTGGCGCATATACACCGGCAAGTCCGCCATCAACTGGGCGAAATGCGGATCCTTGCAATAGGGCCCCGCACCGACGGCCCGACCCACATGGCGCATCACCTGTTCGACGGTGTCTTCGATGCACGCCCGAGTCTGTTGCGCCAACTCCCTGGCATTGGCCTTAGGTTCTCGATCGACCTGCTCCGCGCTGGCGCGCAGTACACAGGCGGCGCTGTTGAGTGCGCTGTCGACCGCACCGAGGTGGGCGAGGGCGTGGGGTTCCGGGCGTTTGCTGCACTGCTCACGCAAGACTTCCGCCAGGCGTTGCGCCGCGCCATACCAGCAGGCAGCAATGCCAATGCCGCCTTGCCAGAATCCGGGGCGAGCCAGGTAATCACCTGGTCCGCCCACGGCCAGCCCCCAGGCCTGGTCAAACACGATTTCCACACTGCCGGTGGCGGCCATGCCCACGGCATTCCAGCCTTCGTCCGTGACGACGACGCCGGGTTGATCCATAGGCACCGCCACCAACTGTTGGCGGTCGTCTTCGTCCCAGGCCGTCAGCAAGCCATGGCTGACCACCGCCGCGCCGGAACACCAGGCTTTACGCCCTTGCACCTTCAGGCGCTGGCCCTCTTTGAAGACGCGTACCTTGGCGGTGGGTGGCTCGGCCGCCCACATGCCCCAAATGCTGCCCAAGGGTGGCAGTGGGCTGTTGAGTTCGGCAATGATCGCCAAGGCGTCGGTGTGGCCTTCGAACAACTTGCACAGGCGCAGGTCATGGCCTGCCACCTGTGCCAAACGGCTGAACCGCGCCAATGTCTGACCGCTGCCCGGCAAGGGCAGTTGGTCCAGGCCTTCCTCCTGAAGCGCCTTCAGGGCCGCGCCCAGGGCTTGCGTGTCCGCATAGCCCCGGTAGCCTTGAAGGAATCCATGCAGTGCCATTTCACACCTCGTCTTCACGCTGTAGCTCGAACAGCAGCAGCGAGCGGCCCGTCACCGCGTACTCATGATCGAAATCAAAGCGTTCCTGCCCACGAATCGCCGGCGAATTGGTGTCCAGCATGCAGGTCCAGAACTCGCCTTCGGGCACTGGCGGCAGGCGGAAATTGACCATGTCGTGGTGGGCATTGACCACCAGCAACAACGTCGCATCGGCGCCGGCACGACGAATCCCGGTTTCCTGG
Organism: Pseudomonas sp. P7759; assembly: GCF_013386445.1. Taxonomy (NCBI): domain Bacteria; kingdom Pseudomonadati; phylum Pseudomonadota; class Gammaproteobacteria; order Pseudomonadales; family Pseudomonadaceae; genus Pseudomonas; species Pseudomonas sp. P7759. Next base: position 31,292 of record NZ_JACART010000009.1, read on the forward strand.
GCGCGGCCATCCATCAACATGCCCAGGCAGCGGCCATGACTGTCTTGCCACTGTTCGGTGGTCATCTCATTGCCATCCGGCGCGAGCCAGGTGACGTCCTTCACGCCAATGTCTTCGTTGTAGTCGCCTACCAGGAAGCGGCCACGACGCAGGATCGGGTAGGCCAAGCGCAATTTTATCAAGCGTTTCACAAACTTGAGCAGGGCTTTGCCGTCATCATCCAGGTCCCAGTTGACCCAGCCGATCTCGCTGTCCTGGCAATAGGCGTTGTTGTTGCCGTGCTGGGTGCGGGCGAACTCATCACCGGCCACGATCATCGGCGTACCTTGGGCCAACAGCAAAGTGGCGAAGAAGTTGCGCATCTGACGCAGGCGCAGCGCGTTGATTTCCGGGTCGTCGGTCGGCCCTTCGACGCCATGGTTCCAGGACAGGTTGTTGTTGCTGCCGTCCTGGTTGTTTTCGTCGTTGGCCTCGTTGTGCTTGTCGTTGTAGGACACCAGATCGTGCAGGGTGAAACCGTCGTGGGCGGTGATGAAGTTCACCGAACTGTAAGGACGGCGGCCACGATGGTTGAACATCTCGCCGGAGGCGGTCATGCGCCCGGCAAAGTCCGCCAGTTGGCCGTCATCGCCTTTCCAGAAGGCCCGCACGGTGTCGCGGAAGCGGTCGTTCCATTCGACCCAGCCCGGTGGGAAGTTGCCCACCTGATAGCCGCCGGGGCCGCAGTCCCAGGGTTCGGCGATCAGTTTGAGCTGGCGCAATACCGGGTCCTGGCGGCAGGCAACGAGGAAGCTGTGGCGCTCGTCGAAACCATCGCGGTAACGGCCAAGAATGGTTGCCAAGTCGAAGCGGAACCCGTCGACGTGCATCTCATTGGCCCAGTAACGCAGGGAGTCGGTGACCATCTGCAATACGCACGGATGGCTCAAGTCCAGGGTGTTGCCGGTGCCGGAATCGTTGATGTAGAAACGCTTGTCATCCGGCATCAGCCGATAGTAGGAAGCGTTGTCGATACCACGCATGGACAGGGTCGGGCCGCGCTCGTTGCCTTCGGCAGTGTGGTTGTAGACCACGTCGAGGATCACCTCGAGCTTCTGCTCATGCAGGTGCGCGACCATCTCCTTGAACTCGGCGATCTTGCCGCTGGCCAGGTAGCGCGGGTCGGGGGCGAAAAACGCGATGCTGTTGTAGCCCCAATAGTTGGTCATGCCTTTTTGCAGCAAGTGCTGGTCATTGACGAAGGCATGCACGGGCAGCAGCTCGACCGACGACACGCCCAACTGGCGGATGTGCTTGAGCACGTCGTCTTCCATCAAGCCGGCGCAGGTGCCGCGCACGGATTCGCCCACGGAAGGGTGGCGCATGCTGATGCCGCGCAAGTGGGTCTCGTAGATGATGGTGCGGTCCCACGGCACGCGCACCGGCTGGTCGTTGCCCCAGGTGTGTGCAGGGTCGATGACTTTGCATTTGGGAACGAAGGGTGCGCTGTCGCGTTCATCGAAACTGAGGTCGTCGTCCGGGTGGCCGATGGTGTAGCCGAACAACGCCTCGGACCATTTCAGCTCGCCCACCAATTGCTTGGCGTAGGGGTCGATCAGCAATTTGTTGTGGTTGAAACGGTGGCCGTTGGCGGGGTCATACGCACCGTACACGCGATAGCCGTAAATCAGCCCTGGATGGGCGTCGGGCAAGTAGCCGTGGAAGGTTTCGTCGGTGTATTCGGGCAGTTCGATGCGCTCCAGCTCGACTTCGCCGGAATCATCGAACAGGCACAGTTCGACCTTGGTCGCGTTGGCCGAAAACAGGGCAAAGTTGACACCCAGGCCGTCCCAGGTGGCGCCAAGGGGGAAGGGCAAACCTTCACGAATCCGCGACGGCTCGCTGTCCGGCGTCGAAGGGGTTTTATCGGGTTTGCTCATTAAGTGGCTCCTGCAAGGGTCTTTTTTCGGGCCGAACGCGGCCGTGCTGACGAAAATTCAGCTGAGAGTCTGGAAGGTGAAATCACCTCTTGCCGACAGCGCCGACAAGAGGCGAGGGGTCAAGGCTTGGGTTTTTTGGGCGCCGGTGGTTTTTTAGCGGCCGGTGGCGCCGGCTTGCTGGCCGCAGGTGCCGCGGGTTTGGCTTTCGCCGGAGGCTTGGGGGCGCTGGCCTTGGGCTTGCTCGGCGTCAGCGCTTCGGCTTCTGCCAGTTTGCGCGCCATCTCCCAGTGACGTGCATCTTCACCATGGGGTTTGCCCTCGGACTCCCAGATCTGATGCGCCAGTTCGCGTATGCGTTTGTCTTCAGTACTCATCACAATGCTCCTCACAGAAAATTTTCAGCTTTCTTGATCATCAGGATTGATAAAGACATTGACCGGGAAATCCCCCAGGGCAGCGCTAACCAACAGCTCCTTGTCTGGTGTGACTGCGCCTGTATGAAAAAGTCCCTTCCAGTTTTGCGTTGTGGCGGCGAACGGTAATTTCACCCGTGTATCGCCCCAAACCTGCGCGTTGATCTGGGGATGCACACCGTTTTCAAGCAGGTGATGGGGCCAGCGTGGCACCACGACCAGCAAGCGTTTGCCCTGATGTTCGCGGCTGAATGCGACCACCCGTTCGGCGTGTTTGCCGACCACTTCCAGCGGCGTGTAGGTGCCGCTGCGGAACAGGTCAGGCTGGGCCTTGCGCAAGGCCAGCACCTGGGCAATCAACGCCTGTTTGATACGCCCGTCGCGCCAGTTGAACAACAGTTCGCCGATGTCCGGTGCGGTCGCCAGCGCCTGTTGCCGTGCGCTGAAATCCACCGGGCGACGGTTGTCCGGGTCGACCAGGCTGAAGTCCCAGAACTCATCGCCCTGGTACAAGTCCGGTACACCCGGTACGGTCATGCGAAGCAAGGATTGCGCCAGCCCATTCAGCGCGCCGGCCGGGGCAATCGCCTGAGCGGCATGGCCAATGGCGCTGCGTAGCGGGTGGCCTTCTTCACTGAGCAACAGCCTTGAAAGGAACGCTTCGACACCTTGTTCATAGGCCTCGTTGGGCGCGCTCCAGCTGCTCTGCAACTTGGCTTCGCGCAGGGCCTTTTGTTGCCATTGCCACAGGCGCTGCTGGTAGTCGGCAAAATCGGTGCCCTGGTCCAACGGCCAACTGCCGAGCAAGACTTGATAGAGGATCAATTCATCGCCGGCCGAGGGCGCGGTGTCGGTCCGCAACGGGGCGGCCAGGGTGCGCCAGTGTTCCACCTGTTCTACAAACCACGGCGCGCATTCACTCAGCACCGCCAGGCGCGCGCGGGTATCTTCGCCGCGCTTGTGGTCGTGGGTGGCGGTGGCCAGCAGGTTGTCGGGGAAGGTCTGCAAGCGCTGCTGGTTGACGGCATGGAAGTCGGCCAGTGGCGCGCTGAACTGTTCGGTGCTGAAGCCCACGTCATTGCGCGACAGCAATACCGCCGAGCGATAGAACGCGGTGTCCTCCACGGCCTTGGCGGCAGCCGGTGAAGTCAGTTGTTGGAAACGCACGCAAGCATGCTTGAGGATCTTGCGTTCGCGGCCCACCGGACGGTTGCGCCAAGGTTGACCACCCAGCCATTTTTCCAGGTGATCGAGTACGGGCCAGTCGCCTTCGCCCAAGGTGGTGCGCGCGCCGTCCATGGCGTGTTGGAACACCTGGTTATCGGCGTCGCTGCGCCCGCGTGCACTGATGTAAGTACGGTACACCGGGAAATGCACAATCAGTTCCTGCAACGCGCGGCGGATGGCACCTAGCGTCAGGTCGCGGGTCATCACGTCGTCGCGGGCCACTTGCAGCAGGGCCTGGGCCACACTTTCGAAGTCGCCGCCGAGGGAACCGTTGAGGATTTGCTGACGTGCCAGCCGCGCCTCTTCGATGAACGCCGAAGGCCGTTCGCTGTGACGGGTCCACAATTGGGCCAACGGCTCAAAGCCGTCGGGGTGATGTTGCAGCAGCGACAGCTGGTTCATGAATTCGTAGCCGGTAGTGCCGTCCACTTCCCAGTCCTCGCGCAGGGTTTCGCCTTCGCCGAGGATTTTTTCCACGAAGATCGGCAGATGCCGCTGCGGTGACAACGAATCCACCCGGCGCCGCAGCTTGCGGCAATACCCGCGCGGGTCGGCCAGGCCGTCGATATGGTCGATACGCAGGCCATCCACCAAGCCTTCGCTGATCAGTTCGAAAATCTTGCCATGGGTGGCCTCGAACACCGCCGTGCGTTCTACGCGCAGACCGCCCAGTTCATTGACATCGAAGAAGCGCCGCCAGTTGATATCGTCCGCTGCGGTGCGCCAGCTGGCGAGGCGATAAGCCTGTTGTTCAAGCAGTTGGTGCAGGCGGTCGAAGTCGAAGGTCGCCAGTTGTGCGTCGATGGCCTGGCGCACTTCGTCTTCAGTGGCCCGTTCGGCCAGGGCCTGTTTGAGCCAGGCGGCTTCATGGTAAGCGTCGTCCTGATAGGCCAGGGCGCTGAAGCGGTCGGACAACGGCTTGAGTAACTCATCGCTGCCCAGGATCGTCGCGTAGTCCCGTGGGCAGATCGGAAAGCGATGCTCGTAATGCTCAACATAGAACGCGCCATGGGTGGCATCGAACTTCAGGCTCACGCTGCCGCTCTGCAAGGCTTCGCCGTAGTCGCTGCCGAGGAACGGCATCAGCAATTGGCCCTTGAGCAGCGGGTCGGGCGAATGCCACTGGATATCGAAGAACTCGCTGTAGGGGCTCATGCGTCCCCACTCCAGCAGGTCCAGCCACCACGGATTATCCGCGCCACCCACGGCCATATGGTTGGAGACGATGTCGAGGATCAGGCCCATCCCGTGTTCTCGCAACGCGGCCACCAGCCTACGCAAGGCGGCTTCGCCACCCAGTTCCGGGTTGACGCGGGTGGGGTCGACCACGTCGTAGCCGTGCATGGACCCGGCGCGGGCGCTGAGCAGCGGCGAAGCGTAGAGGTGGCTGATGCCGAAGCGTGCAAAGTAGGGCACCAGCGGCACCGCGTCATCCAGGGTAAAACCTTTATGGAATTGCAGGCGCTGGGTCGCGCGCAGGGGCAGTGCGTTCATCGGTCACGCTCATAGGCTTGGTTGCGCGCGACGGCCAACAGCTCGAGGCGGCGGGCGGCACCGGCATTGTCGAGCAGGCTGGAGGCCTCACCCACTAAGCGGCGGCGCCAATTGGGGTGGGTGTCGGTGGTGCCGGGCAGGTTGGCCTGCTCCTCGACGCCGAGCGCATCCTCCAACGGCAACAGCACCAACGGCGCACGGGTATGGCCGAGGTAGCGCACGCTGGCGTCGATCATGTGGTCGGTTTCATTGCGGATTTCTTCAACGAAGTTCTGCGGGTCCTGGCTCAAGGCCTGGCGCAGTGCCAGGCGTTCGCGCAGGCGGTGTTCGCTCCATTGCTCCACGGTGGGCGCGTCGATCAGGCCGAGCTGAATGTTCCAGTCGATATCGCGGCTGTGCCACCAGCCGTTGAGCGTCGGCAAATCGTGGGTACTGGTGGTGGCCAGGGCATTGTCCGGCCAGTCGAGGATCGGCTTGAACTGGCCGTCGTGGTTTTGCTCGAACAGCAACACGCGCATGCCCAGGATCGAGCGTGCGATGAGTTTTTCGCGCAGGCCATCCGGCACCGTGCCCAAGTCTTCACCGAGCACGATGGCTTGATGGCGATGGGATTCCAAGGCCAGCAGACGCAACAGGTCGTCCACCGGGTAATACAGGTAGGCGCCTTCTCGCGGCGAGGCGTCCATGGGGATCACCCACAGGCGTTGCAGGCCCATCACATGGTCGATACGCAGGCCACCGGCATGGGCGAAGTTGGCGCGCAGCATTTCGATAAAGGCACGGAAGCCGTTGCGCTTGAGGCCTTCAGGCGAGAACGCGGAGATGCCCCAGCCTTGGCCGGCGCGGTTGAGAATGTCGGGGGGTGCGCCCACGGTCAGGTCCGCGAGCAGTTCGTCCTGACGGCTCCACGCCTGGCTGCCACCGCCGTCTGCGCCCACGGCCAGGTCGGCAATCAAGCCGACGCCCATGCCGCTGCCGCGCGCCGCTTGTTGCGCGCGCTCCAGGCAACGGGCGATCAACCATTGGCTGAAGGCGAAGTAGCCGATCTCATCTTGATGCTCTGCAGCAAACGCGGTCAGTGCCGGGCTCTGCGGGTTGCGCCACTCTTCGGGCCAGTGGCGCCAGTCGAGGTCTTCACCTTCGGTGGCGCGCGCGGCTTGCACGGCTTCGAAGCGGCAGTGGTTTTCCAGCGCTTCACCACCGGCCTGGCGGAAACTCAAGAAGTCGGCGTGTTGTGGATGCTGGCCGTGGCGGAAGTCTTCGTACAACGCACGCAACAGTCGCTGCTTGGCCTTGGCGGCGGTGGGCCAGTCGATCAGGCTGAGTTGTTCCAGATCGTGCAGCTCGTCCGTCAGGCCGAGGGCTTCGATGGCGTTGCGCACTTCGCGCTCCCCCAGGATGCAACCCGGCGAGGCGTACAAGCTGTTGAGGAACAAACGACTCGACGGCGAATACGGGCTGTAGCGCTCGGTGTCGGCGCTGAACATCGCGTGCATCGGGCTGATGGCCAGGGCGTCGGCACCGCGTTCAGCGGCCGAACGAGCCAGGTGTTCCAGGGCCAGGGTGTCGCCAAAGCCGCCATCGCCCAAGCGGCGCAGGCTATACAGTTGCGCGCTGAGGCCCCAGGCGCGGGCGGGGCGGCTGTCGACGGCCTCGGCCACGCTGTAGCAGTGGGTGGGGGCGACGGCCAGGGTGAACGACTGCTCGGCGATATGCACCTGATGGTAACCGAGGGCGATGACGCCGGGTAATACGGCGTCGCCATCCAGGCGCAATTCGAGGGTTTCGCCATCTTCCAGGCTGACCCGGCACAGGGTGTCCGGCTCAAAGTAACGAGCCAGGTCCAGGCCTTCGCCGCTGTCGATGGTCATCAAGGGTGGCAGGTGTTTGTCTTGTTGCGCCTGTTCCAGTTCGAGCAGGCTGGCGTCGATCTCTGCATCGCTGTCGGCCGGGTGGCCCAGGCCTTTGAGAACGGCGCGCAGGGCGTCGGGTTTCACACGTTGCGGGCGGCCGTTTGCGTCGATCCAATCGACGGCCAGGCCCGCTCGGCTGGCGAGGATTTCCAGGTTCGCTTCGCTCAAGGGTGCTCTCCAACAGGGGATAGGGTCACGCGTGCGCTGTACGCCGGCAGCTGGGCGCCGAGGTTGGCAGGCGTTTCGAAAAGGACAGCGCCGGTCGCCGGGTGATCCAGCGGCACGGCACTCAGGTTGAGGTCGATCTGCAACAGGCTGCCGTTGCCCAGGCGCCAGCGGGCGATCACGGCACCTTGAGCCAGCACCTGAGCGCCGAGCGCGAGGCTGCCCGGCAAGTGCGGCACGATATGGTGATGGCGCAGGTTCAACAGTTGGCGGTAGAGCTGGGCCTGTGGGTCGTCTGCAAAGGCCGGGGCCGACTGCTGGAAGGTCGCCAGGGCATTGGGGTCAGGAATGCGTTCACGTCGCTCAGGGTCGTGGAACGCGGCAAAGTCGGCGAACTCGTTACGCCGACCTTCGCGCACGGCTTGCGCCAGTTCGCCATGGTGGTCGGTAAAAAACAGAAACGGTTCGCTGGCGTTGACTTCGTCACCCATGAACATCAGCGGGATCATTGGCGAGAGCAGCAACAGGGCCGTTGCTGCCTCTAAAGCCTGGGGCGAGCAGAGTTGATGCAGGCGCTCGCCCAGGGCGCGGTTGCCGATCTGGTCATGGTTCTGCAAAAACGTCACAAACGCGCTCGGCGGCAGGTGCCCACTGGGTTCGCCGCGTTCATGGCCATGCCGGGTGGTCTGCCCCTGGTAGATGAAGCCTTCGCCCAGGCAGCGCGCCAGCTTGGCGGTAGGCTCCTCGGCAAAGTCGCTGTAATAGGCGTCGGTTTCGCCGGTCAGCAGTACATGCAGGACGTTATGAAAGTCATCATTCCATTGCGCGTCAAAATCGTGCTGCAGGAGGCTGGCCTGATTGAGCTCGTTTTCCAGCATCAGCCAGACGTGACGACCGGTGTCGACTTGCTCGCGAACGCGGTGGGCCAGTTGTTTCAGAAAATCCGGGTTATCGATGGCGTGTACTGCGTCCAGGCGCAGGCCGTCGAAACGGTATTCGAGCAGCCACATCAAGGCGTTGTCCAGGAAGAAGTCCCGCACTTCACGCCGGTCAAAGTCGATACCGGCGCCCCATGGCGTGTGCACGTCTTCCTGGAAGAAGCCTTTGGCGTACTGGCCGAGGTAGTTGCCGTCGGGGCCGAAATGGTTGTAGACCACGTCGAGGATCACCGCCAGGCCATGTTCGTGGGCGCTGTCGATCAGGTGCTTGAGTTGGTCGGGCGTGCCGTAGGAGGCTTGGGGCGCGTAGGGCAGGACGCCGTCATAGCCCCAGTTGCGTTCGCCGGGAAATTGCGCCAGCGGCATCAATTCAATCGCGGTCACGCCCAGTTCTGCCAAGCGTGGCAGGTGCTTCTCGACGCCGGCGTAGCCGCCCATTGCGCCGACGTGCAGCTCATAGATGACGGCTTCGTGCCAGGGACGGCCTTGCCACTGGCTATGACGCCATGGATAGGCGAGGGGGTCGATCACCAGGCTCCAACCATGCACATCCAAGGCCTGGGCCCTGGAGGCCGGGTCGGGTACATCCATTTCCCCATCGATATTGAAGCGGTAGCGCGTGCCCGCCGGGCACGCTATTTCGGTTTCGAACCAGCCTTCTGCCTGGGGCAGCATGGCGACGGACTTGCCGTTTTCCAATTCAACGCTGACATAAAACGCGTCTGGCGCCCACAAGGCAAAACGCGTGTGTTGCGCGTCCAGCATGATTGCGCCGTGGGGCCAGGTTTCCAGAGTCCGTAACGGCATCTATAGAGACCTCCCGTTGGTTATTTAGCGGATTTCCCCAAGGCCTTGGCCACAAGCTGCTCGTACAGTTCGGCGTAGGGTTCCACCGCCTGGCTCCAGTTGAACGGTTGTGTCATCGCACGGCAGCGCATGGCATTGAGCAGGCCAGGGTAGGCAAATACCTTGAACGCGCGGCTCAAGGCTTCTTTGTAGCTGTCGACCGTGGATTCATTGAACAGAAAACCGGTCACGCCATTTTCGATGGTGTCAGCCAGGCCGCCGGTATTACGTGCAACGGGCAGCGAGCCGAAGCGCTGGGCGTACATCTGGCTCAGGCCGCACGGCTCGTAGCGCGACGGCATGAGCAGGAAATCACTGCCGGCAAACATGCGACGGGCATCAGTCTCATTGAAGCCGATGCGCACACCAATCTGGCCGGGGAAGCGCAGCGCCAGTTCACGCATGGCGTTTTCTTCTTCCGGCTCGCCGCGACCGATAATGGCGATCTGCCCACCTTGCTCGACAATAAAGCTGGCGACGGCTTCGGTCAGGTCCAGGCCTTTCTGGAACACCAGGCGTGAGACCACGGCGAACAGCGGGCCGGTGGATTCACTCAGGCCAAACAGCTCGCGCACCTGGCTGGCGTTGACCGCTTTGCCTTCCCAGTCGCCGATGTTGAAGTTGTGGGTCAGGTGCGGGTCGGTGGAGGTTTCCCAGCTGTCTTCAATTCCGTTGGGAATGCCGCTGAGCAGGCCTTGCTGGGTCTTGCTGGCAAGAAATCCATCCAGGCCACAGCCAAATTCTGGGGTGGTGATTTCCCGGGCGTAGGTCGCGCTCACCGTGGTGATGTGGCTGGAATACGCCATGCCGGCCTTGAGGTACGACATCTTGCCGTAGAACTCCATGCCTTCCTGTTGCAGGGCGTGGGGTGGAATGCCCAGTTCCGGCGTCGAGGCCAGGCTGATCACGCCTTGATAGGCCAGGTTATGAATGGTGAACAGCGTCGGTGTGCGTGACCCACGCCAGTGCATATACGCCGGCGCCAGGCCAGCGGGCCAGTCGTGGGCGTGCACCAGGTCTGGGCACCAGTGGATCTGCGCGAGGTTGGCGGCCATGTCGGCGGCGGCCAGGCCCAGGCGGGCGAAACGAATGTGGTTGTCCGGCCAGTCGCGACCGTTATTGGCGCCGTAGGGCGTGCCCTCGCGTTCGTACAATTCGGGGCAGATCAACACATAGATGACCAGGCCGTCCTTGAGGTCCATGCGCCCGATCTTGCACGGCGGCAGCGCGGCGTGACCACCCAGCTCACCGATGATATGGATCGGGTTATCGCTTTCCATCACCTGCGGGTAACCGGGAATCAGCACCCGCACATCGTGCAGGTGGGCCATGGCGCGGGGCAGGGCCGCGGACACATCGCCCAGGCCGCCGGTTTTCACCAGGTCGGCAAATTCGGAGGTCACGAACAGGACTTTCTTGCGATTAGGATTCTGACTCACGATCGGCCGCACAGTGGTGGGCAGGTCGACCAACGAAGGTCCCCCTACCGGCTGACTGACACGCTCTCCCTGAATATCTACAGCGGCACTGATCATAGTTCTCTCCCACATGTTGGTCGGCTAATGGCCCGCTGCCATTAGCTCCGATGACCGCATCCTGCGGCCAGGCGCACAAGCACTGTACAAACTGGCAAGGCGTATGCCAGTTGCACGGTTAGCCAAAAAAGATTGGATGGACGGGCATTTCGCGTGAACCGCGGGTGCTCGCCTTACCTTAAAACTGGACCTACGGCAGAGTTGGAAAGTTTCGATTTTTTGCGGGGTTTTTGTTTTCGAACGGACCCATCGGTCATGAGTCTAGGACAGATCCTAGAGCTTGTAGGCTTTCTACGGAAATTTTGTAGGACAAAAAAACTTGTAACCTTATGCTCTCGTAGAAAGCACCAGGATATAGTGAGCAGGCTTGCCCTGCGCTGGAGTGCGAAGCGCTCCCATCAGTTCGCCCCAGCGCAGGGCAAGCCTGCTCACCACAAGGTTCAGTGAACACCAAGCGGGTGCGGGCTGCCCTTGAATGGTGCGTCAGCCCAGCTCGCGAATGGGCGTACCGTTGGCCCACGCTTGAATGTCTTCGAGCATCTGGCCGTAGAATTGCCGGTAATTCTGTTCGCTCACATAGCCCACGTGCGGCGTCGCCAGCACTTTCGGCAGGCGGCGGAACGGATGATCCGCCGGCAGCGGCTCCTCGGCGTACACATCCAGCGCGGCTCCCGCCAGGCGTCCGTTTTCCAATGCCTGCACCAACGCCGACTCATCCACAATCGGGCCACGTGCGGTGTTCACCAAGCGCGCGCTGGGTTTCATCCAGCTCAGTGCTTCGGCATCCACCAGCCCACGGCTGCGGTCGCTGAGCACCAGGTGAACGGTGAGAATATCCGCCTGTTCAAACAGTGCTCTCTTGCTGACCCAGGTCACGCCCGATTCCGCCGCGCGTTCCGGCGTGAGGTTTTCACTCCAGGCAATCACCCTCATACCGAACACCTGGGCAAACTGCGCGACTTTCTGGCCAATGCTGCCCAGGCCGAGAATGCCCAGGGTCTTGCCATGCAGATCACCGCCCAGGCCAACCTGCCAATGGCCGGCGCGCAAGGAATTGGCCTCGGCCAGCAGATTGCGAGTAGAGGCCATGATCAGCGCCCAGGTCAATTCCGGCGCGGCGTGTTTATAGCTGTCGGTGCCGCAGACTGTGATGCCCAGCGCCTTGGCGGCGGGAATGTCGATGGCCGCATTGCGCATGCCGCCCGTCACCAGCAGCTTGAGCTTGGGCAAACCTTGCAGCAGGGCCTTGTCGAAGGTAGAGCGCTCGCGCATCACGCAAATTACCTCGAAGCCCTGCAAACGCTCGATCATGGCGGCGGTATCGGCCGGGTAATCGTGCAGGAAATGCACCTGGCCCACGGCCTCAAGCACTGACCAATCCACCACGCCACTGGCCACATTCTGCCAATCATCAATGACTGCGATCTGTACCGACATTCACGAGTGCCTCGAAAAAAGTTGGATTAAAGGGCGTTCAAACCCTGCAACAGCGCTTTATGAAACTGGGCCGGTTCCTCCATCTGCGGTGCATGCCCCAGGCCCGGGAACTCCACCAGGGTGGCATGGGGAATCAGCTTGGCCACTTGCTTGCCCAGCACGGCGTAGTCGCCGAGCTTGGCTTTGACCGCCGGCGGCGCAATGTCTTTGCCGATGGCGGTGTTATCGGACGTGCCGATCAGCAGCAGTGTGGGCATTTGCAGGTTCTTGAACTCGTAGTACACCGGCTGGGTGAAGATCATGTCGTAAATCAACGCGGAGTTCCATGCGACCAGGGTATGCCCTGGGCCGTTGCTCAGGCCGGCGTACATGTCTACCCAACGCTCGTACTCGGGCTTCCAGCGTCCGACGTAGTAGGTGTTGAGTTGATAGTTTCGAATCCCGTCGGCGCTGACCTTCAGTTCACGTGCGTACCATTGGTCGACGGTGAGCGAAGGCACGCCCAGTGCCTTCCAGTCTTCCAGGCCAATCGGGTTGACCATTGCCAGCTGTTCGGTCTGCTCGGGGTACATCAGCGCGTAACGCGTGGCGAGCATGCCGCCGGTTGAGTGGCCGATAACCGTGGCCTTTTGAATGCCGAGTTTTTCCAGCAGTTGATGGGTGTTGGTCGCCAACTGCTGGAAACTGTATTGATAATGGTCAGGCTTGCTGGAGCTGCAAAAACCTATCTGGTCCGGCGCGATCACCCGGTATCCGGCATCGCTCAACGCCTTGATCGAACCTTCCCAGGTGGCGCCGCAGAAGTTCTTGCCGTGCATCAACACCACGCTGCGGCCGTTGGCCTGTCCTTTGGCGGGCACATCCATATACCCCATCTGCATGGACTTGCCCTGGGACTGGAATTCGAAATGCTTGAGTGGGTAGGGGTATTCAAAGCCTTGCAGCTCGGGACCGTAGCTGGCGGCAAAGGCGGGTGCGGTGCTGACGGCGAGCAGGCCGGTGATGCAAAAAGTGCGGATCAGGGGCATTGGCAAGGCTCCGAGAAGGGTGCTCGGATGCTGTTGCGGGACGATTAACTGGGGATTAACACCCAGTGCAAGGTCACGGCGGCGAGTACCCCATAACGGACGCTTTTGGCTAAAGTCACCAACAGCAGGAATCGCCACAACGGCTCACGCATCACCCCGGCGACCAAGGTCAGCGGGTCACCAATGACCGGCATCCAACTGAGCAACAATGTCCAATGGCCCCAGCGCTGGTAATGGTTACGAGCCTTGTCCAATTGCTTGTCACTGACGGGAAACCAGCGCCGCCCCTTGAAATGCTCGACCCAGCGTCCGAGCCACCAATTGACCACCGAGCCCAGCACATTGCCCAGCGTGGCAACGCCGAGCAGCAACCACAGGCAGTAATGCCCGCTGAGCAGCAGGCCCACCAGTACGGCTTCCGATTGCAGTGGCAGCAATGTGGCGGCGCCAAAGGCCGCGAAAAATAGCCCCAGGTAGCCGGCGATCATTGCGCCGGGTATTGCGCCACCACCACATCTTTGCCTTCACGGGTCAGGCCGATGACTTGATAGGCCTCGCTGCGGCCTTCGACTTCCATGCCCGGTGAGCCCATGGGCATGCCCGGCGCGGCGACGCCCAGCAGGTCATCGCGTTTACGCAAGGCCAGCACTTGCTCGGCGGGCACGTGGCCTTCGACGAACTTGCCGTCAATCACGGCGGTGTGACACGAACCCAGGCGAGGGGCCACGCCCAGGCGTTGTTTGACGGCGCTCATGTCGGCTTCGACGTGGTCATTGACCTTGAAACCATTGCTTTCCAGGTGGCTGATCCACTTTTTGCAACAACCGCAGTTGGCGTCGCGGTGCACGTCGATGGGAATCAGGTCGGCAGCCTGGGCCAGGGTGGTGGTGAACAGGGCTGACAGCAGGGCCAGGCGCAATGTGGTTTTCATAGGAACTCGCGTGTGGGAGAGGGCCGTTGGGATGGCGGCGATCATGACGCCGTCATCGCAGGCAAGCCAGCTCCTACCGGTTGGGAATGTTTCCAAATTATACGAAGGGTGGGTTTTCCAAGCGATGCTTGAGCTGGTCCAGGGCAATGGTCGACAACTCGATCATGCGCTCATGCAAGGTCGCCAGTTGCAGCTCGGTCTCGTAGGTCAATACCCGCTTGAACAGCGTGCCGTCTTGATGGGGCAGCAGGAAGTAGTGAATGGAGCCATCCACGGCCAGGGACGTAAACACCGTCTTGAACTCGCCGGGGCGACGGGCGATCTGCACGCGGTAACTCATCGGGACGCGTACGCCCAGCAAGTCAATGAACTCGGTAAACCGGGCGCCTGCGGGCAGTGAACCGGTTGTGCCGGTATCGGCACTGAGGGACGTGGGATGCCATTCGTACCAGCGATCCGGTTGGGTCACATAGTCGTAGACGGCTTCGATAGGGGCTCGGATAAAGCGTTCCTGACTGATCCGCTCCAAACGGACCGACTGCTCGGCAGCTCGCATGGCACACCTCCTGTGTTGCGACTAGGAACTGTCAGAATAGTCCCACTCCCGCACATTGCACGGGAGTGTTTCAGCCGTTTATCACTGCACCTTGAATCGACCCATCAACGCGATCACCCGGCCATTCGCCTCCAGCAGGCTTTGGGTATTGGTTTCAGTGGCATCGCCGCTCTGTACCAGCTCTTCGACCATTTGTCGGATCTGCACCATGCTGCGGTTGATCTCCTCGGTCACCGCGCTCTGCTGCTCGGCCGCTGTGGCGATCTGGGTGCTGAGGTTGTTGATATGGCTGACCGAACCGGCCATTTCATCCAGGCCGGTGTTTACCCGTGCCGTGGCATCCGCCGCCGACTGGCAACTGGCCTGGGTGTTTTCCATGGCGGCCACCGAGGAACTGACGCCAGCGGTCAAACGCGTGAGCATGTCGTTGATCTGCGAGGTGCTGGCCTGTGTGCGTGCCGCCAGCGCCCGCACTTCATCGGCCACCACCGCAAAGCCCCGGCCTTGCTCGCCGGCACGTGCGGCTTCAATTGCCGCGTTGAGCGCGAGCAGGTTGGTCTGGCCGGCAATCGCACCGATTACGCCAAGGGTTTCGGTGATGCGTGCGGCGTCCTGGCGCATGTTTTCCACACTGTGGGTGGCGCTGGACACTTCGCCGATCAAAGCGCTGACGCTGGTGGATGCCTCACCCACCACCACGCGGGAGCGGTCGGCATGCTCATTGGCGCGCTGGGTGAATGCGGCGGTTTCGGCGGCGTTTTGCGCCACGGTGTCGGCGGTGGAGCTCATTTCGGTGATGGCGGTGACCGTCTGATCGGTCTCGGAGGCATGCCGCACCAGGATCTGGTTGGTGTGCGCCGAGGTCCGCTGCAGTTGCTCCAGGCTCGACGACATGGCGCCAGTGGCCTGGGTCACTTCACCGATCATGTTCTGCAGGTAGACAATAAAACGGTTCACCGAATGACCAATCGCGCCCAGCTCGTCTTCGGCACGGATGGTGATGCGTCGCGTCAGGTCGGCATCGCCGGCAGACAGCGCGTCGATATTGGTTTTCAGCGACTTCATGCGCTGCACCAGTTGGCGGATCGCATACACCGCGAGTAGCACCAGCAGCAACACCATGGGGATTTGCAGCAGGGCCAGGGTGCCGAGTACGTCATCGCGTTGCGCGGTGATCAGCGAGGTGGGCAGGGCGGTGGCGAGGAACCACGGTGTGCCTGCGATCGGGCGCATATAGAAGGTGCTGGCCACGCCCTGGTTGTCGAATTCGCTGCGTTGCAGCGCTTGGTCTCGATTAACCAGGGCCTTGCTGACCTGGGCGGCAAACGCCGAGGTACCGGTGAGTTCGCTGATGTTTTTCAACACCACCGGGCCGCTGATCCGCGAACTGTTGCTGATGATCTTGCCATCGCCCTCGACGATCAGCATTTGGCCACCGATGTCTTTTTCTTTGCTGGCCACCAGGTCATTGAAGAAACCCAGGGTCACGTCGATGGTGGCGACGCCGTACGGCACGCCGTCGCGCTGGATTGCCATGGCGCAGTTGGTGCGTGGCTCCTGGCTGGCGTCGTCCTTATAAGCGGCCGCCCAGGCGCACTGGCCACGCGGGGAGGCCAGGCCGCCTTTGTACCAGCTCTGGTCGTAATAGTTGGGGGCGGGGTCGCTGTTCCAGAAGGTGTTGACGGCCAGTTTGCCCGAGGCATCGCGGTGCCAGAACGTGCTGTGCTTGTTGCGCCCCGGTGTGCGCTGGTTGGGCAGCGGCCAGATCCCGCCACCGAAGACTTTCAGCTCGCCATACTGGTCGACCAGGCCAGGCAGGACCTTGTCGATGGCATCGCTGTCGAGCAACGGGACGGTCTGGGTGATGCTGCGTTGCTGGGACTGAACCTTGTTCAGCTCGCCCTGGATCTGTTCTGCCACCTCGGCGATGCGGTTGAGCACCACCTGTTCTTCGGTGTGACGCAACGTGGGCGCGACCAACTGGCCGATACCCACTACGGTCAACACAAATAACACCAGGACGAACAGCACCAGGAACAGGGTATAGCGGGCTTGGATGGAGCGCAGTGGGGGCATGGGGTCGTCCTTACGAAGCGTTTATGACCGACGTGGCTTTGTTAGAGCTTCGTCGGGATATCGGCTTGGCGAGGAGGAGCTTTAGGTACGATCGTACAAGAAAAAAAGCGCCCGTTGAGGGCGCTCCTTCGCTTAGATATCCAGCATGGCCATGACCGCTTCCGGGTAACGCAGGCCGGCGGTTGCTTCGACGGGGAAGATCGCTTCCAGCGCCGCTAATTCCGCCGGGTTGAGGTGGATCGCGAGGGCGGCCACATTCTCTTCCAAGTACTTGCGCTGCTTGGTGCCAGGAATCGGAATGATGAAGCTACCTTGCGCCAACACCCAGGCCAGTGCGAGTTGCCCGGCGCTCACGCCTTTGTCGGCGGCCAGTGCTTGCACTTGCTTGACCAGTTCCAGGTTTTTGCCGAAGTTCTCCCCCTGGAAGCGCGGGCTGAACCGGCGGTAGTCATCGGCACTGAAATCATCCGGGCTTTGCAGGGCGCCGGTCAGGAACCCTCGCCCCAGCGGGCTATAAGGTACAAAGGCAATGCCTAGGCGCTGGCAGGCGGCAAGGCAGCCGTTGTGTTCTTGATCACGGCTCCACAGCGAATATTCGCTTTGCAAGGCGCTGATCGGATGCACCTTGTGGGCACGCTCCAGGGTGGCGGCGGACGCTTCGCTCAGGCCCAGGTAACGCACCTTGCCCTGTTGCACCAACTCGGCCATGGCGCCGACGGTTTCTTCGATGGCAACCTGCGGGTCGATACGATGCTGGTAATACAGGTCCAGGGTTTCCACGCCAAGGCGGTGCAGCGTGCCGTCAATCGCCTTGCGGATGTAGTCGGGGCGCCCGTTGACGCCACGCAGCGCCGGGTTGGCCGGGTCGCGCACGATGCCGAACTTGCTGGCCAGGAACACCTGGTCGCGTTTGCCGGCAATGGCTTTGCCGATCAGTGCTTCATTGCTGTGCGGGCCGTAGATGTCGGCGGTATCCAGAAAGTTGATACCGAGTTCCAGCGCGCGGTGCAGGGTCGCAGTGGCTTCCCGGGTGTCGCTGCCGGGCGTGTAGAAATCGCTCATGCCCATGCAGCCGAGGCCGATGGCGGAGACGAGTGGGCCGTTGTTACCGAGTGGACGAGTGTGCATGGGGAGAGCTCCTGGTTGGGAAGGCCTGCATTGTCACGCTCGACAAAATCGGGATAAACCGGCTAAAAGCACTAACACTATTCGGTATTTCTAAATAATCAGCTCAAGGAACCGGCGTTTGGACCGTTTCAATGCGATGCGCGTGTTCACCCGGATCGTCGAACTGCGAGGCTTTGCCAAGGCCGCCGACAGTCTGCAACTGCCCCGCGCCTCGGTGACCGTACTGATCAAGCAGTTGGAGGCGCACCTTGGCGTGCAACTGTTGCAACGTACTACACGGCAGGTCAGCCCTACATTGGATGGTGCTGCGTATTACCAGCGCTGCGTGCAATTGCTGTCGGACCTTGAGGAAACTGAAGCGGTGTTTTCCGCGAGTCGGCAGAACCCACGCGGCACGTTGAGCATTGATATGCCGTCGGGCATCGGCCGTTTTCTGGTGATACCCGCACTGCCCACGTTCACCGCACTGTATCCACAGATTGAATTGGAAATCGGCTTGAATGACCGGCCGGTTGACCTGATCCGTGAAGGCGTCGATTGTGTGCTGCGCGGTGGCCTCGCGCTGGATGATTCGCTGGTGGCGCGGCCGCTGGCGATGATGGATCAAATCACCCTGGCCAGCCCCGCTTACCTTGAGCGTATGGGGGTACCCGAAACGCTCGACGACTTGGCCCACCATCAGATGGTCGAATACGTCTCGGCCGCCAGCGGCAAACGGTTTGGCTTGGAGTTTCTACTCGCCTCCCAGTTGCGTACGCTCAACCTGCCAAAGGTGGTCGCGGTCAACAGCGCCGACGGCTACTTCTGCGCTTGCGAAGCGGGCTATGGGTTGATCCAGGCGCCGTACTATCACGCCAGGCAGCGACTGGCCCAAGGCACGCTGGTGGAAGTGCTGCCCCGGTTTGGCGTGCCGTCCATGGCCTTGACGGCGCTGTATCCTCCGCACCGCCAACTGTCCCAGCGCGTACGCGTGTTTGTGGACTGGCTGGTCGAACTCTGCGCCGCTCCCGGCACCGGTTTGCGCCGCTAAGCCTGTGCCTTGCGATAGGCCCCAGGTTGTTGCCCCGTCACCTTGTGAAACGCCCGGGTAAACGCCGCCACCGACTGATAACCCACGGCCAGCGCAACATCCGCCACCGTCTGGTCCTGCTTGAACAACTGGCAGGCATGGCGCATGCGCATCATCAGCAGCACCTGGCCCGGTGACTGTCCACACAGTTCATTGAACCGTTTGAAAAACGCCGAACGCGACAACCCGGTGCAGGCGGCCATGCTTTCCAGGGTCCAGGCATCGGCCGGGTGCGCGATCAACTGTTCCAGCAAACCGGCAAACGCCGGCTGCCGACCCAGTGCCGCCAGGCCGCCCAGTTCGCTGTTGTCCAGCACCTGTTGGCGCAGTACATACAGAAACAGCAGGTGGCAAAGCCGTTCAAGCAAGGCCGAAGAGGGCGCAGGCAAGCGTTGGCATTCTTGCAGGATCAGTTCGAACAGGTTGCGCGCGGCCGTCAGCGAGGGATCGCCCGCCCGCAGGATGATCCACGCGGGCAGGGTGTCGACGATCATCGCCGACAGACCGGACTGGAAGTGAAAGAACCCACACACCAGGCCGACGCCATCGTGGGCGGCGCTGTCCAGGGGCACCATGGGCACGCGCGGGCATTCCTGCGCACCCACCGCCGTGGGCTCGCCAGAGAGGCGATATTCCAGGTCGCGCAGCAGGAACACCGCATCGCCGTTGTCCAGCCGATGGGCCGTGGCGTCACCGTCGATATGCAGCCAGCACTGGCCCTGCACGATCAGGTGGAAACTCGCGCTCGCCATGCCATGGGTGCTCGCATGCCAGTCGCCGCAATAACGACCCACATGGAACAGGCTGGTGTCGAGTTCGAGGCTGTCTAATAACCAATCGACAAGTGCACTGGACGAATTCATCTAATGGAAAGACTCAAGAGCAAGTAATCGCTACTTTAGACTATTGAGGCGATTTTTTATAACCAACAGACTGGATACACGAACTCATCAGGAGACTCCTCCATGTCCCGTCTACCCCTGCTCACCCCTGAAACCGCGCCGGAAGCGGCCAAGCCTTTGCTGGAAAACGCGCTGAAAGGCTCGGGTTTCATTCCCAATCTGCTCGCGGTGCTGGCCAATGCGCCCGCCGCGTTGGAAACCTACATCAAGGTTTCCGCTTTGAACGCCAAATCTGAACTGGGCCTGGCCGACCGCGAAGTGGTGCAACTGATTGCCGCCACCACTCACGGTTGCGATTTCTGCGTGGCCGGCCACACCGCCGTCGCGCGTAACAAAGCCAAGCTGCCGGAAAGCGTCATCGAAGCCCTGCGTCAGCGTGGCGAGCTGCCCGATGCCCGTTATGAAACCCTGGCGGCCTTCACCCGTGAAGTGATCGCCACCCGGGGTGATGTGAGCGATGCGGGCTATGACGCATTCCGCGCCGCCGGTTACACCGAAGGCCAGGCCCTGGAGGTGATTCTGGGCGTCAGCCTGGCAACCTTGTGCAACTTCGCTAACGTGTTTGCTCGTACTCCACTGAACCCGGAGCTGGCGCAATACCGTTGGGAAAAGCCCGCAAGTTGAAGTTGGCCCACCTGCTGTAAAGGAGAAACAGGAATGCTTGACCCCATCTTGAGCCGTTGGCTCGACATCCAGGCGCAAGCCTTGGACGTGGGCAGTTGCGATCCACAGGAAGTGCTGCCACGGCTGGCAGAGGCCAACGTATTACGCATCGGCGTGCCGACTCACCTGGGCGGCCTGGGCGGTGATGTGGCGGGCGCCGTAGAGGCCATCGCCAACGTTGCCAGCCATTCCCTGGCGGCGGCCTTCGTGTGCTGGGGCCAGCGCTCGTTTATCGAGTATCTGCTGCAGAGTCCCAATGCGCGGCTGCGTGAACAGCTGCTGCCCGATTTGCTTGGCGGCAAGCTGGCGGGGGCGACGGGGCTGTCCAACGCGATGAAGTTCTTGTCGGGCATCGAGGCGCTGCAGATCAGCGCCGAACCGTCCAACGACGGCTGGACCCTCAACGGCCGCCTGCACTGGGTGACCAACCTGCGCAGGAACGGTTTCGTGGCGGCGGCGGCCATTGAGCAGGCGGGCGGTGGTGCGCCGTTTATCCTGGCGATTCCGGACTCGGTGGCGGGTTTGCAGCGTTCTCGCGACCTGGAATTGCTCGGCTTGCAGTCAAGCAATACGGCGGCCCTGGATCTGGAACGCGTGGAGCTGAGTCGCGACTGGCTGCTGCACGAAGACGCGCGCACATTCCTGCCGGCGGTGCGCCCGGCGTTCCTGGGCTTGCAGTGCGGGATGTCCATCGGGTTGGCGCGTCGTTCCCTGGCGGAAGTCGCCAACCACCTGGGCGCGACCCGCACGGTGCTGCGCGAAGAGTTGGAAACCCTGCGCGTGACCCTGGATCATTTGGTCAACGACTTGAAAAGTGGCCTGTTGGCAGGGCGTTTTGCCGCCGAACCGGTGCCGTTGTTCAAGCTGCGCATCGCCCTGGCGGAGACCGCCGCCAGCGCCGTGCAGCTGGAGTTGCAGGCCAGCGGCGGCAAGGCTTATCTCACCGCCCACGGCAGTGGTTTTGCACGGCGTTGGCGTGAATCGGCGTTTGTGCCGATCGTGACACCAAGCCTGGTGCAATTGCGTACCGAACTGCAGCGTCAGGCCAACCTATGACAGCGGCCGTATTGAGTGCCCAGGGGATTTGCCTGGGCTATACCAGCGGGCTGGTGTTGCAGCACTTCGACCTGCACTTGCAACCCGGTGAAGTGGTGTCGATCCTTGGCCCCAGCGGCGTGGGAAAGTCCAGCCTGTTGCGCGTCCTCGCCGGTTTGCAGGCACCGCAGGGCGGCAGTGTGCGCGTGCTGGGCGAGCCCTTGAACGGTCCTCATCCACGCGTGGCGGTAGCCTTCCAGGACCCGAGCCTGTTGCCCTGGCTGAGCCTGGAAAAGAACGTTGCCTTCGGCCTGGATTTCGCCCGGCAACCCCATCTGAGCGCTGACGAGCGCCGCCAGCGCGTCGACCATGCCATCGCCGCCGTCGGCCTGGAGCATGCGCGGCAGCACTTCCCGGCGCAGTTGTCCGGCGGCATGGCCCAGCGCACCGCGTTGGCCCGCTGCCTGGCGCGCCAGCCCCAGGTGCTGCTGCTGGATGAACCCTTCGGCGCCCTGGACGAAGTGACCCGCGCCGACATGCAGCACCTGTTGCTCAAGGTCAACCGCGAGCAAGGTTCGGCGGCGGTGCTGATCACCCATGACATTGACGAAGCGCTGCTGCTGTCCGACCGCATCCTGCTACTGGGGAATCGCCCGGCGCGGACGTTGGGCGAATGGCTGATCGACCTGCCGCAACCCCGCGAAGAACAGGTGGAAGCCATCGGCGCGCTGCGTATCGAGATCCTTAAAACCCTACGGCAGGCGAGCCGCCCTCAATCCAACCCCCTTGATCTGCTGGAGCCTGCCCATGTGCCTGGATGACCTGACCCATTCGCGCCGCGACTTTCTCAAACTTTCCGCCGTACTCAGCGCCGCCGGTGCCTTGCCGCTGCTGAGCAGTTTGCAAGCCCGCGCCGCCAGCGAGCCGGATGCGCCGGTACGCATCGGCTACCTGCCGATCACCGACGCCACGCCACTGCTGGTGGCGCACAACAATGGCCTGTTCGAAGCCGAAGGCATCAAGGCCGAACGCCCGGTGCTGCTGCGCAGTTGGGCGCAGGTGATCGAAGCGTTTATCTCAGGGCAGGTCAATGTGATTCACCTGCTATCGCCGATGACCGTGTGGGCACGTTATGGCAGTAAGGTGCCGGCCAAGGTGGTGGCGTGGAACCATGTGGGCGGCTCCGGCCTGACCGTGGCGCCGGGCATCACCGATGTGAAGCAACTGGGCGGCAAATCAGTGGCGATTCCGTTCTGGTACTCGATTCATAACGTGGTGGTGCAGCAACTGTTCCGCGACAACGGCCTCACGCCGGTGGCACGGGCGGCGGGCAGTGCGATTGCGGCCGATGAGGTCAACCTGATCGTGTTGCCGCCTTCGGACATGCCACCGGCCCTGGCCAGCCAGCGCATCGACGGTTATATCGTCGCCGAGCCGTTCAATGCCCTGGCGGAAAACCTCAAGGTCGGCCGCGTGCAGCGCTTTACCGGCGACGTGTGGCGCAACCACGCGTGCTGCGTGGTGTTCATGCACGAACACGACCTGGCCAACCGCCCGGAGTGGTCGCAGAAGGTGGTGAACGCCATCGTCAAGGCGCAAGTCTGGACCCGCGACAACCGCGAAGAGGCAGTGAAATTGCTGTCCAAGGACGGCCCGAATCGCTACACCCCGCATGCCGAGCCGGTATTGAGCAAGGTGCTGGCACCGGCCGCCGCCGACCGAGCCGCCTACCTGGCAGACGGTGCGATCCAGCACGGGAATTGGGATGAGCACCGCATCGACTTCCAGCCGTATCCATTCCCCAGCTACACCGAGGAACTGGTGCGTCGCCTGAAAGACACCTTGATCGAGGGTGACAAGAAATTCCTCGCTGACCTCGACCCGGCGTTCGTCGCCAAAGACTTGGTGGATGACCGCTTCGTGCGCAACGCCATCGAGGCCGTGGGCGGCATGAAGACCTTTGGCTTGCCGGACGGCTATGCGCGGCATGAGGAGATCGGCGTTTGAACAACCGTGAAATCCCGGGCTGGTTGCTTGGGTTGAGTGGCTTGGCGGGGTTGCTGTTGCTCTGGTGGCTGGGGGTGAAGGTGTTTGGCGCGACGGATGGGTTGTCTGCGCGTTTTTCCCTGGCCGCCACCTTCAGTAGCTTGTGGGAGTTGCTGGGGCGCGGTGAGCTGTATCTGCATATTGCGGTGAGCCTGAAGCGCATCTTTGTCGGGTTGTTCCTGGCCTTGTTGGTCGGCGTTCCGTTGGGGTTGCTGGTGGGCCGTTCGCGCACGCTGGAAGCGGCGACCACGCCGGCCTTTCAGTTCCTGCGCATGATCTCGCCGCTGTCGTGGATGCCCATTGTGGTGATGCTGATGGGGGTAGGCGACCAGCCAATCTATTTCCTGCTGGCATTTGCCGCCGTGTGGCCGATCATGCTCAACACCGCTGCCGGCGTGCGCCAGTTGGACCCGCGCTGGTTGCAGTTGAGCAGCAGCCTGAGTGCGACGCGCTGGGAGACCTTGCGCCGGGTGATCATTCCCGGCGTAGTCGGGCATGTGCTGACCGGCGTGCGTTTGGCCATCGGCATTTTGTGGATCGTGCTGGTGCCGTGCGAAATGCTCGGGGTCAGTGCCGGGCTGGGCTATTACATTCTCGACACCCGTGATCGGCTGGCCTATTCGGAGCTGATGGCGATGGTGTTGCTGATCGGGTTGCTGGGCTTTGCGCTGGATGCCTTGGCGCGCTGGCTGCACCAGCGTTGGGTGCACGCCGGCTGATTGGTCGAGCCAAAGTTTTTCATCGCCTGTAACATGAGCGCCTGTCGGACCTGTTCGCCCTTGCGCGCAGGGCAGGTTCGACGCTTTATTTTTCAGGTTCGGGAACCCGTCATGACACAAAAGCAACGTTTGAAATATTCGATTCTGATTGCCCTGGCCGTACTGGCGACGATGTTTGGCCTGTCCTACTTGCAGAACACCGGGGTTATCAGTGAGAAGACGTTCCAGACCATCGCCATTGCCGTCGCAGTGGTCGTGGTGGTGATCAACGGCATCATGCGCCGCAAGGTCAAGCTCTAAGGCCGATCAGGCGCGACCTTCGAGCACCTTGGCAGCCTCTTCATGGAGGCTGTAGCTTTTATCTGCATTGAGGGTGATCACGCCCTCGCTGCACAGGCGCTTGAGCACCTCGCGCACGCTGAGAAACGACAACGGAATGCCCAGCTCCAGCAGATGGCTGTGCACACCGCGTACCCCGAGGGTGCGCTGGTTGTCGGCGGCAGTGAGCAGGGCGTCGATGACCTTCAGCCGGATCAGGCTGGTGCGCAAGCCAAAACACTTGAGCAGGTGGCGGATACGCTGGTTGCCTTGCTGTTCGGGCGTTTTGCCGAACGCTTGTGCGCCGTTGCCGAAACTGGCCTCGGCAGCCGGTGAATGTCCATCCGTGGGCACTTGCGGGTTGTACATGCAAAAACTCCTTATCAGAGCCTGATCAGGAAAAAAATGAGCGCTCTTGGTTAATAAGACGAACGAGCGAGCAAAATCATGAAGTGCCGGATGTAGAAATTTTGTCGGTATCGGTTTTGTCACATCCGCGCCGCCTTAAATAAACGTGCCGTCGCGTTAAATTATTCCTGGTGGTTTGCGTTCTTACGGTGGGGTTATTACCCCTTGTGAGGCGGTTAAATCTGACGGTGGAGTTTGCGTGATTATTTCCAATGGGTTGTCCAGGGTAGGTGTGGCGGGTGTGTTGCTGGGGTTGAGCCTGGCCGCCTCGGCGCGGGAACCGGTGACGCAAGCGTCGGCGGATATCCGGCGCACCAGTTACGGCGTACCGCACATCCGCGCCAACGATGAGCGTGGCCTGGGCTTTGGCATCGGCTACGCCTACGCCCAGGACAACCTGTGCCTGCTGGCCAATGAAGTGGTCACAGTGAATGGCGAGCGCGCCAAGTTCTTCGGCCCCGAGCAGGCGACCCTGGAAGAACGCAACAACCTGGCCAGTGATGTGTTTTTCACGTGGCTGAATACGCCGGAGTCGGTCGCCGCGTTCTGGAAGGCGCAAAGCCCGCAGATCCAGCAACGTATCCAAGGTTATGTGGCCGGCTACAACCGTTACCTGAAAGAGCAGGGCGCTCCGGCGCAGTGCCAGGCGGCGTGGGTGCGGCCATTGGTGGCTGAAGACTTGGTCAAGTTGACTCGTAGGTTATTGGTCGAAGGCGGTGTCGGCCAATTCGCTGAAGCCTTGGTGGGTGCGACGCCGCCCCAAGCCACGGCCAGTGTACCGACCGACTCGAAAGCTTTTGAACTGGCCGCCGCCAATCAGCAGCGCTTCGCCTTCGATCGCGGCAGTAACGCCGTGGCGGTCGGCCGTGACCGCTCCTTCAACGGACGCGGCATGCTGCTGGCCAACCCGCACTTCCCGTGGGTGGGCGGCATGCGTTTTTATGAGATGCACCTGACCATCCCTGGTCAGTTGGATGTGA
The DNA here is from genome assembly GCF_013386445.1 of Pseudomonas sp. P7759. NCBI lineage: Bacteria > Pseudomonadati > Pseudomonadota > Gammaproteobacteria > Pseudomonadales > Pseudomonadaceae > Pseudomonas > Pseudomonas sp. P7759. The sequence goes on from NZ_JACART010000009.1 coordinate 57,038, forward strand.
TGGGCGCGGCGCTGCCGGGCCTGCCAGTGATCAACATCGGTTTCAACCAGCATGTGGCGTGGACCCACACCGTGGACACGTCCAAGCACTTCACCCTGTACCGCCTGACCCTCGACCCGAAGGATTCCACGCGCTACCTGCTCGATGGCAAATCCGTCGCCCTGGATAAAACCACGGTGACGGTGCAAGTCAAACAAGCCGATGGCAGCCTCAAGGGCCAGTCGCACACCGTCTATAGCTCGCAATTCGGCCCGGTGGTGCAATGGCCGGGCAAGCTCGACTGGGACAACCGCTACGCCTTCAGCCTGCGTGACGCCAACCTGGGCAACGACCGTGTGCTGCAACAGTGGTACGCGATGAACCGCGCGGGCAGCCTCGATCAACTGAAAACCTCGGTGCACACCCTGCAAGGTATCCCGTGGGTCAACACCCTGGCCGCCGATGACCAAGGCCAGAGCCTGTACATGAACCAGTCGGTGGTGCCCAACGTCAGCGCGGCCAAACTCGCGCAATGCAGCGACCCCCGCGCCGGCCTGCAGATGATCATGCTCGACGGCGCCCACAGCGCCTGCGCCTGGGACATTGACCCGCGCGCAGCCCAGTCCGGCATTTTTCCGGCCGAGCAACTGCCGCAACTGCAACGCACCGACTACGTGCAGCACTCCAACGACTCGGCCTGGCTGGCCAACCCCAAGGCGCCGCTCACCGGCTTCTCCCCAGTGATCAGCCAGGACCATATCGGCCTCGGCCCGCGCGCGCGTTTCGCCTTGCAACGCCTGCAATCCCTGGATAAACCGATCGGTGTCACCGACCTGCAAAACATGGTGATGGACAACGAGGTGTACCTGGCGGGCCAAGTCATGCCCGACCTGCTCGCATTCTGCGCCAAACACCTCGGCGCCGACGCCACTGCGCTGCAGCCCCTGTGCACCGACTTGAAAAACTGGGACCAGCGCGCCAACCTCGACAGCGGCATCGGCCTGGTGCATTTCATCAACCTGGTGCAACACCTGCAGCAAATCCCTGACGCCTGGCGCGTCGCCTTCGACCCGGCCCAGCCGCTCACCACGCCACGCGGCCTGGCCATCGAACGCGCGGACGTCGCCAAAGCCCTGCGCGACGCCATGCTGGCGTCCACCGCCGACGTCGCCAAACTCGGCCTCACCGCCAACAGCACCTGGGGTGACCTCCAAGTCTCCGGCCAAACCCCGATCCACGGCGGCCCGCAAGAGCTGGGAATCTACAACGCCATGCAAACCGTGCCCCGCGCTGACGGCAAGCGCGAAGTCGTGAGCGGCACCAGCTACCTGCAAATCGTCACCTTCGACGACCAGGGGCCCCATGCCCAAGGCGTACTCGCGTTCTCCGAGTCCAGCAACCCAGCGTCCAGACACGCCAAGGACCAGACCCAAGCCTTCGCCCAGAAAAAACTCAGCCCGCTGCCCTTCACCGAAGCGCAAATCAAGGCCGACCCGCAGTACCAACAGCTCCACATCAAGGAGTAGGGCAGCCCCGCAACCCCTTGATGCCAATACGAAATATTTTTGAAATCAAGGGGTTGCACGCTTTGGCAAATACGTACATAATGGCGCCCATCGAACGCAATGAAGCATTAAAAACTTCAATGTATTCAATGAGTTAGAGTAGAGGCAGGGTTTTATAGCCCACTCAAGTTTTTACGCGGTGAGTGTCAGCAGTCAGGACATTGATCGTTTGAGGCCGAGTAGCAAAATGGTTATGCAGCGGATTGCAAATCCGCCTACGCCGGTTCGATTCCGACCTCGGCCTCCACTCTTAGAAACCCCGTAGATTAACGTCTACGGGGTTTTTTATTGGCTTCGAAAAAGTTTTGGAAGTCTGGTGCGTTAGGAGTTGACTCTGAAACGCCTTGCCATTGCGCTAGGCTTTCTGCCGTTCGTCAAGTACATCGCACTCGCTGACCACTGCCTGATCCCATGTTTAAGCGCCGATATCCCGAGCGTAAGAACGGAGAGCCAGCATGGAAATCAATGAAAATGCCCCTGGGAATATTTCTCAGCAGGATGTAACCCGCGGCACCGACAATGAGACAGGGCACGATCCGAAGCGCGATGAGGAGAGTGTTCCGTTGCCGCCGGACGATGACGCGCCTCTTGAAGAGGACATGTCGGATGTAGACGCTGCTGATTCAGTGGCGAGCGAGCATCCCGACAACTGAACATTTGTAATTCCATGAGCCCGACCGCTGCGTCGGGCTTATAGGACCTGAGACCTGACGATCCTCTGGTCTTTGACCTCACCTGCATACGCCCGTAACTTCTCCTGCTGCGCCGCCAGCAACGCGCAAATCTTCATCAATGCCACCGCCTCATCCGGCGTCCTGCCGCTGGCCGCCAACGTAGTCAGCTCCACCACCGACCACCCAATCACCGCCGCCGCATCTTCCAGGTCGTAGAACAATTCCTGCTGCGCCGTCCTGGGCCCGTCGAGGCCTTTTATCAACTCATCCATTTAGGCTCCTCGCCGCTTGAGTTCAAGCCCCATCACATCCATTCCAATTTCAGCCAGGTCCGTCTTGAACGGGATTTCTCCAATGTGCTTGAACCCAAACGCCTCGTAAAACCTTCGTGCATCGTGATTGGACTTGAGCACCGTCAGCCACAGCGAGCGCTCACCACGCTCTACAGCCTGGTCGCAAATGAACTGCATAAATCGCTTGCCATACCCGCGCCCGGCGGCGGATTTGAGAAAGTAGATCTTGCGCAGTTCTGCGCCAACTTCACCTGTTATGGGCGCCGGCGCCGACCAGTTGACCTTTGCCAGGCCGACGACTTGCGCGTCGTCAGCTGACGCGAGTAGCCATAGAGGGTTGTCGGATGTTTCGAGTGATTGGCGCAAGGCGTCGTGGGAAAAGTCCCGATCCAGGAACGCCTGCAATCCGCCGGGCGACCAGATCTGCGCAAAGTGTTCTCGATAGGTGGTACAGCCGACTTCGCGCAGGGCTTCAAGGTCGGCTGGGGTCGCTTGATGAATACGGAGCATGGTTCCCTCGTGTCTAGCGGCGCTGTGGAAAGAAGTGTGTCACAACGTCCAGCCCAGCCCCAATGCCTTGTGCAACGAAGCAAAATCCTTGAGTAGTTCCGCGTCCCCTGAGATCCGACTTTCCTGGGCCTGGTAGCGCGTGCGCTCTGCATCCAGCCAATCCAGGGTGCTGGCTGTGCCGGCTCGATAACGCTGGCGGGTCAGGTCTGCCGCACGCACGGCCGAGGCTTCCACACTGCGCAGCAGCACCACGTGCTGGCGCTGGTGACCGTATCGAGCCAGGGCGACATCGGCATCACGCAGTGCACTCAACACCACACTTTTGTACTGCGCGAGCGCTTCGTCGTGACCGGCTTCGGCGCCTTTGACGCTGGCGGAAACGCGACCGAAGTCCAGGGCGTTCCAGCTCAGGCGCGGCAGGATCAACCAACTGCCGTTGGCCTTGCGGGCGAGGTGGCCGGGGTCGCCGGCGGAGAATGACAGGTCACCCATCAGGCTGAGCTTGGGAAACCAGTCGGCGGTTTTCTCGCCAATCTGGGCGTTGCTGGAGGCCAGTTTGCGTTCGGCCACGCGGATGTCGGGACGGGCCTTGAGGAGGGCGGCGGGGTCTGCCACGGGCACCGCGCCGGGAATGGCGGGCAGGGCCTGGGCGGTGGCGAGGCGGCCGTCCAGTTCGCCGGGTTCCAGGCCGCAGAGCAAGTCGAGCTGGTCCAGGGATTCAACGATGGCAGCTTGCAACGGCAGGCGTTGGGCCTGGGTGTTTTCTGCCTGGGTGAGGACTTGTTCGAGTTGCAGTTGGGAGGCCACGCCGCGACTGCGACGCTGCTGGGTCAGGTCGAGGGCCTGGTTTTCGATGTCGACGCTGGCTTCAACCAAAGCTAATCGTGCTTGCTGGTCGCGCAGGTCGGTGTAGGCCTGGACCACTTCGGCCGACAGTTGCACCTGGGCGTCGGCCAGTTGGGCTTGGGCCGCGTCGGCTTCCGCTTGCGCCGCTTCGACTGCGCGGCGGGTGCCGCCGAACAGGTCGGCTTCCCAGCTGGCATCGAAGCCGGCGAGGTAGAGCGTCAACGGGCCACGGCCGCCGCCACCGCTGCCGCCCAATGCGGAGGTGTCGGGTGAGCGCAGTTTCAACATCGCGGCGTCGCCGGTGACCTTGGGCAGGGCGTCGGCGCGGGCACCGCTGAGGCTGGCGCGGGATTGCTTCAAGCGCGCCTGGGCGGTGGCGATGTCGGGGCTGTTCTTCAGCGCCATGTCGACTAATTCATCGAGCTGCGCGTCATCCAGCGTTCGCCACCACTGCGCTACCGCCGGCGCGTGGGGCGCTTGGCGGTCGGCGTGGGGCAGGCGCCCGGCGGCCAGGGTTTTCGGCGCCGCATCCGGCGCGCCTGGGTAATCCGGTCCCACAGTGCAGGCGGACAGCAGGCCAACGGTCAGGAGCAGGGGAAGGGAGCGAGCAATCATGGCTGTACCGTGCGCTTTTTGAGGATGAAGATCAGGGGCAGGCACGCCAGCATGGCAAGCCCCAGTACGTAGAAGGCGTCGTTGTAGGCCATGACCGAGGCTTGTCGCGCGATGTCGTTGGCCAACTGGGCCATCGCTTGCAACGGGGCGCTGGAGGCATCGCCGGTTTGCGCCAGGTAGCTGGCGGTGTTGCTGGCCATGTGGTCCTGGGCGAGTTGGCTGTTGGCCAGGATCCCTTCACGCAGCCTGTCGTCATGGAAGTGGCTGCGCCGGTCCATCAATACCCCGAGCAACGCCAGGCCGATGGTGCCGCCTAGGTTGCGGGACATGTTGTAGAGCCCGGCTGCGTCACCCGCGTCCTTGGTCTCGACCGAACGCATGGACAATTGGCTGAGGGGCATCATCACCAGGATCTGCCCGAAGCCGCGCAGCAACTGCGACCAGATGAAGTCATGCCCGACGCTGTCGGCGGTCAACTGGGTGTCGACGAAACAACTGGCCCAATACAGCAACAGGCCGGCGCCGACCATCCAACGCAAGTCATAGCGGCCGAGCATCCTCGGCAGGATCGGCATCAGCAGGAATGCAGGAATGCCTGACAGCAACATGATCGAGCCGGACTGTTGCGCGTTGTAACCGGACAGAATGCCGAGGAACTGCGGCACCAGGTACGCCGTGCCATACAGCCCCGCGCCCACGGCCGTACCAATCAGCAGCACACTGCCAAAGCTTTTGTTGAGCACCAGTGGCAGGCGCAGGATCGGCATACTCGACCGGAATTGCCCCACGGCGATCAGGAAAAATCCGGTCACCGTGGCGATGCTCAGCCACACGATCAGCAACGAGTCGAACCAGTGCTCACGCTGGCCTTCTTCAAGCACCACGGTGAGCGAACTCAAGCCCATCGCCAGGCCGAGAATACCCAGCCAGTCCGCGGTGATAAAACGCTGCAGGTTCATGCGCTCACTGGGCAACCCGGTGATCAGCAGGGTGATCAGGGCGATGCTGATGGGCAGGTTGAGAAAGAAGCACCAGCGCCAATTGATGTTTTCCGTCAACCAGCCGCCGATCACAGGGCCGAGCAAGGGACCGAGGATCACCGTCATGCCGAACATCGTCGTGCCGATGGCCATTTGGTGTGGCGGCAGGCGGGTGCGCACGATGGTCTGCGCGGTGGGGATCATCGCGCCACCGGCAAAACCCTGGCCGATGCGCCCGGCGATCATCGCGCCGAGGCTGGTGGACAGGCCGCAGAACATCGAAAACAGGGTGAACATCAGCGCCGTGCCGATCAGGAATCGGCGCAGGCCGAACACCCGTGTCAGCCAGGCGGTGAGGGGGATCATGACGATTTCCGACATCAGGTAGCCGGTGGCGATCCAGGTGCCTTCGGTGCCGGTGGCGCCGATCTGGCCCTGGATCTGCGGCAAGGCCGAGTTGGTGATCGACACGTCGAGAGTGGCGAGCAAGGCGCCCAATGCCCCGGCGGCGACGGCGATCCAGTCGGTCAGCGAGGCGTTGCGCGGTTTCTCGGCCGCCACCGCGGGCATGATCGCCTCAGCCATGGTTGGCGTCCGCGCCGTGGGTGCGCGTGTCGACTTCCACGGTGGCCGACAAGCCGGGCATCAGCGCGGCGCGCAGGTCGTCCGGCACGTCCAGAGCAATGCGCACCGGCACGCGTTGTACGATCTTGGTGAAGTTACCGGTGGCGTTCGACGGTGGCAGCAAGGAGAACTGCGCGCCGGTGCCGGGGGCCAGGCTATCGATGTGGCCTTGCAGGTCGCGGCCGGGCAGGGCGTCCACGTGCACGGTAACCGTCTGGCCGGGGCGCATGGCGCCGATCTGGGTTTCCTTATAGTTGGCGGTCAGGTAGATCGCGCTGATCGGCACCACGGTCAGCAGACGCGTACCGGGCTGTACGTACTGGCCCACACGCACGCCACGGTCGGCCACGCGACCGTCAAGCGGGCTGCGGATCACGGCGTCGTCTACGTCCAGTTGGCTTTGCGCTTCGCTGGCCTTGGCCACGCCCAGTTGCGCCTGGGCTTGCTTGAGCTGGGCCTGCAGCGTGCCGTAGCGAGTCTGGCTGGAGCGCAGCGCCGCCTGTTTGGCTGCCACGGTGCTGCGGGCTTGGGCCAGTTGGTTGTTCAATTGGGCCAGGCGCTCTTCGGGCTCTGCACCGGAGCGGGCCAGCGGTGCGTAACGGGCCACTTCGGTCTGGGCGTGTCGCGCATCGGCTTCGGCGCCCTGCAACTGGGCGCGGGCTTCGGCGATGGTCGAGTCCTGTTGCACCAGATCGGCCTGGGCTTTGGCGAAGTCGGCATTGCGTGCGGCGATAGTGGCCGACGCTTCGTCACTCACCGCCTGGTATTTGCGCGCATCCAGGCGTACCAGCACATCGCCGCGCTTGACGTTCTGGTTGTCGCTCACCAGCACCTCGGCCACGTAGCCGTTGATCTTGGGCGCCACGCTGATGCTGTCGGCTTGCAAGTAGGCGTCGTCAGTGGTCTCGATAAAACGCCCGGTGATCCACCACCAGGCGGCCCACGAAACACCCACCAGCACAGCAACGCCGGCCAGTGAGAGCAGGATGCGACGCGCTTTACCGCGTTGACCGTTGACGGTTTCAGGCATGACCTGAGGGGAGGGAGGTGCAGCCGACATCGAGGTCACTCCAGATTTATAACAGATGGAATAAATTCCTTTTTTCGCGAATTTTTGTCAACTGGTATATTTTGGTCCGGTATTCGAATGGAGTTGCACATGGCACGACATAAACCGGCTGCCGAGGGTGGCTACCAGCGCGGCGAAGAAACCCGGGCACGTATCATCGAGGCGGCGGTCGGGGTGTTTGGCGAGCGTGGCTACGATGGCGCGTCGACCCGCGATATCGCCACCGCCGCCGGCGTCAACGCCCCCGCGATCCAGTACTACTTCGATGGCAAGGAAGGCGTGTACCTGGCGTGTGTCGAACACTTGATCACGCTGTTGTGGGGCAAGATGTCGCCGTCCGTGGAGGCTGCAGAAAGCGTGCTGGCGGACTCCGATTCAGGTGACAACGCGCTGATCGATGCCTCTTTGGGCATTTTGGGTACGGTGGTTTCGACCATCCAGGACAGCCCGCAAACCACGGTCTGGCGTGCATTCATGGATCGCCACCAGGCCGGGTTGTGCCCGCCCAGCGCGACACGGGCGTTCGATGAGCATTTCAAGGCGCGCATCGGCCGAGTGATTCGGTTGCTGATCGCGCGCCTGTCCGGCTTTGCGGTAGAGGATGAACGCACAGTGATCCATTCCATGGCGCTGTTCACCCAAGGACTCGCATTTCGCGTGCAAAAGCCCAAGTTGCTGGCGGCGTTGAACTGGACTGAGGTGAATCAGAAGGAAATGGAGCTGGTGCGCCAGGTGGTGCTGACCCAGGCGCGGTTTACGCTGGAGGGGCTGGCACGGCAGCGGGATCAGACCACGAAGTAGCGCTCGTTCACGGCGATTCGTTCAGCGTCTCGCGAATAAAATCAGCAATCTTTGGGTTGGACAACCGGGCAATCAGGACCCCTTGGCTGACAACGCCCAGTTGCACAAAACCTCGCTTGGCAGTTTTTACAAAGACGGGGCTGCCCGAGTCGCCGCTGTCCGGTATCAAACCGTCAGCCCCGATACAAAAGGTGTTCTGCAGGTTCACGGTCGGCGCGAGTGACGAGCATTGGGTGTCCGGCATTCTGGGCAATCGTGCGCGTTGCAGGTGGTCCGGGCGTACATCTGGCGCCGGGCTGCGCGCCGTGTTGCCCCAGCCGAGGACTGTCGGACGCTTGATACGCTCCTCAAGCGTTTCCTCGCGCATCACGATAGCGATGGGCTGAATGCCGGTGATGGCGCGGTCAAGTTTGAGGAGTGCGACATCGAGGGTCAACGAGCGGAGGAATTCAGGATGGAGGGCAATGCGTTTTACACCCACTGTCTGCCCTTGCAAGGTATTGCTCAGTTGGGTGCGACCCAGGATCACTTCTACCTCTGACGGCTGGGTGTTTACCAGGCAGTGGGCAGCGGTCAGCACCCAGTCAGGCGCGACCAGCGCAGCGCCGCAACCATGGCGCTCAAGCGGCGTCGCGCCGGACGCCTTGAATTGCAGCGTCGCCATAAACGGATAGCGGCCATCCGTCGCATCGGCGCCGCCTACAACTGCCGCTGCGAACATCGGGAACATCAGAATGGCGATGGCCCAAATGCCGCGCAGGAAACGGTCCATCAGTGTTAACGCAAGGCAACGGCTTCGGTTGAGCATGGCGACTTCCATGGGTGGTTGTGAAGTGCCCAAGTAGCGCATAGGCGTAGAGGCGCGCGAAATCAGAAGAGACCGAGAAAGTTGAGTGATCTTTCGCAATGCGCTTGGAGTGATGTCGCGGCGCCTTGTGAATTGTTGTGAAGCACGGATTACTGGCCCATTGCCCATGCTAACGTCCGCTTCGGGCTGTCGTCAGCACGACGATTGCATTCGTTCCACCAGGGGAGCAGCGCCGATGTCTACTACCGTAACGCCCGCCGGCAGCGGGGCAAATACACCTAAAGCATCACCTTCGGTGTTCGACGACAAGTTGAACATTGCCAAGTCCAGCAAGGTCATTGCCGACTACATGCGCCAGACCGGCAAGTCGGCCATCACCAAGCAGGAACTGACCCAATTGGCCAACAATGCCTCTGGCAAAGTGCCGGCCGAGGTCTCTGATGCGGCCAAGTACATGGAGCGTCACCCCGATGTGTTCACCGCCATTGAAACCCACGACGTACCCGGCGCCGATAACCTCTCGGGCGTGTGGAACTTCGACTGGGCGGCCAATGGCGGGCTGAAAGGCACCGCCACCGATGCCATTGCCAAGATGCAGGATACGTTTGATTTTGCGATTGCCAAATCGGCGCAAATCACTGAAATCAGCACCGGCAAAAAAGCCGAACTGGATTCGACCAAGCAGCGCCCGCAAAACTGACGACGCCTTGTACCGCGGGGCTTACAAACCCTACCATCAGGTTACACGATAGCCGTGACGCACTTGAGTTGGCGCTGTCTTACCCTGCGAGAAGTCAATCTCGTCAAGTAAGAGAGTGTGGTCATGAAGTTGAGTTATCTAACCAAGGCAGCGGTGGTTATCGCGCTGTTGTCGACCCTGTCAGGCTGCTGGATGTTCATGCCACCGGGAGGTGGTGGTGGCGGTGGTCACGGTGGCGGGCATGGTCAGGGCGGTGGGCCAGGCGGCGGCCCGCGCTAACGGGCAGATGTGAGAGGCAAGCCATGCGCAATGGCTTGCCTCTTTTTTTGCCCGTGACAAATGCCAGGCAAAGAAAAGCCCGCGTGGGGAGCGCGGGCTAAAAAGGATGTTCATTAGGAGCTGTAGTTACCCTAGGCGCTCGTCTGTGAAAGCTTTGTGAAAATCGTGGCAAAAAAGTGTATGCCTCAATCGCACCTTGGCTGTACGGGGCAGGGCGGCGCATTACCTTCTACTGTCGCTGGCATACCTCTGCGTTTGGATGCCGCATCATGTTCATGTCTACCAGCCTGTTATCAGCCTTCGTGCTGTTCGCCTTCGTGTCCTCGATCACGCCAGGACCCAATAACACCATGTTGCTCGCTTCGGGCGTGAACTTCGGGTTCCGCCGGTCGATGCCCCATGCGCTGGGGATCAGCATCGGCTTCATGCTGCTGGTGATTTCAGTGGGACTGGGGCTGGGCGAGGTGTTCAAGGTGTTTCCGTGGGCCTATACGGTGCTGCGCTACGTGGGCGCAGCCTATTTGTTGTACCTGGCGTGGAAGATTGCGACGGCGGGTGGCATGTCCGACAGCCCTGATGAGCAGGGCAAGCCCATGACCTTCCTCGGCGCGGCGGCGTTCCAGTGGGTGAACCCCAAGGCCTGGATCATGGCGCTGGGGGCAATCACCACCTACACGCCGGCCGAAGGTTACGTCACCAATGTGCTGGTGATTGCGTTGGTGTTCGCGGTGGTCAACCTGCCCAGCGTCTGTGTGTGGGTCGGATGCGGCAGCGGCTTGCGCAATGTGTTGCGTGAGCCGCGCTGGTTGCGGCTGTTCAACGGGTCGATGGCGGCGTTGCTGGTGCTGTCGTTGTACCCGATGCTGTTCGCCGGCTGACTGTCAGACTGGCGAGATGGTCGCCAGCAGGCCGATGCCGATGGTCAATACCAAAAAGCCGAACAGGAAAAGTGCCATCTTGGTCATAAGGCCTCCAGAGGGAAGGGAGTAGGGATGGCGCTATTGTCCGCCCAGGCGGCGTTTCGATACAGACGCAGATAGCAAAGAAAAAACCGTATCAGATGCGACTGACCCTGTTTAGCCGGGGGCTTTGCTCGCTTGTGGTTATTTCAAGATCAGGGCCTGAGACAGCCGACGCATTTGCCCCTAAGATGGCGCCCATTGCATCAACAATAAGAGTGGGCCAACCCTCGATGGAAAGACGTCAATTCAGCGGCGGCATGAAAGGCAAGAACCTGCGCTACCTCAACGAAACCTCGCAGCCGGCGGCGGTCACCCGCGTCGGCTTCCTGTTGCTCGAACACTTTTCCCTGCCCGCATTCACCCAGACTCTCGACACGTTCGTTACCGCCAATCTGCTGCGTCCCGATCTGTTTGCCGCGCGCACGTTCGGCTGTGACGATGGCGAAGTCATCAGCGACCTTGGCCTGGTGATCCGCCCGGATGCACGCTTGGACGTGGCAGCGCTGCAAGACCTGGAACTGCTGGTGATCTGCGGCGGCTTTCGCACGGAACTCAAGGCCAGCGAAGACTTCATCCACCTGCTGCGCACCGCCGCCGAACAGGGTATCAGCCTCGCCGGCCTGTGGAACGGCGCCTGGTTCCTGGGCCGTGCGGGGCTGTTGCAAGGCTATAGGTGCGCAATCCACCCGGAACATCGCCCGGCGCTGGCAGAAGTGTCCAAGGCCACCCACGTCACCAGCGAACCCTACGTCATCGACCGCGACCGCCTGACGGCCTCAAGTCCGTCCGGTGCCTTCCACATGGCGCTGGACTGGATCAAGGGCCTGCATGACAAGGCACTGGTCGAAGGGATCGAAGACATCCTGGCCTTTGAAGAGTCGCGCTATCGGCGCATCAAACCCACCGAAAACGTCAGCGTCAGCGCGCCCCTGCGTGAAGTGGTGAAGCTGATGGACGCCAACCTCGAAGAGCCCCTGGAGCTGGACCAGCTCGCCGTCTACGCCGGCCGTTCCCGGCGCCAGTTGGAGCGCTTGTTCAAGGAACAACTGGGCACCACGCCGCAGCGTTACTACATGGAGCTGCGCGTGACCGAAGCGCGGCGGTTGTTGCAGCACACCGAGCTTTCACAGGTGGAGGTGCTGGTGGCGTGTGGGTTTGTGTCGCCGAGCCATTTCAGCAAGTGCTACAGCTCGTATTTCGGCTATCGGCCCTCGAAGGAGAAGCGCTTGGTCAAGTAAAACCCGCCGCTTGTTGTGGTGAGCAGGGCAAGCCTGCTCACTACAAGGGATCTCAGAATCGGTCCAGGCGATAAGGCGTCAGTAACTGCGCTTGATCCTTCGCCAACGCCCCAACCCACTCCGCCGTCACCGCCGCCTGCGTCAACCCCAAATGCTGATGCCCAAACGCGAGCATCACCTTCCCATCACAAACCCGGTCAATCACGGGCAGTGAATCCGGCAACGACGGCCGGAACCCCATCCACGGCGTTGCACCTTCTGCACTCAGGTCCTCGCGAAACAACCCCTTGCTCAACCGATGCAACTGCCAGGCGCGCTCCATATTCGCCGGGCGATCGAGGCCGGCGAATTCCACCGTGCCGGCCAGGCGCAGGCCATCGGTCATGGGGGTCATGATGAATTTTCGTTCCAGGGAAGTGACGGCAAACGGCAGACGATGGTGTTCATGGGGCAGCATCAGGTGGTAGCCGCGCTCCGTGTCCAGCGGGACTTTCTTGCCGGTCAGGGCTGCGGTCAGTTTGGCCGAGTGGGCGCCGCAGGCGATCAGCACCTGGCGCGCGGACAGCGGTCCCTGGTCAGTGGTGAGTGACACGCCCTGTGCGTCGACGCGGCCATCCAGCACGTGGCGTTTAAGAAACTGCACGCCGCTGGCCTTGGCCGCACATACCAGTTCGCAGACCACGTGGTAGGGATCCAGGAAGTGCCCGGTGCCGGGAAAAAACAGCCCGCCCTGAATGTTGTCGCTCAACTGCGGTGCAGCCTGGCGTATGGCATCGCCGGACCAGAACGCCACCGGCACCTGCTGCTGTTGCATGCGCTGCTGCAAGGCATTGAGCGCTTCCCGTGATTCCGTACGCTCAAATACCAGCAGCGAACCATCCTCACGTAACAACTCCGGCTGCCCGATGCTGTGCAGCAGGCGCTGCCACGCACCCAGGCTACCTTCATTGAGCGTACGGATACCCGCGACCGTGCGCTGATAACTCGCCGGGCGCAGGTTCAGCAGCAAACGCGCGAACCAGGGTAGGGCGTGCGGCAGGTATTTCCAATCCAGGCGCAGCGGGCCCATGGGGTCCAGCAGCATGCCGGGCAAGCGCTTGAGGATCGACAGGTCGGCAATGGGGAACACCTGTTCGGTCGCCAAGTGCCCGGCGTTGCCATAGGACGCGCCCATGCCGGGTTCCTGCGGGTCGACTACCCGCACTTGCTGGCCCTGACGCGCCAGTTGCAGCGCGCAGGCGACGCCGATAATGCCGGCGCCGACCACGACGATATCCGCATCGGACATGGCCTACGCCTCCCTCTGGCCATCGAGCAGGCGCCGCAGCAGCAACGGGTTGCCGTGCTGGAGTGCAGCAGGCAACAGCGCATCGGGGAAGTCCTGATAACACACCGGTCGCAAAAACCGTTGGATCGCCGCCGTGCCCACCGAGGTGCTGCGCGAGTCTGACGTGGCGGGGAAGGGGCCGCCATGCACCATGGCATCACAGACTTCCACACCCGTCGGCCAGCCGTTGACCAGCAAGCGACCGGCCTTGCGCTCAAGCACCGGCAGCAGGGCCTTGGCGCTTGGCAGATCGTCGTCATCCATCTGCAGGGTCGCGGTCAGTTGGCCTTCCAGGTGTTCGGACACCTGGTGCACCTCTTCGTTATTGGCGCATACGACGATCAATGAAGCGGCGCCGAAGACTTCGGCTTGCAGGTGTTCATTGGCTAAAAAATCCTTGGCCTGAGTCACGAACAGGTGGGCTTGGCCTCTGTTGGGGCCTTCTGCTGGCAACCCTTTTGCCGCCACCTTGGCGTGTTCTGTCAGTGCGGCCACGCCTGCATCGAAGGCACTGAAAATGCCGGGGGTCAGCATGGTCTGCGCTGCACAGTTGGGCAGCATTTCACTGGCCGTGCCGATAAAGCGATCCAACGCAGGCCCTTGTACCGCGATCACCAAGCCAGGGTTGGTGCAAAACTGCCCGGCACCCTGAGTCAGCGACGCCACAAAGCCTTTCGCCAACGCTTCACCGCGTGTGGTGAGTGCGGCTGGGAACAGATACACCGGATTGATCGAACTCATCTCCGCATACACCGGAATCGGCTCGGGCCGGGCCTGCGCCGCTTGGGTCAACGCTACGCCGCCGCTGCGCGAGCCGGTAAAACCAACCGCCTTGATGCGCGGATCGGTGACCAACGCAATCCCCACCTCGCGTCCCGAACCGTACAACAGCGAAAACACGCCTTCGGGCAAACCACAAGCCTTGACCGCCTGCGCCACCGCCCGGCCCACCAGTTCACTGGTGCCCGGATGCGCGCCATGGGCCTTGACCACCACCGGGCAACCGGCGGCCAGCGCGGAGGCGGTATCGCCGCCGGCTACGGAAAACGCCAGGGGGAAATTGCTCGCACCAAACACGGCCACCGGGCCCAGCGCGATATGGCGCTGGCGCAGGTCTGGACGAGGCAGTGGCTGGCGTTGCGGCTGTGCAGGGTCCACCCGCACATCCAGCCATTCCCCGGCGCGTACGGTGCGAGCAAAGGTGCGCAGTTGGCCGCAGGTGCGCCCGCGTTCGCCTTGGATGCGCGCGTGGGGCAGGCCGGTTTCGGCAACGGCACGTTCGATCAGCTCATCACCCAGGGCTTCGATCTGCGTGGCGATGGCTTCAAGAAAGCTGGCACGCGCCTCCAGCGACGTTTCGCGGTACTTATCAAACGCCGCCCACGCCAAGGCACACGCCTGGGCCAACTGTTCGCCGTCGCCGCCTGGATAGGCCGGTTCCATGGGGGTATCGGTGGCGGGATTGATCGCCCGGATCGCCTCGCGGTTTCCGGAAATGAGTTGCTGACCGATCAGCATTTTGCCCGTCAGAGTCATGGGGTCGTCCTGCTAGAAAAGGGGTTGGCCGCTGCGAGAACCGCAGCGGCGCGCAAGGGGGTCACGCGACGTTCTGTTCCGCCGACCAGTTGGCGTACCACTGGCGGAACAGCGCGTACTGGTTCTCGGCATAACGGCGCTGGGCGTCGCTGAGCACATCCGTTTCATTGAAGTGCAGGGCGTAGCCTGTATCACCGTTGAGCACCATCAAGTGCTTGTAATACAGCACCAGGTCGCAGCCTTCGTCGAAGGACGACAGCACTGCCAGCGCGGCCTCCAGCTCTCGGGCCTGGCGACGGGCCTTGGCATCGCCCTTGGCGGCTTTTTTGCTCAAGGCCACCAGTTGCAACACTTCGCGAGGCAGGGCGTTGCCGATACCGGTGATGGCGCCGGTGGCGTTGCAGTTGACGAAGCCGTGCACCACCTGGGTGTCCACGCCGACCATCAAGGTCACGTTATCGTCCTGGGAGGTGATGTGTTCGGCGGCATAGCGCAGGTCGGCGCCGCCGCCAAATTCCTTGAAGCCAATCAGGTTCGGGTGTTCGCGGCGCAGTTCAAAAAACAGGTCAGCGCGGGTGGCGAAGCCGTAGTAGGGGCTGTTGTAGATCACCGCCGGCAGGTTTGGCGCAGCCTTGAGGATGGCCGAGAAGTGCGCCTTCTGTGCGGTAGCGGAGGCACCACGGGACAGCACGCGCGGAATCACCATCAGGCCATGGGCGCCGACTTTGGCGGCGTGGGCGGCATGGGCCACGGCTTCACGGCTGTTGACCGCACCGGTGCCGACGATGGTCGGTACACCGGCCGCCACCAGGCGTGCCACGCCTTCCTGGCGTTCGGCCTCGGTGAGCAACGGCCAGTCGCCCATGGAGCCGCAGTACACCACGGCGCTCATGCCGATATCGATCAATTCCCGGCCTTTGGCGACCAGGGCGTCGAAGTCCGGTTTGCGCTCGGCGGTGCACGGGGTCATCAGGGCGGGGATGCAGCCGGTGAAGATGTTGTCGCTCATTGTTCTAACTCCTTGGAACGTTCAGTACAAACAGGGAAGGGCTTAGATGCCCCAGGCAAACGGGTCGCGCTCGTCGATCAGTAAGGTGCTGTCGGCGGTCATGTAGGCGCTGCCGGTGATGAAGGGCCGCACGCGCTCGCCGTCCCATTCATAGCGGCCTTCGAATTGGCTGCCGGTGATGCTGGCTTGGGTCCAGATTTCACCGGGCTTGAGTTTTTCATCGGCGGCCAGGCAGGCCAGCTTGGCGCTGGTGCCGGTGCCGCAGGGTGAGCGGTCGTAGGCCTTGCCGGGGCACATCACGAAGTTGCGGCTGTCGGCAAGGTCGTCATCGGCGAACAGTTCGATGTGGTCGATCAGCGCGCCATCCGCACCGTGAATGCCTTGATCCTCCAGGGCCTTGAGCATCGCCCAGGTGTAGTCGGTAAGCGCATCCACGTTCTCCATCTGCAAGCGTTGGCCATGGTCCGACACCAGGAAAAACCAGTTGCCGCCCCAGGCGATATCGCCGTAGACCACGCCATGCCCTGGCACCTCCACTGGCACCTGTTTGCGCAGGCGGTAGGCGGGCACATTGCACAGCGTCACGCTGCCGTCTGTGTGCAGCGTGGCCTCCACTGGACCGACAGGCGTGTCGATGGCGTGCACGCCGGGCTGGATACGCCCCAAGTGGTGCAGCGACGCGACCAGGCCGATGGTGCCGTGGCCGCACATGCCGAGGTAACCGGCGTTATTGAAGAAGATCACGCCGCAGATCGCGCCAGGCGTCACGGGTTCGCAATACAGTGCGCCGACCAATACATCGTTGCCACGCGGCTCCAGCAGGCAGGCGCGGCGCCATTGATCATGCTCGGTGCGCAGGTTGTGCAATTGATCGGCAATCGTGGCGCCGCTCAGCGCCGGGAAACCGCTCATGACCAGGCGCGTCGGTTCGCCGCCGGTGTGGGAGTCGATCACATGCAGTCGCTTCATAAAAGGCTCCTGAATCAGTAAGTCGCGGGTGTCAGCGGCGGGTGAGGTTCGTCGACCGCTTCGCTTTCATCGGCTTCATGTTCCAGCCGTACCAGATGAGCCGGCACGCCAGTGGCGGCGCCCCAGTAGTAAATGCCAAGTGCGCAAACGGCGACGACAATGGTGTCTAGCGGGTGGCTGATCACGCCGATGCCGCCAAAACTGCCAAGCTTGGACAGCAGGATGGTCACCGCATAGAAGCCGATCAGCCAGGCAGACGAGCGCACCTGTTGTTTGATATTGAGGTGCGCAGTCGGCACCCAGCGTGCGCACAGCAGGTACACCACAAACATCAGGATCTGCAGGCCGAGCAGCCAGGACACCGTGCTCCAGCCGGACCAGTACACGATCAGCGCGGCGATGATGAACGACAACGGACCCAGCACCGCCATGCCCTTGACCCGGAACGGCCGCGCCATCTGCGGGGCATTGCGACGTAGCGCGGCAACAGTCACTGGGGCAACGGCGTAGCTGAGGATCAGCGCCGCAGACACCACATTGATCAGTGCTTCCCAGGACGGAAACGGCAGGGTCCAGAACACCGACAAACCAAAGGTCAGCCACAGCGCCGGACGTGGAATGCCGGACTTCTCATCGATGCGCGTGAAAATCTTGAAGAACGTGCCGGTCTGCGCCCAGCCATACACCACGCGAGGGGTGGCGTTCATGTAGATATTGCCGCAGCCACTGGGCGAGATCACCGCGTCGGCCACCACCAGGTAGGCCAACCAACCCACGCCCAGCGCCAGGGCAATATCCCGATAAGGCAGCGCCAGCTCCTTGCTGATGCCGGCCCAGCCATTGGCGAGCATTTCCGTGGGCACGCCACCGAGGAAGGCGGTTTGCAGCAGCACGTAGATGGCGGTCGACAACAACACCGAAAGGATCAAGGCAATTGGAATCGTGCGTTGCGGGTTCTTCACTTCACTGGCCACCGAGATGATCGGCGTCAGCCCCAGGTAAGCAAAAATCACCCCACCGGCCGACACCGCCATCTCGATGCCCGACAGCCCGAACGGCGCAAAACCCTGCACCTCAAAGTTTGCCGGTTTGAAGAAGGTGAACAGCACACCGATCACCAGCAACGGCACGATGAACTTGAAGACGCTGACCAGGTTATTGGCGATGGCGAAGGTTTTCACGCTGCGGTAATTGAGCACGAAGAACAGGCACAGCAGGGCGAATTGCACCAGCCAGCCGAGGGTGGTCGGGTCGCTGGAACCGGTCTTGGTCAGCTCCGGAAACCACGCCGCGGCGTACTGCCGCGAAGCGACCACTTCGATGGCCACCAGGCTGGAAAACGCGATCAGCGTGATGAAACCCATCAGGTAGCCCAACAGCGGGCCGTGGGAATAAACCGGGTAGCGCACCACGCCGCCGGCACGCGGCAATGCCGCGCCCAATTCGCAGTACACAATGCCCAACAGCAGCACCGCGAAACCGCCGATGAGCCAGGAAATAATGCCCGCTGGGCCTGCTATTGCGGATACGTGACTGGCTGCGAACAACCAGCCCGAACCAAAGATGGCACCCAACCCGATAAAGGTCAGGTCCATCAGGGAAAGCTGTTTCTTGAACTTGCCTTGAGCTGACATAGCGTCGCCTTCTTGTGAGTTATTGGATAGGCATGCAGTGGCCATACAGTGAACTCATGAACGGTGGTGCGATTGATGTTTTTTGCCGGCATCGATGACGAAATCAGCACAGTTTTGCTTGCTCGACAGGGCGCCGGGCATCGGGCAATCTGCTACCCGTCAGGCCACCAGCGGGGATCAACCGTCATGCTGCAGAACGCGTTTGCGACCCTTTGCCAAGGGAGCAACCCCCAAGACATCGAGCAGTTAGTGGGCAGTGTCGCGCAGCTATTGCCGATGCTGGACGTGATCCCCAATGCCGCGATTTTCATCAAGGACACCCAGGCCCGCTATGTGCTCGCCAACCGTACCCTGGTGCAGCGCTGCGGCCTCAAGCAGCTGCAACCGCTGTTGGGCAAGACCAGCGCCGAAGTCTTCCCCGCGCAATTGGGGCCGGGCTACACCGAACAGGATCGGCGCGTGCTGGAACAGGGCTTTGTGCTGGAAGACCAGCTGGAACTGCACCTGTACGGCACCCGCGAACCCGGCTGGTGCCTGACCCACAAGTGGCCGCTGTACAGCCACACGGGGGCGATCATCGGCCTGGCGGGTATCTCGGTCGACCTGCAAACCGCCAGCGAAAGCCACCCGGCGTACCAGCGCCTGGCCGCCGTGGACGCGCACATCCGCGCACACTTCAACCGCCGCGTGACCCTGGGTGAATTGACCCGGATCGCCGGCATTTCGGTGGCGCAGCTGGAGCGCTACTGCAAGCGCGTGTTCCACCTGACGCCACGGCAGATGATCCAGAAAGTGCGTCTGGAGCAGGCGCACCGGCTGTTGCACACTGACCTGCCGATCACTGAAGTGGCGCTGCAATGCGGGTACACCGACCACAGTGCGTTTACCCGCCAGTTCAAGGCGTCGACCGGGTTTACGCCGAGGCAGTATCGGCAGTTGGCGTAGTCGCCCACATTGCAATGCAACGAATCGCCCCGGTTGTGGCTCCTATGCTTACGAGCAACCTTTGGACGACAACAGGGATCAGGCATATGACGGCGGCTGAAAACAACCATGTGAACTGGCTGGTGGAACAATCGATGCTGCACGCTGCACGCCAGCGCGCCAAGCTCTATTCGGGCCAGGGCCGGTTGTGGCAGCAGCCGTACGCGCAGACGCGGCCCCGTGATGCTTCGGCCCTCTCGTCCGTGTGGTTTACCGCGTATCCGGCGTCGATCGTGACCCGCGAGGGCGGCACGGTGTTGGAGGCGTTGGGGGATGAGGCGCTGTGGCAGGCGTTGTCGAAGATCGGCATCCAGGGCATCCACAATGGCCCGTTGAAGAAGTCCGGCGGCCTGAAGGGCACGCAGCACACACCGACCATCGACGGTAATTTCGACCGCATCAGCTTCGAGATCGACCCTGAGTTGGGCACCGAGGCGCAGTTGCAGGCGTTGACGCGCATGGCGGCGGCGCACAATGCGGTGATCATCGACGATGTGATCCCGTCCCACACCGGCAAGGGCGCGGATTTCCGGCTGGCCGAGATGGCCTACGAGGACTATCCCGGCCTGTACCACATGGTCGAAATCCGCGAGGAGGACTGGGCGCTGCTGCCCGACGTCGCTGAGGGCCGTGACGCGCAAAACCTCAGCCCCGTCCAGGTCGATGCGTTGCGTGACAAACACTACATCGTCGGCCAGTTGCAGCGGGTGATCTTCTTCGAACCCGGCGTCAAGGAAACCGACTGGAGCGCGACAGACGTGGTGCTCGGTGTGGATGGCAAACCGCGTCGCTGGGTGTACCTGCATTACTTCAAGGAAGGCCAGCCATCGCTGAATTGGCTGGACCCGACCTTTGCCGCGCAGCAGATGATCATTGGTGACGCGCTGCACGCCATCGATGTGATGGGCGCGAAGATCCTGCGCCTGGACGCCAACGGTTTTCTCGGTGTGGAGCGCAAGCTGGACGGCACGGCCTGGTCCGAGAGCCATCCGCTGTCGATCACCGGCAACCAGTTGCTCGGCGGCGCGATTCGCAAGGCCGGCGGTTTCAGCTTCCAGGAGTTGAACCTCACCGTGGATGACATCGCTTCCATGTCCCATGGCGGCGCCGACCTGTCCTATGACTTCATCACCCGCCCGGCGTACCAGCATGCACTGCTGTTGGGCGACGCCGAGTTCCTGCGCCTGATGTTGCGTGAAATGCACCGCCAAGGCATCGACCCCGGTTCGCTGATCCATGCGTTGCAGAACCACGATGAGCTGACGCTGGAGTTGGTGCACTTCTGGACGTTGCACGCCCATGACACCTTCCTGTACCAGGGGCAGACCTTTCCCGGCAACATCCTGCGCGAGCACATTCGCGAGCAGATGTACGAGCGCCTGGCCGGTGAGCATGCGCCGTATAACCTCAAGTTCGTGACCAATGGCGTGTCGTGCACCACAGCCAGCATCATTACGGCGGCGCTGGGCATTCGTGATCTGGAGGCGATCACCGAAGCTGACATCCGGCAGATCCGCCAGATCCATTTGCTGCTGGTGATGTACAACGCCATGCAGCCTGGGGTGTTTGCCCTGTCGGGCTGGGACTTGGTGGGCGCGCTGCCGCTGGCGGCCGAAGAGGTCGAGCACTTGATGCAGGATGGCGATACGCGCTGGATTCATCGCGGCGCGTATGACCTGGTGGATTTGAACCCGGACGCAGCGCTTTCGGCTGGCCACATGCCACGCTCGAAAAGCCTTTACGGCAGCTTGAACAGCCAGTTGCAGGACCCTGAGTCCTTTGCTTCGCAACTGCAGAAAATCCTCACGGTGCGCCGCGCCTATGACATCGCCGCCAGCCGCCAGATTCTGGTGCCGGAGGTTGAAAACTCTGCGCTGCTGGTAATGGTGCATGAATTGCCGGCCGGTAAAGGCACGCAAATCACTGCACTGAATTTTGGTGCCACGCCGATCACTGAAACCCTGCATTTATCCGATATTGCTGCCGGGATGGTGGTGGACATCATCAATGAGCGTGTGGAGGGCGACCTGACGGCGGAGGGGGAATTCACCATTACCCTGGATGCGTATGAGGGGTTGGCGTTGCGGGTGGTGAGTAGTTCACCACAGTAACTTTACCCACCATAAAGATCGCAACTTGTTTCGGAGTTTCCTTACGTTGCCTGCATAAAGTCGCATGTTAGTGTCCTGCTCACTACTTGCCTCTTACGCGTATGGCGACTCAAAGGAACAGGAATGCGATCTCCGTCGGTATCCAGTGAAGAACATTCAGCTGCACAACTTCCGCGTGCAGGGCTAGTGGTCAGTCTCGCCACTCGGCAAGAAGAAATACATGAGGTGCAACGCCTGCGTTATCGTGTCTTTACCGAAACTTTTAAATTGTCTGAACTTGCAAACCCTGAGGCGTTGAATACTGACGAGTTTGATGACTACTGCGACCATTTGCTGGTCCGCGACGCCAAGACTGCAGCCGTGGTGGGCACCTACCGCCTGATGGGCCCGGCCGCTGCACAACGCATGGGGCACTACTACTCGGAGAGGGAGTTTGATCTCAGTGGGCTGGCGTCGTTGCGCGCCAGGACCGTTGAAGCCGGGCATGCCTGTGTACACCCCGAATACCGCAGCGGCAGTGTGATCATGCTGTTGTGGTCAGGCCTTGCGAAGTATATGGA
Source organism: Pseudomonas sp. P7759 (assembly GCF_013386445.1). Classification (NCBI taxonomy): domain Bacteria; kingdom Pseudomonadati; phylum Pseudomonadota; class Gammaproteobacteria; order Pseudomonadales; family Pseudomonadaceae; genus Pseudomonas; species Pseudomonas sp. P7759. Next base: position 79,111 of record NZ_JACART010000009.1, read on the forward strand.
ACGTGAGGGCTGTGACCATTTGATGGGTTGCGCGAGCGTCAGCCTGTCCGATGGTGGCCATGATGTGGCGGCGTTGTATCGCGGTTTTACCGCAGAAAATCGAGCGCCTGCCGACTATCGCGTAACGCCCCATATCCCTTTTCCCCTGGACGCGTTCGAGCCCGGACATGTGCCGCGCGTCCCCCCCTTGCTCAAAGGTTATTTACGCAGTGGTGGCTGGGTCTGTGGTGCACCGGCGTGGGATAAGGAATTCAATGTGGCGGACTTCTTTATGTTATTGCCGCTGTCGAAGTTGGACAGCCGTTATGCGCGACATTACTTAAAGCCTAAACAATAACAAGGGTTCGTTTATTATGTTTCTAAGTGATGAAAGAGATGCCGCTTTAGCCTATATTCCTGAGCTGGTGCCTGTTCTTGAAGCGGCCTCGCTGATTGAACTTGAACGTGGCGAGTCTAAACAACTGGCCACGTTATTAAAAACAGTGGGCGCTCCAGGGCTTTCCATCGCCAAGGAACTTGGTGGCGGCGGGATCAGCGCAGTCAACCTGGCTCAGGTACACACTTGGGTCGGCGCCCATTGCCCCTCATTGGCGGTGATGATGACCATGCACCATCACACGGTGGCCGGCATGATGGCGGCAAGTCGTTTCTTTCCCGATATCCAGGGAATGCTCGGCGTGGTCGCTCGCGACAACCTGTTGGTCGCCTCGGGATTTGCCGAGGGGCGGGCGCACGCCAATATCCTGGAGTCCACGCTGTCCGTAGAAAAAACAGCCGCGGGTTATCGAGTGAGCGGCAGCAAGAAGCCCTGCACGATGACCCATCACTTTGACGCGATCACCTTTGGCGTCAACTACGTCGACCCGCAAGGCCAGACCCATATAGGCATCGGCCTGGGGTTGGCGGGTGATCCGAATATCCAGCGGAAAAAGTTCTGGTCGGTGCCGCATCTACAGGCCGCCGACAGCCATGAAGTGATCTTCAACCAGCTGTTGGTGCCAGAGGCGATGATGTATTTCAGCAAGGCCGTGGATAACCAGCTGGACGATGTGCAGCAGGGCACGGGTGAGCACTTGTTTGCGATCTGGTTCCAACTGCTTGCGTCGGCGTCCTACCTGGGCATGGCGTCTGCGTTGGCGTCGAGGGCATTGGCGTGCAACAAAGGCTCGCAGGATGATCGCGCCATGCTGCTGATTGATCTGCAGGGCGCCACGATGGCGATACGCGGCCTGGCGGTTGCCATCGACCAGAACCGGTTCCTGCGCGCGGATCTGGCGCGCGCGCAAGCCACGCGTTTTGCGGTGCAAGAGGCGATCAACCGCATCAGTACCCGCGCCTTCGAAATCCTCGGCGGCATGGCGTTCATGTCCTCCGAGGAAGTCGCTTACCTGTTGGTGGCCACGCGGGTACTGGCGTTTCACCCCACTTCACGGCTCGCCAGTGTGCCGTTCCTGTGTGATCAGCTCAGTTAGTAGAGCTGCGGCACGATGAGTTCCGGTGGTGTCGGGCTGCGGGAGTAGTCTTCCTGGCGCACGCGCTGCGGCAGTTCGATCACCGGCAGCTCGACTTCTTCATACGGCATCTGCCCGAGCAAATGGTGGATACAGTTGAGCCGGGCTTTCTTCTTGTCATCCGCCTGCACCACCCACCACGGCGCTTCGGCGATGTGGGTGCGCTCGAGCATGATTTCCTTGGCCTTGGTATAGGCCTCCCAGCGCCGACGCGACTCCAGGTCCATGGGGCTGAGCTTCCATTGCTTGAGCGGGTCGTGAATACGGCTAAGAAAGCGCAGGTGTTGTTCCTGGTCGGAAATGGAAAACCAGTACTTGATCAACTGAATGCCGGAACGGGCGAGCATGCGCTCGAACTCCGGCACGGTGCGGAAGAACTCTTCGTACTGGTCCGCGTTGCAGAACCCCATGACCTGCTCGACGCCGGCGCGGTTGTACCAGCTGCGATCAAACAGCACGATTTCGCCGGCGGCCGGCAGGTGCGAGACGTAGCGCTGGAAATACCACTGAGTCTGTTCACGGTCATTCGGCGCGGGCAGGGCGGCCACTCGGCAGACCCTCGGGTTCAGGCGCTGGGTGATGCGCTTGATCACACCGCCTTTGCCGGCGGCATCGCGCCCTTCGAACAGGATCACCACTTTGTGACCGGTCTTGACCACCCAGCTCTGCAATTTCACTAGCTCGCCCTGCAGGCGGAACAGTTCGCTGAAGTAGATCCTGCGCGCGGCTTTTTCGGCGCTTTCACCGACGTGCTCGTCGAACAGCGCGTTGAGGTCGTGCCCGTCTTCGGATAATTCCAGTTCCAGCTCTTCGTCACTGTGATCCAGCAATTCACGATGGATGCGCTGCATCAAGGCATCTTCTATTGAGGACATGGGCGGAACTCGCGTGGTGGGGGATGGCAAAGTCTTAGTCGCATTTTGTTACTAACCAATGACATCAATTGTCGTGATTGCGGTGGGAGAGGGGGACAACCAGGCGTTTTGCCACCCCACGTTCATAAAACCGTAACAAGAATGTTGCAGAGTTCCCGGGCCCGAAATCACAAGGATTTTCCTGAATGAAACGTCTGATGAAGTCTGCTGCACTCGCCGTTGCGGTTTCTCTCAGTGCCACCTCGGTGTTTGCTGCCGAGAGCATCCGCCTCACCGGTTCCGGTGCGAGTTTCCCAGCGCCGATCTACCTCACCTGGTTCAAGGATTTCAGCAAAAAAACCGAGGGTGTCACCGTTGACTACCAATCCAAAGGTAGCGGTGCGGGTGTACAGGACTTCCTGAACAAAACCGTCGACTTCGCCGCCAGCGACTCGGCCATGAAAGACGAAGACATCGCCAAGGTGGCCGAAGGCGCGCAACTGCTGCCGATGACCGCTGGTGAAATCGTGTTGGCGTTCAACCTGCCGGGCAATCCTAAAGAACTCAAATTGCCACGCGATGTGTACTCCAACATCTTCCTGGGCAAGATCACCAAGTGGAACGATCCCAAGATCGCTGCCGCCAACCCAGGCCTGAAACTGCCTGACATGCCGATCACCGTGGTTGTGCGCGCAGACTCCAGCGGTACCACCGCTGTGTTCACCAAGCACTTGGCCGCAATCAACCCTGAGTTCCAGAAAGACCTGGGCGAAGGCAACACCGTTAACTGGCCAGCCAGCGACAAGTTCATCAAGTCGCCGAAAAACGACGGTGTAACCGCCACTGTTCGCCAGACTCCAGGCGCGATTGGCTACATCGAATACGGCTTCGCCAAACTGGCCAAGGTTGACTTTGCCCAGCTGCAGAACAAGGCCGGCAAATACGTTGTACCTAACGCCGAAAGCGGCGCCGAAGCCCTGGCTGCGGTGAAAATGCCGGAAAGCCTGGTGGCCTGGCTGCCGGATCCGGATGGCGCCAAGTCCTACCCGATCACGTCCTACACCTGGATGATCTTCCGCAAGGACAACGGCAACCCAGCCAAAGCCAAAGCCATGCGTGAAATGGTTGAGTACAGCCTGACCGAAGGTCAGAAAATCGCCGACTCGATGGGCTACATCCCATTGCCTCCATCGGTTGTCGATCAAGTTCGCAAAGCTTCCGCCAACATCCAGTAAGGCCGCCAGGCCGCTCTCGGTATGGGTTGTCAGCCATGCCGGGAGCGTTTCCCCCTTGTTCCGGAAATAGCCAATGAACACACCTTTTGTCGTACCGGTTAACCCGGATTCTGCGTGCCAGCCACCTTCTACAAAGGATTTCCTGGTTGACCGCACCTTCCGTGCACTTGCACGCATAGGCGTAGTGCTGGTGCTGGCGCTGGTTTTCGCGCTGGTCTTCGAAGTAGGACGCAAGGCACTTCCCGGCATGGAAAAGCACGGTTTTGACGTGCTATTCGGCAGTGTCTGGGACGTTAACCAAGGCAAGTACGGCATTCTGCCAGCTATTTGGGGCACGCTTTACAGCGCCCTTATCGCGTTGCTGATCGCAGGCTTTTTCGGCGTCAGCATGGCGATTTTTCTCACCCAGGATTTTTTGCCAGCAAAACTCGCGGCGGTGTTTCGCACCATCGTTGAATTGCTCGCGGCCATCCCCAGCGTGGTCTACGGCCTCTGGGGCATTTATGTGGTGATCCCGGCCATCCGCCCGCTGACTGCGTGGCTGAACACTGAACTGGGCTGGATCCCGTTTTTCGGCACGTCCCTCAGCGGGCCGGGCCTGCTGCCAGCGGCGCTGGTGCTGGCCATCATGATTTTGCCAACCATTGCCGCCGTGTCCCAGGACGCCCTCACCGGTGTGCCGATGAAAACCAAGCAAGCCGCCTACGGTATGGGCACCACTCACTGGGAAGCGATTCTCAAGGTGATGGTGCCCTCTGCCGCGACCGGCATCTTCGGTTCGCTGGTACTCGGCCTGGGTCGCGCCTTGGGTGAAACCATGGCCTTGGCCATGTTGGTGGGTAACGCGAACAACATCTCGCTTTCGTTGTTTGCGCCGGCCAACACCCTGGCCGCCTTGTTGGCGCTGAACTTCCCCGAAGCCGGCCCGAACGAGATCGAAGTGTTGATGTACGCCGCACTGGTCCTGATGTTTATCACGCTGCTGGTGAACATCATCGGTTCGATGATCATGGTCTACGCCCAGCGGGGTACCAAGTAATGACTGATCTCTCTACGCCCATCACCGCCATGCCGAGCCTGCAGCGCCGGTTCGAAGGCCGTGCCTTGCGCAGCCTGGTGCTGACCACCCTGGTGTGGTTCGGCGCGTTGTTGGCCAGCGTGCCGCTGATTTCCGTGCTCTACATGCTGATCACCCGCGGTGGCGCACGCCTGAGCCTGGAAGTGTTCACTGAACTGCCCCCCACCGGTTTCGAGACCGGCGGTGGCTTCGGTAACGCCATGGCCGGTACGTTCGTGATGGTCGGTATCGCGGCCGCCATCGCCGTGCCGGTTGGCATTCTGGCTGCGGTCTTCCTCGCTGAACTGGGTCCGGACAGCAAGTTGGCCAACGCTTCGCGCTTTGCCGCCAAGATGCTCACCGGTTTGCCGTCGATCCTGGCGGGTGTGTTTGCCTACGCCTTGGTGGTGATGACCACCGGAACCTACTCGGCCCCGGCCGGTGGTGTGGCGCTGGCGGTGCTGATGCTGCCAATCGTGGTGCTGACGGCTGAAGAGTCGATGAAGATGGTGCCCAAGATCATGAAGGACGCGGCGTACGGCATGGGCTGCACCCGCTCGCAGGTGATCTGGAAAATCGTCTTGCCCACCGGCATGCCCGCGATCCTGACCGGCGTGATGCTCGCAGTAGCACGTGCTGCCGGCGAAACCGCGCCGCTGTTGTTCACCGCGCTGTTCAGTAACTACTGGATCTACCACGACGGCAGCCTGGCGGTCATGAATCCGACGGCGTCCCTGGCCGTGTTGATTTACAACTTCTCCGGCATGCCTTTCGACAACCAGCTTGAGCTCGCCTGGGCGGCCTCGTTGGTGCTGGTAATGATCGTGCTGGTCGTGAATATCGTGAGCCGTATTTTCGGCAAGCCCAAGTACTAAGAACGGGAGCACCTGAATTTTGAACGTCTCAACTGCGCAAAAAGCCGCTCCGTTTGTCACCCAGGCGCCTGTGGTCATGGACTGCAAGCTGGACAAGATTTTCTACGGCAACTTCATGGCGGTGCGTGATAGCCATGTGCCAATCGAGAAAAACAAGATCACCGGCTTCATCGGCCCGTCCGGCTGCGGCAAATCGACTGTGCTGCGTAGCCTCAACCGCATGAACGACCTGGTGAAAGGCTTCCGTTTCGAAGGCCACGTGCATTTCCTCGGCCAGGACGTGTACGGCAAGGGCGTTGATCCCGTCGTCGTACGCCGTTACATCGGCATGGTGTTCCAGCAGCCGAACCCGTTTTCGATGAGCATCTTTGACAACGTGGCCTTTGGCCTGCGCCTGAACCGCTACAAAGGCGACTTGGGTGATCGCGTCAAGCACGCGCTGCAAGGCGCCGCGTTGTGGGATGAAGTCAAGGACAAGCTCAAGGTCAGCGGCCTGTCGCTCTCCGGCGGCCAGCAGCAACGTCTGTGTATTGCTCGCGCAATTGCCACCGAGCCGGAAGTGCTGTTGTTGGACGAACCGTGCTCGGCGCTCGACCCCATCGCCACCCGTCGTGTCGAAGAGCTGATGGTCGAGTTGAAGAAGGACTACACCATCGCACTGGTCACCCACAACATGCAGCAGGCGATCCGTGTGGCCGATACCACCGCGTTTTTCTCGGTGGACATCTCCCAGGGCACCCGCACCGGTTATCTGGTGGAAATGGGCGCCACCGCGCAGATCTTCGAAAACCCGCGTGAGCAAATGACCGGGGACTACATCAGCGGCAAATTCAGCTGACCCATGCATCGTTTTTCAGGATTGCCAATGACTGCAACACGTCGTCTTGATCTGGTCGCGATTGAACGCGCCCTGCGCAAGGTACAGGGCCGTTTTGCCCAGCTTAGCCAGGACTTTACCGAGCCACGCGACCCGCTGACAGACGAAGTGCTGCAGAATGTGCTTGAAGGTTATGCCCTGATTGACGACTATGTTGCGCGCGGTGTCGACCTGTTCGACCTCCAGCAACTGAACCTGATGCTGGAGATCAATGCCACGGTGCTCTGTGGCAAAGACCCGGTGCGCCGGCAGGAATACGCGCAGCACCTGGCGGCGACCGAAGTGCACTTTTTCAACAATGTGGAAGGTGGCATCAAGGATTTGTATAACTGGTATTGCAAGCACCATAACGAATCCGTATGGAAGCGAGCAGCCGGTGTCTACGTGCGAGTCCTGAGCAAGCCGCAGTTGTTCATTGAAGGCAATCACCGCAGTGGGTCGCTGATCGTCAGCTACCTGCTGATGCGTGAGGGGTTGCCACCGTTTGTGCTGACGCTGGACAACGCCGAGGGCTATTTCAACCCGTCGTCGGTGATACGCAACTCCGCGAAGCATGGCGTAATGGCGTTGTACGAATTGCCCAAGATCAAGAAAAAATACGCAGCGTTCCTGGAAGATAACGCTCCAGATCCAACCGAGTTTTTCCTGAGCGACACACCAGCGCCCGCCCACCAGGGGGGCCAATGATGGGAAGGTACCCAGTGCTCGACACGATCAAGCGTGTGTTCATCAAGCGTCAGCGAATCCGTATTTCGTTCGACATCGACGACACACTGGCCTGTCAGCTGCACCACAGTGCAACCGAGCACAGCCGCTTGCCGGCGTGTGTACACCGTTGGTTGGGCGAGCCCTTGCGCTGCGGCACCCGTTCTCTGACCCGTGAGCTGCGTCGCCAGGGTTGCAGCGTTTGGGTCTACACCTCCTCAGGCCGCACACCATCCTACATCCGCCGTTGGTTGTTGCTGTATGGCATCCATGTCGACGGCGTGGTCAACAGTGTGCGACATAGCCAGGCCCTGACCGAACGTGGGCTGACGAGCACCCCGTCAAAATTCCCACCGGCTTTCGATATCGACTTGCATGTCGATGATTCCGAAGGCGTGCAGCTTGAAGGCTTCGACCACGGGTTTCGCGTGGTGGTGGTTGACCCGGAAGATGAGCAATGGGCACAACGTGTGCTGGAGGCTGTGGCACAGGTTCAGGTGCAACTGGCGCGGCAACAACCGCAGCGGCACAAGATGCCGGTGCGAGCATACCCAGGACTGACATTGAACGGATGAAACAAAAGGGGCGACTGATTGATCAGTCGCCCCTTTTGTTTACTGGGTGTTTAACGCCCCAAGAAACTCGGTATGCCGCAACACCTTCGAAAACATCGACAGCGTGAAGTTTTCAGCCGCTTTTTGCTGTTCATCGGTGAACGTTGCCGTGCAGTCGGCCAGCGTCACTACGTTGTAACCCTTCTCATAACCTGATCGAACGGTGCCCTCGACGCAGCAGTTGGTCAGGAATCCCGCCACTACCAGGTTCTGAATGCCGTTGTTGCGCAGTACCAGGTCCAGGCCGGTGGTGGCAAAGCCATCCAGCCCGCGTTTGCCTTCCACGAGGATATCGCCGGTTTCACGGCTGATTGCCTCGGTGATCTCAGCGCCCCAACTGCCGGAAAGAAAAGCAGCGCCATCGGCAACACCCTTCAAGATTCCATAATCACGCGTCGTCAGTTCCGGGTAGCCCTCAGCGAACTGGATCGGCAGGTGAATGATCTTCACGCCCAGCGCGCGTGCCTGTTGCACGGTCGTTGCAGTGTTGGCCAGCATGTCGGATTGGTGCATGACGTCTTTGACGGCGTCATGAAACACGCCACCTGCGGTGGTGAAATCGTTTTGGAACTCGATCAGGACAAGAGCGGTGGCGTTTGGGTTCATGATGAGGCTCCGAGAGGTGTCACTGGATTGATCCTTCAGAGTATATTCACTGAATTAACCCCCACAAGGACAGTGCAATGACCCGCTATTTCAAACATCCAGAGAGTGACCAGGTCGAAGAAGTCGATGCGTTCCAGGTGTTGGCCGTATTGTTTCTCGGCCCGCTCTACCTGCTCTTCGCAGGCCTTTGGCGTCATTTGCTGATCTGGGCTGTCGCAATCGGGCTGGGCTTTCTCGCAGGCCCGCCCTGGGCGGCGATTCCCATTGCCGGGCTGCCCATCATCTACTGCTTCCTGATCCGTAAGATCGTCGCCGCTGAGTATATGAAGAAGGGCTGGGTTGAAGTGCCCGACCCGGCGCTGGCGCTCAAGAAACCAGCGCCGGCGGCAGAAACGGTCGTCGAGTAGTTACCGGGAGGCAGGCTTCATCGGCCAACATCGCCTAAATCGCTATTCAAAGTGGCAATGGCCTGAGCCAATTGCATGTCAGACATCAGCGGCGCGCTATAACTTGACCGGTAGAAGCGCGACGCCTGCTCAAACTGCGCGCCACGGATCTCACCCTCTGAGCCGATAAACACAAGTGCATCACTTTTGGATGACTTGAACTGGTCGGGAATGGCAGAGGTCAAGGCCGTGGCGCCGGAGACAAGTATAAAGGGCGCTACCGACGTGATCATGAGCGCGGCTTGAAATGGGTTGTTGTTTTCAGCCGCCGCGACTGGATTGCCGAGCAATGCCAAGGTGGCGATTACCACTCTCTTCCATGAGTCCATTCTGCGGTGCATCCATTGCGTTGGGAGGACGCCACGATAACAGAGTAGGGGGCTCATCGCGTTGGATGAGTTTGCCGGCTTTGCTCCAGATGCTTGCCTAGCTCACTGATCTAGCAAGCTTTTTTGCTGGCTCCCTGAGGTAAGAAAGCCGCCCTTCGACCTTGCATCAAAGCGACTGGATCTATATATTCCCAACCCTGCAACACGCGCTGCCGCCCGAATGGCGAAACTGGTAGACGCATGGGACTTAAAATCCCCCGCTCGTAAGGGCGTCCCGGTTCGATTCCGGGTTCGGGCACCATCATTTGGTTTCACGACATCCCAGGAAGTCGCTGAAACCCACAGAGAACCTGCCTTGTGCAGGTTTTTTTGTTTTCACGGGGCGTCTTTCCTCAGGCACTCCCGATCATCTCGCCTGCCAGGTCGGCGAGTGCACGCAGTCGGTCCATCTGTCGCATATCGTGGTGATAGCCCATCCAGATATCCCGGCCCGGTGGCGCCTCGCCGGTGTCTACTCGTTTTAGCGCGGGCAATTGATCACCCAGCGCGCGGGGCAGTACGGCAACGCCCAGTCCGAGCCCACACATCTGCGCCTGAACCGTCCGGCTGCTGCTGGTAAACACGGTTCTGGCTCGCGGATACGAGGCCTGTAACCAGAGGACGTCGGGATAATGCGCCTGTGCAGTGTTCATGGTGATCAGTCCGAGGCCTTCACCATCCGTTTGCAGCGGGAATGACGCCTGGGCACTCATGTACAGCCCGTAGCTCAGCGTAACGAGCCGTCGTTGGACGATGTCGGGCTCGGTGAACGGGACGATCCGAAATGCGATATCCGCTTCTCGGCGCGTCAGATCGAACAAGCGATGCCCTGCAATCACCTCGGGCACGATCAAGGGATGGCGCCGGGCGAGTTCACCCAGGACGGGGCCTAGCACATAACTGGCGAACCAGTCCGCCGATGAGATCCGCAACTGGCCTTCAAGCTGGGCGCTTTCGCCCGCGATGCGTCGCTCGATTGCCAGTGCGCTACGTTCCATTTCCTCAGCCAGTTCAAAAATGCGTTCACCGCTGTCGGTCAATACCAACCCAGACGCCGTGCGGCGGAAAAACACCTCGCCACCGGCCTGCTCCAACACGTGCAGGCGTCGCCCCACGGTGGGATGGCTGACGCCCAACAGCTTGGCGGCGGCACCCAGCGAACCGCCGCGTGCGATGGACAGGAAGACGCGCAAGTCATTCCATTCCATGGTTTACCCCGTACAAAAGTGAACAGTGAAGATGCAGTAATGGCAGTCCCGCGGCAACCCCTGGGCTCGCACAATGGCGGGCAAGCCGTTTCAGGCCTGACTCCTGCACCCACAGAAGGACACCCGCATGAACCTTGAAACCCTGGCCGCTCGACTGGAGGCCCTGGAAAGCCGTGCAGCCATCGAATCACTCATCTCTGCCTACGCCAACGCGTTTGATCGCTTGGACCCTGACTTGTTACGCACGATCTGGCATGCCGATGCCGTGCTGGACCTGCCAGGCTTTGGCGAAGGCGCCGGCCCGGAAGGTATTGTCGCGATGGCACACAACAGCTGGCGAAAGATGCCCCACATGCACCACTGGATGGCCAACCCGCTGATTCGTATCGAGGGTGATGTCGCCACGGCAACCGTCGCAGCTGACTGCTTGTTTCATGACCTCGAAAAAGGTCCGGTGCAGGTCAGTGGCCTTTATCACGATTGCTTCGAACGACGCGAAGGCCAATGGCTGTTTACCAAGCGACGCTTCGAGCTGCACTTCCTGACGCCACTGGAAAACTGGAAGCCCATCGCGGGCTCGGAAGCGTTCGGCGCTATCTGAACCAGAAGCCGTTTGGGATGCGCGCCCCTTTGAGTTGGCGGATGACGCAGAGCCCAACCCTGACTGATTGTGTATGGAGTATGTCCATGTTGCGCACTGCTGTTTCCCAGCCTGACCCACGCCGCTGGGCAATGTTCGCGGTTTTGCTGGTCGGCGCGTTCCTCCCGCCGCTGGATTTCTTTATCGTCAATGTCGCACTGCCGTCGATCCGCGAAGCATTGGGCGGCTCGGCCTCCGCCGAGCAGCTAGTCATTTCCTCGTATGCCGCGCTGTATGCCGTGACACTGATCACTGGCGGACGACTTGGGGACCTGTACGGCAGAGGCCGTGTGTTTCTGTTCGGGCTGATTGGTTTTGCGGCCGCCTCGGTGCTGTGCGGTTTTGCCGGGTCGCCCTGGGTGTTGGTCGCCGGACGCGCTTTACAGGGCGTCACGGCCGCCGTGATGGCCCCGCAGGCGCTGGCGTCGGTGCAGGCGATTTTTCCCGAGTCGGAAAAGCCGCTCGCGCTCAGCTTATATGGTGCTGTCTTCGGCCTGGCCTCCGTGATCGGCCAGGCACTGGGCGGCATCTTGATTTCCCTCGATCCCATGGGTTTGGGCTGGCGGGCGATTTTCCTGGTCAACTTGCCGGTGGCGGCGCTGGTCGTGCTGTTTGGCATTCCCCTGCTGAAGGACGTGAAATTGCGTCATACCACGCAATTGGACCTGGGCGGCATGGCGTTGTCGGTTGCCTGCCTCGGCGCGCTCATTGTGCCGTTGACCGTGGGCAGGGAAGCAGGCTGGCCGTGGTGGTCGTGGGTGTCGCTGCTTGCCGTACCGGTATTGGCGCGGTTGTTCTGGCGCTATGAAACTCACCTGAGCCGTTCCGGCGGCGTGCCGCTGATTGCGCCCGCCGCGTTGACCGCCCCCAGGTTGGGCCGCGCACTGCTGGTTGCATTGCTGTTTTACTCAATTGGCGTGTTCTTTCTGTTGTTTTCGGTATACCTGCAGCAGGCGTTGCACACCTCTGCGCTGAGCGCCGGCTTGGTGTTCCTGCCATTTGGCGCAGGGTTCCTGGTCGGCCCCCTGTTGACCCCGTTGGGGCGGCGCATACTCGGCGGCTATGTCAATCCGCTCGGCATGGCGCTGGAGTCCATCGGGTTGCTTGCGCTGGTCTGGCTCATCGCTGCGACACCCGTCGGTGCGCCACTGGCGCCGGTGGGGCTGGGAGCGACTCTGTTTATGATTGGGCTGGGGCAAGGGCTGGCCCTGCCGACGTTGATGCGCATGGTCACCGGCAGCGTTGCGCCGGCCTATTCGGGCATGATTGCCGGCATCGCCAGTTCGACCCTGCAAGTCAGCACGGCCCTCAGCGTCGCCGTAATTGGCGGGGTGTTCTATACCGTTCTCGGTTCGCGCACCGATCCAGCCGCGATCACCCACGCCTTCATCGTTGCGAACCTGTGCATTGCCGTTTGCCTGGCCGCTGGTGCCGGCTTGGGCGTCACGCTCGCTTGGCGACCCGCTGGCTATACACCTGGGCTGGAAACTTGAGCCTAACCCGGCCGCGCGTAGTACTGCAGGTGACCAGCTGGTTTTTTCACTGCACAAAAATGTACGAGCAATGTTCATTTATGCCAGTGCCGCGTTTTCCTGCTCCCTCGCACAATGGGTCTCCAATCGTGAGGAGTCAGATATGTCAGGTAAATTCAGTGGTCAGGTTGCCGTCGTCACCGGCGGCTCCACGGGGATCGGCTTTGCGATGGCGCACGCCTTGATTGCCGAGGGGGCCAAGCGCGTCTACATCACAGCCCGGTCAGCCGGTGCCCTGGAGGCAGCGGTTGCCCGGTTGGGCGACAAGGCCGTCGCGGTGCTCTCCGATGTTACCCGCCAAGCGGATCTCGACAAGCTCAAGGCAATGATTGAAGCACAGCACGATCAGGTCGATGCAGTGTTCGCGAACGCGGGGATCTGCGAAAAAAACCCCGTGGGCGAAACCAGCGAGTCCACCTACTACAACGTGTTTGACATCAATGTGAAGGGCGTCTTCTTCAGTGTCCAAACCTTACTGCCGCTGATGAAAGACGGTGCGTCCATCGTTCTGACCGCCTCGATCTGTTCAAGCAACGGCATGGAAGGGCTGAGCCTGTATAACGCCTCCAAGGCAGCCGTGCGCTCCTTTGCCCGTACTTGGGCGAATGAACTCAAGGGCCGCAAAATTCGTGCAAATGTCGTCAGCCCAGGCTTTACCCGCACCCCGATTCAGGACAATGGGTTGAAGATGAGCGCGCACGAAATCGCCGCGCTGCGCCAACACGTCGAGCAGATGACGCCGCTGGGCTATATGGCTGAGCCTGAAGAGATTGCCACTTCGGCATTGTTCCTGGCCTCGGCCGATGCCAAGTACGTCAACGGCGTGGAACTGATGGTGGACGGAGGCCTGTCGCAAATCTAGAGACCCGATAAACCCTGAGCAGCCTCACAAGAGGCTGCTTAGTACGTCTCAGGTCGCGGTGCCCCCGCAGAAACATTGACCAGCCTGTTACAACAAGTCGTTAGCTGTGACTTCAAGAATCAGTCGAGGCGTGTACGAATTTGCACTCAAAAAATCAGGATGCTTCAGACGCGAGCTTTGCTTCCATATGACCTCTGCCGAATTGTTAAATCTTAGGCTCCCAGATAGGTAAATGAGGGTACTGCTCATGAGTGAAGATCTGCTCAAATCATTCTCTAAAGAGGTCATGCGAAACGGGCCGGAGTCGACCCTGCCTTGTAACTTGAGCGACCATTGGCTGGAGGTGTTATCCGCGCAGATGGAGGATTTTTTCGAAAATGATTCAGATGAGTGCCTGTCACTCCCCTTGATGGCCGTACTTCACATCCTGTTCGCGAAAAATGAAGGGGCGGCGATTTCTGAGACTCACGACAGGCTTTTTGATCATCTTTGCAACTATCGGATAGAGCTGGGTTTGGAAGAGATCAGGCGCAAAACCCATGTGAGTGTAGAGCCCGCCAATTTGGAAAGCATATTAACCAATCGCAGCGTGGCCTTTAAGCAATCGGCAAACTGATTACACTGAAGTACAAATGAAGTGCCTGCCCCTGTATTTATTCATCCGGTACAACCTCCTAGAGTTCTTCCCATTCGCCGCTCTGTCATCCCGGCAGGGCGCGAATTGGAGAATTACTGATGCCCTTGTTCAATACCATCGAATGGCGCAATAACCTGTTGGAGTGCCTATCGTGACTCGTCCTGTCAGCATCGACTTCGTGTCGGATGTGATGTGCCCATGGTGTGCACTCGGCGCGGTAGCGCTGCAACAGGCCATCGCGAACCTGGCGGACGAAGTTACCGTGGAGCTGGCGTTCAAACCCTTCGAGCTGAACCCGGATATGCCGCCTGAGGGCGAAAACGCTGTCGAACACATGATGCGCAAATATGGCCGCACCTTGGCCGAAGTCACCGCGCGTAATGTCATGGTGATCGACCGCGGTAACGCCTTGGGCTTCAGGTTCGACTTGGCGAAGCGTACTCACTTCTATAACACCTTCGACGCGCACCGACTGTTGCTCTGGGCGGCAGTTGAAGGTCGCCAAGTCGCGCTCAAGCACATTCTGTTCAAGGCGCATTTCAGTGATGGGGAAAATATCAGCAGCCACGACACCTTAGTGCGTCTTGCCGGTGAAGCGGGGCTCTCCACTGCACGCGCTCAAGGGGTGCTGGACAGTGGGGAGTTCGCCGTTGAAGTCCGTGAGCTTGAAGATTTTTACCGCAGGCGCGGCATCAACTCTGTCCCGGCCATGGTCATGAATGGGCGTCACCTGGTGGCTGGTTCACAGTCCGTCGAGGAATACGAACAAGCCATCAGGCAAATAGCGGTTGCGCCGTGATTACACGAATGGCTGCCCACTGAACCCGCGTGGCAAACGCTGCAAACCAGGCAAGTCGGTAAGGCGCTGCGTCCACTCGCTGCGCCAGTCAACGTGGGTCTGAGTCTTGGCTTTTCGATTGGCGCGGCGGGCGGCGTTGCGCTGGGTGCGGCGCGCTTCTTTGTAGGCATCGGTATTGCGACAGGTACGGCATTTGACCCGGTTCAGCTCGGTGCTGGAGGGGAGGTTGGTGCCGTGGTGGCCACAGGCCAAGTGACCTGCAACCTTGAAGTGAATGACCATGTCAGCGTCTCCTTCTTGGGGGTACGCACATCGATAGACTCACAATGCGCGCGGGGAGGGCGGGGCTGTAAAACCTCGGCACCTAGGGTTACGACCCGAACGCTGAGACAGCGTTCGGTTTTCGCCCTGGGCCTGTTCAAGCCTGGCACCTGAAGCTAACCTGCCAGGCCACCCATCAAGAATAAGGAAGCAATGATGAGCGTCGAGACCCTGCCATATGAGGGCAGTTGCCGTTGTGAGCGTGTGCGCTTCAGCGTGAGTGCCGCCCCGGTGATCACCATGGCCTGCCACTGCACCGGCTGCCAGAAGATGTCTTCCAGCGCGTTCTCACTGAGCGCGCTGATTCCCGCCAGCGGCTTCACGGTGACCCAGGGTTGCCCGGTGATCGGCGGTATGCAGGGCGTGGATCGCCATTATTTCTGCCCCCAATGCATGAGCTGGCTGTTCACGCGGCCCCATGGCATCGATGAGTTCGTCAATGTGCGCGCTGCCTTGCTGGATAATGCCAGCGGTTACGTACCTTTCATGGAGACATGGACTCGCGAGAAGCTGCCCTGGGCCTCCACCCCAGCGGTGGAAAGCTTTGCGCAGTTGCCCGAGCCACATGAGTTCCCGCGCTTGATGCAGGCTTACGCCGAGTTCAGTCGATCAGCGCCAGCAAGTCCGTAGTGCCCACATCCAGCCCCGCCTGGGTCAGCAAGGTCGTGGCCTGGCCCCGGTGGTGCGTCTGGTGATTGAAAAAGTGTACGAGCAGGCTGAAGAAGTCCTTATCGGCCGTGACGCCGCGCATGTTGCTGTAATGCAGGCGATGGTCCAGATCGGTCTCCTGCACGGTGTGGCACCAGTCGACGATCAACTGATCCAGCCAGGTGCGATGGGCTGCCAGCTTGCGTATATCCGCGAAGGCCAATTGTTTGAGGTCGATAGGTGTCGCAACTGCCTGTAGCGGGGTCAGCGCTGCATAGACGGCCGGATGCTGCGCAAAACGCTTGAGCCAGACGGTATCGCCCAGCGCCAGGTGGTTCAGGGTGCCGAGGATCGAGCCGAAAAACGCCTGTCGGTCCATTGCCAGCTCCGCGTCCGTCAATGTCAGGGCCGCGTCATAGAGCTTGCGGTTCATCCACTGGTTGTAATTCGCCATCAGTGCGATGTGCTCAGTCCGGTTCACTTGGGTTTTCTCTCGAAGTCGCGATAGCGTCATGATAGGCCGGGACCGCCCGGCGGTCATGGTGTTCCGGCAAGGCCGGGCTATGGTTGATAGACGCCAACACTGCGCCCTCGGAGGGTGACACCATGAACACCAGCGATTTACTCGAACAACTCCTGCGCGCCGGGCAAGGCGGCAGTGCGTCATCCGGCGGCCTGGGTGGACTGCTGGGTGGGTTACTGAAGGGCACCAGCACCGGCAATGCATCAGCCGGTGGCGGTCTGGGTGGTTTATTGGGAGGGCTGGGTGGCATGTTGGGTGGCGCCACGGGCACTCGTCCCGCTCAAGGGCGTTCCGGCGGGATGAACTACGCTGCGCTGGCCTCCCTCGGCATGGCGGCATTCCAGGCCTACCAAGCCTGGCAACGCCAGCAGGCCACTGCGCCGCAGCAAGCCTTCCAGACAGTGGACCAGCTCGACGGCCCCGCAGCCGAAGCCCACAGCCATGCGGTACTGCGTGCCTTGATTGCCGCCGCGAAAGCCGATGGCCGCATTGATGACAAAGAAAAGGAGCTGATTTCCAGTGAGCTGGGCCGCCATACCGACGACCCGCAACTGCAACAGTGGCTCGACGCCGAAGTCGCCAAGCCTCTGGATGCCGCGGATTTCGCCGAGTTCGCCAGCGACCCGGCCATGGCGGCCGAGGTGTACTTGGCCAGTGTGATGTTGGTGGACGACCAGCAGGATGCCGAACGTAATTACCTGGATGACCTGGCGGGGCAGTTGCACATCGACCCGCAATTGCAACTGCACCTGGAACAACAAGCCAAGGCCTAGAATCGCAGCGTGGCACCGGTGGTGAGCCATTGCGCGCGCTCACCGATCAGGCTGCGCCCGACCACCAGGTCCACGTCGACAAATTCGCCGAAATGAAGCCTCGGCCCGGCCTGCCATGCCTGATCGCCGCCATCCTGGCCGTAACGTTCGGCGATCACGGTCAACGAATGGGCCACGTGGTACTCAACGCCGGTGCCCCAGGTCAGGCGGTGTTTTTGGTCGCCATCGTTGTAGGCGTGAGTCCAACCAGCATTCAGGTTCAGCCGCAAGGGTTCCAGCGGTTGCCACGTCAACGGGATGTTGAAGTCAGCGCCATCGAAGCCATGCTGACGGTCGTGTGCAAAGTGCGCACCGGCCGACACGGCCATTTCCAGCCCCAGATCTTCCCGCGACCATACTTGCGCCTTAAGCTGTGGGTTCACTTGGGTTTCGCCCTTGTCTGCGCTGGTAGCGCGGGACAGGGCTGCGCCCCATTGCACCGAAGGCAACGCAGCAAAGGTGCAGGCGGGCGACAGCGTTTCAGTGTGGGTACTGCCCTCGTGGCGATCGGCGGTGTGCCAGGCGTCGACATTGCATTCGCCCGGCGCATTGATCGCGCCGTCATCGACCACGTACGAACCACCGGCCGCGTTGGCCTTGGACAGCAAGGCAATCGTCAACAGGATGCCCAGGGTCAACCCGATAAAGATCAGGTTGCGCTGCAACGCGCGACGTTTGGCCGGTGGCAGCAGCAACAGGGTGTGACGTGCACCGCGGTAGTGACGCGCACGGTATTTGGCGAACCCGTCCTGGCGTGGTGGGGTGTGTTTTTTGTGCATGATGCACCTCGCATGAATTCAGCTTTCTACGGTCAGCACCGAAATGCCGCTGGCTTTGGCCTGGCAGACCAGCTCTGAGGTGTCGTCCCCGCCGGGCAGGGCGATGACCACATCTGGGCGGCTGTCGGTCAGCATGAAATGGTTGCGCTGGCGTTCCGCCTGCTTGCCGTGGCGTTGCCAGTTGGGCGGGTAGCGCACCACGTCGATGCCCAGTTCCCGTGCCCAGTCCTCGACGTCGCTGCCGAGGAATTGGTTGCCGCCGTGGATCAATACCTGCACCGGGCGCAGGCGGTGGTAAGCGTCCAGCACTTGGCGGGACATTTTGGTGTCGGCGTAATGACGACCTGCACAGATCAAGACGCGCATAAGGTGATTCCTTGTGTTGCACGGTGGCGGCCGGGCGACCGCCACCGTTTAAACGGCGGGGGGGATCAGTACCACTGCTTGAAGCGGCGGATGTAGATCGTCTTCATCAGTTGGGCCACGCAGCAGTAGCTGAGCAGGGTGCCCACCAGCCATGGGAAGTACGCCAGCGGCAGCGGTTGCAGGCCCACCAGGGTGCCCAGTGGCGAGAACGGCACGTAGATCCCCAGCACGATCACCACACAGGTCATCATCAACACCGGCCACGCGGCGGTGCTCTGGAAGAACGGGATCTTACGGGTCCGCAGCATGTGCACGACCAGGGTTTGCGAGAGCAGCCCCTCGATGAACCAGCCGGACTGGAACAGGGTCTGCATTTCCACACTGTTGGCCGCGAACACGAACCACATCAGCGCAAAGGTGGTGATGTCGAAGATCGACGAGGTCGGCCCGATCCAGATCATGAACCGGCCGATGTTCTTCGCATCCCACTTACGCGGCTTGGCCAGGTACTCCTTGTCCATCTTGTCCCACGGCAAAGCCAGCTGGGAGATGTCGTACATCAGGTTCTGCAGCAACAGGTGAATCGACAGCATCGGCAGGAACGGAATGAACGCACTGGCCACCAGCACCGAGAACACGTTGCCGAAGTTGGAGCTGGCCGTCATGTTCAGGTACTTCATGATGTTGCCGAAGGTTTCGCGGCCCTTGAGCACGCCTTCTTCCAGCACCATCAAGCTCTTTTCCAGCAGGATGATGTCGGCCGATTCCTTGGCGATATCGGTGGCCGTGTCGACCGAGATACCCACGTCGGCGTCGCGCAGTGCCGGTGCATCGTTGATCCCATCACCCAGGAAACCCACGGTGTGGCCGTTGGCTTGCAGCGCCTTGAGCACGCGGGACTTCTGCAGCGGTGTCAGCTTGGCGAACACGGTGCGCTCTTCCACACGGCGCAGCAGCGTGGCGTCGTCCATGGCTTCAATTTCAGCCCCCAGCAGCGGCTGGCCTGGATCGAGACCGACCTGGCGGCAGATCTTGCTGGTGACCACGGCGTTGTCGCCGGTCAGCACCTTGATGGCCACGCCGATCTGTTGCAGTGCAGCAATGGCAGGGCCGGCAGTTTCCTTCGGTGGATCAAGGAAGGTCAGGAAGCCCTGGATCACCAGGTTGCGCTCATCGGCAGTGGTGTATTGCTGACGTGCCATGGATTTCGGAATGTGGCGGGTGGCGACCACCAGCACACGGAAACCGTCTTCGTTGTAGTCGTTGGCAATCGCCAGCAGTTCTTCACGGCGACGATCATCCAGCGGCACGGCGGCGCCGGCCTCCATGACGTGAGTGGAAATGCTCAGCATCTCTTCCACAGCGCCTTTGCACACCAGCAGTTGGTCGTCGGCGGCATCCTTGACCACGATCGACAGGCGACGGCGCACGAAGTCGAACGGCAATTCGTCAACCTTGCTGTAGGCGAACGGCACCTTGAACTTCGGGTTCTGCTCCGAGAATTCCACCACCGCCTGGTCCATCAGGTTCTTCATGCCGCTCTGGTGATGACTGTTGAGCCAGGCCAGGGACAGCACCGCATCATCGCGCTGGCCAAAGGCGTTGACGTGATGTTCGAGGATGATCTTGTCCTGGGTCAGGGTGCCGGTCTTGTCGGTGCACAGCACGTCCATCGAACCAAAGTTCTGGATTGCGTTGAGGCGCTTGACCACCACTTTGCGCTTGGCCATGGCGGTGGCGCCCTTGGCCAGGTTGGCGCTGACGATCATCGGCAGCATTTCCGGGGTGAGGCCGACGGCCACCGCCAGGGCAAACAGGAAGGCATCGCCCCAGTCGCCCTTGGAGAAGCCGTTGAGCAGGAACACGATCGGCACCATCACCAACATGAAACGGATCAGCAACCAGCTGACGCTGTTCACCCCACGGTCGAACGCGGTTTGCACACGGGAGCCGACAATCGCCTTGGCCAGGGAGCCAAAGTAGGTGCGCGGCCCGGTGGCAACGACCACGGCTTTGGCGCGACCACTGACCACGTTGGTCCCCATGAAGCAGATGTTCGGCAGGTCCAGCAGGTTGCCCTGGTCGGCCACCACCGGCCCGGCGGATTTCTGCGTGACGTTACCCAGGGTGTCGTACTTTTCCACCGGCAAGGCTTCGCCGGTGAGCACTGCCTGGCTGATGAACAGGTCGCGGGATTCGATCAGGCGGATGTCCGCCGGGATCATGTCGCCCGCCGACAGCTGCACGATATCGCCGGCCACCAGTTCGCGCATCGGCACTTCGCGCAGAGTCGGTTGCGAACCGACTTGCTCACGGCGCAACACGGTGGCCGTGGTGCGTACCATGGCTTTCAGGGCTTCGGCGGATTTGGCCGAACGGTGTTCCTGCCAGAAGCGCAGCAGGCTGCTGAGTAGCACCATGGTCATGATGATGATGACTTTGGTTGGGTCAGCGTCTTCGCCTTCCTGCATCGGCAGCCAGCAGTCGGTGAAGAAACTGATACCGGCCAGGGTCAGCAGCACGTAGATAAAGGGGTTATTCAGTGCCTGCAGGAACTGGACGATGGCGTGAGGCGGCTTGTCGTGGGCGACTTCGTTGTAGCCTTCGCGTTGCAGGCGAGCGCAAGCGTCCAGTTCGGTCAGGCCGTCCTGGGTGGCACGTACGTTCGCCAGGGTGGCCGACAGGCCGTTGTGGGCTTCGCGGGCGGCACGCATCGACAGTTTGGTGTCGGCGTCGGTGCCATTCTTTTTGTGCAGAGGCGGGTTTTTTACGGCGCTCATTGTCTGTACTCCTGTCGCCAATTTTCGACAAAACATACCCGGTACTTACCTGAAGACAGGCGAGCGAAAGCATGCCGAGTCGCTAACTTCGCGATCGGTTTAAATAAGGTGTTCACATAACTTCTACAGTGCCCGCTAACAGCGCGTTAGTTAACTAGCGCGCAGCGGGCTACTACTGGACGTGTTCATAAAGAACTCCAGAACAGGGATCAGGAAGTTGCTGTTTCCAGCCGGGTCAGGCGGCGCGAGTGCTCACATAAAGACCGAGCATCAAGCTGGCCTGTGCCAGGCGGGAAACCTTGGGTCTCTGCGGGTCTTGAGGGTCGGCGTGATCCCAGTGCTGCACCAGTTGGCCGCTTTCCGGGCAGATACGCCAATGCGCCAGCGGGTAGGCCGGGCGCACTTGAGGGGAGGGTGCAGCAAACGCTGAGCGGGTAGGGGAAAAGCCTACGGGCTCACGGCACAGCTTGGCGCGCAGGGCGGCCGCTAATGTGCGTACATCAGGCAAAACAAGGGCTTGGAAGGTCATAACACACCTCGGGACCGGACAGGCTACCGGCGAGGCAGTTACGGTGGAGCATCGAGCTCTAGCGCAGCTTACCGGACCGGGGAGGCGAGTCCTGTCATATTCTGGGTTTGGCGCCCGATGCCCGCGTAAGCGGTGCTCGGACAGCGACTAGATACTGTGTCCATTGGCTTCTTTTGTGAGGTTTAAAAAAGGCCCCAATTGCAGGCACGGGCAATCTACTCAGACGGTTACAAAATGTCAACGCATGATTAGTTAAATTGTCCGGTGTTCAGAGTTCATTCAGATAATCGGCATTCGAAAGTTAGTGGGTATATAACTTTAGATACCCTGTGCGGCCAGAACGGCCAGATAGATCAATACCACGCCACAGGTGCCATAACTGATACGTTGCCACAACGGTGACGCGTTCTGGCGCAACATATTGACCAGCCCCGCGATCAGAAAGCACGACAGCACCGACGCCAGCATGAACCCGGCAAAGAACATCAGCGTCTGCCCGTGGCTGGGCGTGGTGCCGACGATGCCCGACAACGCGCTGCCCAACGCGCCCCAGTAAACAATGTTTTTCGGGTTGGCCAGGGAGATCGCCGCCCCGGTGGCCAGTGCGTTTTGCCGAGTGCTGGCGGGTGCATCGTCTGACTCAGGTAGCTTCCAGGCGTCGATCAGGCTGCGAATGCCGAGCCAGGCCAGGTACACCGCACAGACCACCGTCAGCGGCACGCGCACGGCATCATGTTGGATCAGCAAAGCGATCCCGGTCAGGCCGATCACTGCCCACACCGCATCGCCCACCAGTGAGCCAAACTGCACCAGCAGGGCCGGTGTGAAGCCGTGCAGCAAGCCACGGCGCAAAGTCTCTGCCAGCACCGCGCCGGGCGAGAGGCAGAACACAAAACCGAATACCAATGCGTAAAAGAAGATGGTCAGCATGCCCGCGTCCTTTCAGGAAAGTGCGTGAGCATACGCTGGCAGACGGGCTCAAATCGACCGTTGATTGACACGCTGCGAGAGTTCGTCGGCGCTTTCCTTGCGCTCCGAATAGCGGTCCACCAGGTCGGGGCGCTCGCGCAGCAGCAGGGTAAACTTCACCAGTTCCTCCATCACGTCGACCACACGGTCGTACAGGGCAGAGGGCTTCATGCGGTCCTGATCGTCGAACTCCATGAAGGCCTTGGGCACCGAGGATTGATTGGGGATGGTGAACATGCGCATCCAGCGCCCCAGCACGCGCAACTGGTTAACCGTGTTGAACGACTGGGAGCCGCCGGACACCTGCATCACCGCTAGGGTTTTACCTTGGGTCGGGCGCACCGCGCCAAGGGCCAGCGGCACCCAGTCGAGCTGTGCCTTGAACACCGCTGACATCGAGCCGTGGCGCTCGGGCGAGCACCACACCTGGCCTTCGGACCACTGCATCAGTTCCAGCAGCTCTTGTACCTTGGGGTGATCGCTGGGGGCATCATCCGGCAGTGGTAAACCGCTGGGGTTGAAGATGCGCGTTTGCGCGCCGAAGTGCTGCAACAGGCGCGCGGCTTCTTCCACCAGCAGGCGGCTGAACGAGCGCTCTCGGGTCGATCCGTAGAGCAGCAGGATACGCGGTGGTTGGGCCGAGCCGTGCGCATTTGACGGGAACAGCGACAGGTCCAGGTTGGGCAGGGTGGTCATGGAACCTCCGGTTACAGCTCGGCAATTCGGGCGAGTTCTGCCTTGAGTTCAGTTGGGCTGAGCTCGGCAAACGGCAGGATAAAAAACGCCCGGCAGCGAGTGGCAATGGTCTTCAGCGTGGCGTCGAATGCCGCCTGCACACTCGCGTCGTCACCCTGCACATCCGAAGGGTCTTCCAACCCCCAGTGCGCCTTCACCGCCGGCCCGAAATACACCGGGCACGCTTCGCCGGCCGCCTTGTCGCACACGGTAATCACCACGTCCGGCGGGCTGCCTTCGAACGCGTCGTTGCCCTTGCTGTACAAGCCGTCGGTGCTGATACCGGCGGCCTGCAAGGTGCTCAGGCTGCGTGGCAGGACCTGGCCCTTGGGAAAGCTGCCGGAGCTGATCGCCTCGAAACCTTCCGGCGCCAGGTGGTTGAACATCGCTTCGGACAAGATGCTGCGGCAGCTGTTGGCGGTACACATGAACAGGACTTTCATCGTTAGATACTCAGTCGCAAGGCAAGGGCGGCGAGGGTGATCAACAGCACCGGCAAGGTCAGCACAATGCCGACCTTGAAGTAGTAGCCCCAGGTGATGGTGATGCCTTTGCGCGCCAGGATGTGCAGCCACAGCAAGGTAGCGAGGCTGCCGATAGGGGTGATTTTCGGGCCCAGGTCACTGCCGATCACGTTGGCGTAGATCATCGCGTCCTTGACCACGCCCACGGCATGGCTGGACTCGATGGACAGCGCGCCGATCAACACCGTCGGCAGGTTGTTCATCGCCGAGGACAGCAACGCCGTCAGCACGCCCGTGCCCATGGCTGCGCCCCACACGCCGTAAGTGGCGAAGGTATCGAGCCAGGTCGCCAGGTAGGTGGTGAGGCCGGCGTTACGCAAGCCATAGACCACCAGGTACATACCGAGGGAAAAAACCACGATCTGCCACGGCGCTTCCTTCAGTACTTTACGCGTGGAGATCTTATGGCCCTTGGCGGCGATCACCAACAGGAGCACGGCGCACACGGCGGAAATCGCGCTGATCGGAATGCCCAGTGGTTCCAGGGCAAAGCAGCCTACCAGCAGGATGCCGAGCACCCACCAGCCGGCGCGGAAAGTCGCGCGGTCGTGGATGGCACTGGCAGGGTCTGCGAGGTCGGCGGGGTCGTAGGTCTGCGGGATGTCGCGGCGGAAGAACCACAGCAGCACCGCCAGCGTGGCCGCAACGCTGACAAAGTTCACCGGCACCATCACGGCGGCGTATTCGTTGAAGCCGATCTTGAAGTAATCCGCCGAGACAATGTTCACCAGGTTCGACACCACCAGCGGCAGGCTCGCCGTGTCGGCGATAAAGCCCGCGCCCATGACGAACGCCAGGGTGGCCGCCGGAGAAAAGCGCAGCGCCAGCAGCATCGACATTACGATGGGCGTGAGGATCAGTGCCGCGCCGTCGTTGGCGAACAGCGCCGAGACCAAGGCGCCGAGCAGCACCATATAGGCAAACAAGCGTCGGCCACGTCCACGACCCCAGCGTGCGACGTGGAGTGCGGTCCAGGCGAAGAAGCCGGCTTCGTCAAGCAACAGGCTGATGATGATCAGCGCGACAAAGGTCCCCGTGGCATTCCAGATGATGTGCCACACCACCGGAATGTCAGTCAGGCTGATCACGCCGCAGGCGAGGGCCAGGATCGCGCCCATCGTGGCGCTCCAGCCGACGCCCAAACCTTTGGGCTGCCAGATGACCAGGACGATGGTGAAGATAAAAATGGCAATTGCGACAAGCATGAATAAAGGCTCCGATGGCTCAGCAGCAAGTGCTGGCCCGTTGTGGTCTGTCGCCCATTGCATCCAGACGCTGTGCGTCGCTGTGCAACCATGGCTGGTTGGCTTGCAAGGTGGTGTGCAGCACCTGCGTCACCCACTCGGGCAACGCTGGGTTGATGCGGTAGTAGATCCATTGACCCTGACGACGGTCCTGCAGCAACCCGCAGCTGCGCAGTTGCGCCAGGTGCCGGGAGATTTTCGGCTGGCTGTCGTCCAAGGCATGGATCAGTTCGCACACGCAAAGTTCGCCTTCACGCAGGATCAGTAATGTCAGGCGGGCACGGGTGGCATCGGCCAGGCATTTGAAGAGGGTGGGCGGGGAGAGGGAGTCCGGCATGGCCAAGGCCTTTGTATATATGGTTATCCGAATATACGTATTTCCATATGTATCAGTCAAACCCTGTTTCAATTGATATGGATCAAATGCCTTGAAATCCGCCACAAGTGTTTGAAATTAAAATGAAACACGAATGTCCTAAAGTGCCTGCCCATTGCTGATGAAGGAAGACCCCGCGTGACCCGTGCCACTCGCAACCTGCGCAAGACCCTCGATTCCGTCGCGGAAAATAACGAAACCGCTGCGTTCGACCTGATGCGCGCCGTCGAAAAACTCGGCGATGAAGTGCTGCGCCAGCGTCTGCTCAATACCATCCACCGGCTCAACCAGGATGCCTATGAGTTGCGCGAAGCGCGTGATTCGGTGGAGCAGGTGTCGGTCAGGCTCGCCTGAGCAAGATCGTTCAAGACAAGCCCGTTGTTGCGCTGGCATGCTTGTCGACTGTCTGTCGATGAGCCGTTTCCATGCCTACCGCCTTACCGCATTACGCCTTCGCTCGCGGCGCCATTGCCGTTATTCCCTTGTCCCTGGCCTGCGCGCCTTGGGGCCTGCTGGCCGGTTCCATGGCCATCGATGCGCAATTCAGCCCGTTGGAAGCCCAGGGCTTATCCGCCATCGTGTTTGCCGGTGCGGCGCAACTGGTTGCCATTGGGATGGTCAAGAGTGGCGCCAGCCTGATTTCCATCGTGCTGACCACCTTGCTGCTGACCTCCCAGCATCTGCTGTATGGCATGCACCTGCGGCCGATCCTTTCTCCCCTCAAGACCCGCTGGCGTATCAGCCTGGGCTTTCTGTTGACCGACGAATTCTTCGCACTGGTCAGCCACTATGACCGCGAGACCTTTAACCGTTGGTATGCGCTGGGCGTCGGGCTGACGTTCTACATCGCCTGGAACCTGTTCACCCTGGCGGGCATTGTGCTCGGTAAAAGCATTCCCGGCCTTGATCAACTGGGGCTGGAGTTTTCCATTGCCGCCACGTTTATCGCGTTGATCACGCCGGTGGTGCGGGATATTCCCACGGTGGTCTGCGTGGCGGTTTCACTGCTGTTTTCGGTGTGGTTGAGCTTCCTGCACTGGGAATCGGCGGTGGTGGTGTCCGGCCTGTTGGGCATGTGCGCGGGTTACGCCTGCAAGCGATTGGGAGTAGGGCAGCCATGATCTTCCTGATGATTGTGATAATGGGCCTCGCGGTCTTTCTCAACCGTTACCTGTTTATCGAGCCGCGCCTGCCGGTGCGCCTCAACCGTGGCGCGCGGGAGTTTCTCGGGTTTGCGGTGCCGGGCATGCTCACGGCGATTTGCGGGCCGATCATTTTCCTGGCGGACCATCATCTGAACCTCAGTCCGGCCAACCCCTACCTGTTGGCGGGTATCAGCGCAGTGGCGTTGATGTTCTGGACGCGCAATGTGCTGGTCACGGTGTTGCTGAGCATGGCGTTGTTCTATCTGTTCCGCTGGTTGCTCTAAAACCCAGGCGAAAAAAAGCCCGCGGGAGAGCGGGCCGAAGGGAGACTTCTAAAAATGAGCGTCGCCACTATAGGCGGCGCCTGCTCTCTTTACAGTGAAACAAAGTTCATACAGCCGTCAGTAGAGCCTGTGGCAATGGTACAGTCGCGTTTTTTTCCAACGGAGCAATGGCATGCACAAGGTGGTAATTGGCGCACTGGTATTGGCGGCCCTGGCCGGTTGCGCGGGCTCGAAGATGAAAGAAGCGCGCGCAGGCACGCCCTACAAGACCCTGGCTTCGGACAAGGCCACCCTGGTTGTTGCCGAATGCGTGCAGTTCGGCTGGCAGGACGAAAGCGTGTTCGGCGTTGATGCCGGCGGCTTCAAGGAGCCGATCGCGGCGGGCGGCTACACCGTCTACACCACCGCTGGCGATTACTTCGTCGACGTGCAAAACGCGGGTGCCGGTTCTTCCATCAAGTACTACGCCGCAGAAGACAACATGCCCGCCAAGCGTCGTTTGGCCGCACTCGCGACCTGCCTGTAATCCATTGCCTTAGACGATTTAGGAAATGCCTGGCACGACAGCCGCCGGGCATTAGCTTATGATTCACCCGCTCGCCCGACATGATGGCTCTTTACCAGTACACGGACGTCGAGGCCTAAACGTCGGGCGAGCATCCCTCCTTTTCTTCAACGCGGCATGTAACCCAGGTGCCAGCGACGGGGAATCTTCAGTGACACCAACCCCAACAACCCCGCCAGTACCCCGCTGACCATCAGCGCCTTCAAGCCCATCTGCTGCTCCAGCAGCGCGCCAATCACCGCGCCCACGAACATGCCGGTCCATGGGATCAATTGCACGCGCCAGCCCGTGCGTCGTTCTCCGAGCAACCAGCGTCCCAGCCCACGACCAAAGCGTGACAGTGCGCCAGTGACGTAAGTCAGCCCTACGGGGAGTCCGTTGACCTCTTCCACCGCCGCATTGAGCATGCCCATCGCAATGATTGCCGCCAGCAGCGCGAGCAGTGTGTCAGTGAAAGGCAGCCATGCCGCGCCGCACAACAAGGCCGCAATACACAGCAGCAAAGGCAGGGCATGACGACGGCTGAGTCGACTGACCAGCACACCCAGTGCGTTACCGACCACAAATGTTGCTACTAGCAACAACAGCCGCCCGGTCAGCCCAAGATCACCCGCGCTGATCGCCACCGCCAGGCGCGTGGTGTTGCCGCTCATGAACGAAACGAAGTCGCCGCTCGCCATGAAGCCGATGGCATCGGTCATCCCCGCCAGTACTGAAAGGCTGGCCAC
The DNA here is from genome assembly GCF_013386445.1 of Pseudomonas sp. P7759. Classification (NCBI taxonomy): domain Bacteria; kingdom Pseudomonadati; phylum Pseudomonadota; class Gammaproteobacteria; order Pseudomonadales; family Pseudomonadaceae; genus Pseudomonas; species Pseudomonas sp. P7759. Next base: position 107,265 of record NZ_JACART010000009.1, read on the forward strand.
CAGCATCAGCCCGACCCGGCCACGCCAGCGCTGTCGATGGGCCAGTGCAGCATTGGCGTAAGGCTTGCGGGGCGAAGGCAGCATAGGGCCGGGTTCCTCGGTGAGATTATCCGGCCACTACCGTAGGACGCTTTACGCGCACGTGCAATGACCTCAAGCAGGCTTCAACGACCAACCGGTGCGATGCCAATCCAGGAAATGGGTGGGCTTGATCGATCGGATGAACGCCGCATCATGGGACACCACCAGCATCGCCCCGTTGAAACCTTGCAGCGCTTGCTCGAAAGCCATCACCGACTCCAGGTCCAAATGGTTGGTCGGTTCGTCCAGTAACAGCAGTTGCGCCGGCACTTCGCGCCACAAGGCAATCGCCATCGCGGCTTTCAAGCGTTCGCCGCCGCTGAGTTGCCCGGTGGGTTGGGTGACGCGCAAGGCATCCAGTTGCAGCAACGCCAGGCGCGTGCGCAGTTGGGCTTCGGCCAGGGGGGTATCGAGCAGGTTGAGCTGTTCAACGATGGAGCGCTGATCGTCCAGCAGCGCAAGGTGCTGATCAATGTAGGCGCAGGGCAGATGCACCCTGCATTCACCCGCGACGACCTGCCATTGACCGGCCAGTACCTTCAGCAACGTGGACTTGCCGCAGCCGTTGGGCCCACGCACGGCGACGCGCACCGGACCGGCGAGATGCAGATTCAGAGAAGTCGACGGCAGCCACGGTAACTGTGCGTCCACCAACGACAGCACCTGTCGCCCGTTGGGCACCGCTGAGGCGGGCAATGCCAACAAGGTCGGCGTTTCATCTTCGACCCGTTCATAAGCCTGGCGCACCTGGGCATCCAGTTCGTGTTTATGTTGCCAATGCGCGCTACGCACGGTGCTGACGATCTCGGTGGCGGCGCCTTTCCAGCGCGCCTTGGTGAAGCGGTCGACGTTGGCGGTTTCTGCATGCTTGCGTGAGCGCGCGGCGTTGCGTTGCAGGCTGTCGTGGTCTTTTTGCAGCCGCCGCCGTTCGCGACTGCGCTCCAGGCGTGCATGGTCGAGCGCGGCGCTGGCGGCCTGTTGTTCGGTATCACGCTGCAGCCGATAGGCCTCGTAGTTGCCGCCATAGACGTTCACGCCGAGGGGCGACAGTTCAATGATGCGCGCCATGGCGTTGAGCAATTGCCGATCATGGCTGACCACCACCAGGCCACCCCGCCAAGCGTCGAGCACGCGCAGCAGCCACGCGCGGCCATCACTGTCGAGGTGGTTGGTGGGTTCGTCGAGCACCAGCAACGGCGGCGCAGCCAGCAGCGCGCCGATAATCGCGACCCTGGCCAACTGACCGCCGCTGAGTTGGTCGGCGGGGGTATCAAAAGCCAGCTGCGCCAGCCCCGCGCCATCCAGGGCGCTGCGCAAACGCTCGGCCAGGTCCCAACGGTCGTCGATCAACTCCAGATCTTCGATCCGTGCGGCGCCTCGAACCATGCGTTCAAGGGCGGCCAATATCACGGCGGTGCCGGTGAGATCGGCGACCGTTTCCCCTGGCGCAACCGTGATGCTCTGCGCCACGTAGATCACTCGGGCAGGGCCATTCAGCGATCCGGAGGAGGGTGGCAGCAGCCCAGCGATCAACCGGGCAAGAATACTTTTGCCGCGACCATTGCGCCCCACAATGCCGGTAGGCACGTGATCGATGGACAGGGTCAGGTCATCCAGCAAGGTCTCGCCATTGGCGAACTGGAAACTCAGGTGTTGCAGGGAAACAAGGACGGGCAGCCGGTTGACGTCAGTCATCAGCACCTCCAAAAAAATGTCGGACAGGCCAACAAGCGCGCCAGGCGGCTTGTTGCAGATACATTTTGGAAGGCTTAGTGGTTCACGTCGGCGGTCGTCCTGCGGATCAGAAGGGAGGCAAAGCCTAACCCGTCTTGGCTTTTTTCGGCAAGTGCGCCGCCAGTTGCTCAAGAAACATCGCCAAGGCCACTTCTTCAGCCTTGAGCCCTTTGCGGATGCGCGGCTTGGGCAGCTTGGAGAGTTCGCCGAGGCTGAAATGCTCCAGCACGGCAGGGTGGATGTAGCACTTGCGGCACACCGCTGGGGTGTTGCCAAGCTGTTTGGCGACATCCTTGACCATCGACACAACATGCCTTTTGGCATCGGACTCAGGCTGCCACTCCAGTTCCCGCAACACGGCCAACGCCATGGCGGTGCCGGCCCAGGTGCGGTAATCCTTGGCGGTGAAGTCGGCGCCGGTGAGTTTGTGCAGGTAATCATTCACGTCTTGGGAGCTGACGGTGTGCCGCTCGCCATCCTCATCCAGGTACTGGAACAGGTTTTGGCCCGGCAATTCCAGGCAGCGCTTGACCACGGTTGCCAGTCGCCGGTCTTTAACGCTGATTTGGTGCTCGACGCCGCTCTTGCCGCGAAACTGGAACTTGATTTCGCTGCCTTTGACATCCACATGGCGGGTGCGCAGGGTGGTCAGCCCATAGGACTTGTTGTCGCGGGCGTACTGGGTATTGCCGACGCGGATCAGCGTAGCGTCGAGCAGCGTCACCACGGTGGCCAGCACCTTTTCGCGGGTAAATCCGGGTTCGGCGATTTGCGCTTCCAGCTGCTTGCGCAGCTTGGGCAGAGCATTGCCGAATTCTTGCAGCCGCGAGTACTTGTCCGTGTCGCGCACTTCGCGCCAGCGCGGGTGATAACGGTATTGCTTGCGGCCACGGGCGTCGCGGCCGGTGGCCTGCAGGTGGCCGCGCGGGTCGGCGCAGATCCACACGTCAGTGTAAGCCGGCGGGACGGCGAGGGCGTTCAGGCGCTTGATCTCGTCGGCGTCGTGGATGCGCTCACCCTTGGGGTCGAAATACTGGAACTTGCCCCGCAGCGTCTTGCGGCGGATGCCGGGCTGGGTGTCGTCAACGTAATGCAGGTCGCGGGGCAGCGCAGAGTCGGACATGAGGCGGGTTCCTTGGCAACAAATCAGGCCGGTATGTCTGATGGACCGCAGCGGTGTGCGGTCGTGCCAAAAGGTTGCTTACGCCAACACCGCGACGGCCTTGATCTGTGCCCAGAGCCTCTGGCCGGGGTGCAATTGCAACTGGTCGCGTGAGAAACGCGTGATGCGCGCCAGCAACGGCGTGCCGCCCGCGTCCAGGCGCACCAGCACATGCGCGCTGTTGTCCGCTGAAATCTCTTGCGTGACCGTAACCGGCAAGCGGTTGAGGATGCTGCTGTGTTCCTCCGCTTGCAGGCTGAGGCTCACATCCCGCGCCTGCACCTTGATCCGCAGCGCCTTGCCTACCGCCAATGGCGCATGGGCCACACGCATGTGCAGGGCGCTGGCGGGCAGTTGCAGGGTGAGCAACTGATAGTGATCGTCGTAGGCACTGACTGCACCGTTGATCACCACACCGGCATCGTCACCCAGCGCCAGGGGCAGGTCGAGCCGCGCCAGGGTTTCGCCGATGGGGCCGCTGGCCAGGGCCTTGCCGTCGCTGAGCAAGACGATGTGGTCGGCCAGGCGCGCCACTTCATCCTGGGCATGGCTGACGTACAGCACCGGGATATCCAGTTCATCGTGCAGGCGTTCGAGGTACGGCAGGATCTCGCTTTTGCGCTGGCTGTCGAGGGCGGCCAGGGGCTCGTCCATCAACAACAGACTGGGGCTGGTGAGCAACGCGCGGGCGATGCCGATGCGCTGGCGCTCACCGCCGGAAAGGTGCTGGGGATGGCGATCGAGCAGGTGGCCGATGCCCAGCAACTCGGTGGCATGGGCCATATCCACACGGCGCTGCTGTCGGGGAATACGCTTGAGGCCGAACTCCAGATTGGCCCGCACCGACAGATGAGGGAACAGGCTGGCCTCCTGAAACACGTAGCCCAGCGCGCGTTTATGGGGCGGTACGAACAACCCGTTGCGACTGTCTTGCCAGACTTCATCGTTGATCTGGACAAAGCCATCTTCGGCACGCTCAAGCCCCGCAATACAGCGCAGGCAAGTGGTCTTGCCGGAACCGGAATGCCCGTACAGCGCTGTCACGCCGCGACCGGGCACGTGCAGGTCCACCTCCAGGGCAAAGCCCGAATACTTGTGGTTCAGACGTACATCAATCATCGACATCAACTCCAGCCCATCTTGGTTTTACGGCTGGAATACAGCGCCAGCAACACCAGGAACGCGAACACCACCATGGAGCCGGCCAGCCAATGGGCCTGGGCATATTCCATGGCTTCCACATGGTCGTAGATCTGCACCGACACCACCCGGGTCTTGTCCGGGATGTTGCCGCCGATCATCAGCACCACGCCGAATTCACCGACGGTGTGCGCAAAACCCAGGATGGAGGCGGTGATAAACCCTGGCCGCGCCAGGGGCAAAATGACCGTGAAGAACGTGTCCCAAGGATTGGCCCGCAAGGTTGCGGCCACTTCCAACGGGCGTGTGCCGATCGCGGAGAAGGCGTTTTGCAACGGCTGCACCACAAACGGCATGGAATAGATCACCGAGCCAATAACCAGCCCGGCGAAGCTGAAGGTGAGGGTGCCCAGGCCCAGCCATTGGGTGAACTGGCCGAAGTAGCCATTGGGGCCCATGGTCAACAGCAGGTAGAAACCGATCACCGTCGGTGGCAACACCAACGGCAGAGCGACGATGGCGCCAATGGGGCCGCGCCACCAGGAGCGGGTGCGCGACAACCACAGGGCAATCGGAGTGCCGATGACCAGCAGGATCACGGTAGTCAGTGACGCCAGTTTGATGGTCAACCAGATAGCGGAAAAATCGGCACTCGATAACGGCATTTACTTGGCCAGCTCGTAACCATAGGACTTGATGACAGCAGCAGCTTTAGGCCCCTTGAGGTAATCAACCAGTGCCTTGGCAGCAGCACTGTCCTTGCCCTTGTTGAGGATCACTGCGTCTTGTTTGATCGGGTCGTGCATGGCCGCGGGAACGATCCACGCTGAACCGCTGGTGACTTTGCCGTCTTTGTAGATCTGCGACAAGGCCACAAAGCCCAGCTCGGCGTTGCCGGTGGACACGAACTGGTAGGCCTGGGTGATGTTCTGGCCTTCGACGATCTTGTCTTTGACCTTCTCGGTCAGCCCTTCCTTGGCCAGCACTTGGGTAGCGGCCAGGCCGTATGGCGCGGCTTTCGGGTTGGCGATCGACAAATGCTTGAACTCGTTTTTCTTCAGCACGTCGCCTTTGGCATCGACGTAACCTTCCTTGGCCGACCACAGCGCCAGGGTGCCGACGGCGTAGGTGAAGCGCGAGCCTTTGACGGTGTCGCCTTCGGTTTCGAGCTTTTGCGGGGTGGTGTCGTCGGCGCTCAGGAACACTTCGAACGGCGCGCCATTCTTGATCTGTGTGTAGAACTGGCCGGTGGCACCGTAGGCTGCGACCAGTTTGTGGCCGGTGTCTTTTTCGAAGTCGGCGGCAATCGCCTGGATCGGTGCGGTGAAGTTGGCGGCGACAGCCACCTGGACTTCATCGGCATGGGCCGAACCGAAGGCGAGGGCAGCGACCAGGATGGCCAGGCGTGAGGCGTGAATCGTCATGAAGCAGCTCCTTTGAGGGTGTACGGCTTGTTATAGGTAGAAGGCTTAACCGCTATGTATGGGAATATATAGCGGTTGGCCATTGCCGGTACAGTGCAAAGTTGCCACAGGTGCTACGGGTTGAGTTTGGCCAGGGCCTGCTCCGCCAGTTCGCGCGTCAGGTCATAGGTGGTGGTGTCTTTGCCCAGGCGCAGCGCCTGGCCGGACCATAAATTGCTGAAGCCCGCTTCATCCTTGGCCTTGAGCGGTATCAACGCGCCGCCGGAGGTGGGGAATGCCGGGGCGGCTGGGTTGATTGCGCCCAACTCACGCATCACACGGTTGACGATGCCCCGTGCCGGGCGACCGGTGAACAGATTGGTCAGCGCGGTTTCGCTGGCCTGGGCATGGCGCAGTGCGTGGTGGTGCGAAGGGGTGACATTGGCTTCAGGCGTAAACAGGTAAGCTGTACCGATTTGCACCGCCGAGGCGCCCAGGGCAAAGGCCGCGACAATCCCGCGTGCATCACCGATCCCTCCGGCGGCAATCACCGGCACGCTGACGGCGTCGACCACTTGCGGCAGCAGGGCGAAAAGGCCGATCTGGGTATTGAGGTCGTCGGTGAGAAACAAGCCACGATGGCCGCCCGCTTCACTGCCCATGGCGATAATTGCGTCGCAGCCGTGCTGCTCCAGCCAGATCGCTTCTTCCACCGTGGTGGCCGAGGACAACACTTTCGCACCCGTGGCTTTTACTCGATCCAGCAGGTTTTTTTCCGGCAGGCCGAAGTGAAAGCTGACGACTTCGGGACGGAATTCCTCGATGACCTGGCACGCGGCTTCGTTGAATGGCTCGCGGTTGGACACGGGCGTTGGCGCCTCAAAATCGGCACCCAATTCGCGGTAGTAGGGTTCCAGCAAGTCCTTCCAGCGCCGATCGCGCGCGGCGTCGGGGGCTGGAGGCTGGTGGCAGAAGAAGTTGACGTTGATCGGGCGTGGGCTGGCCTCACGGATGGCGGTCAGCGCTTCGCGCAATTGCGCAAGACTCAGTGCCGCCGCTGGCAATGAGCCCAGCGCGCCAGCTTTGTTGGCCTCGATGACCATGGCCGTGGTTGTGCCTACGGCCATGGGCGCCTGGATGATGGGCAGTTCGATCCCCAGCAGGTCGATGATGCGGGTGTCGGGCCAGGTGCTCATGGGATGTCTCTCCAGCGTTAATGAGGCTTTTCGCTGTTTTAACAGGGCCCATGACACCCGGCTACTCTGTTTTATTCACTGGACGAACGGCGCGTTTCGTGGGTTGCCATCAGTTGATGGCGTTTCCCAGTACCGCGTGAATCCGCCCGGCGATGTGGGCTGCGTGGGTTTCCAGGGCGAAGTGCCCGGTGTCGAGCAGTTCCACCACGGCGTTTGGGTTGTCGGTTTTATAAGCGTGAGCACCCGGGGGGATGAAGAACGGATCGTTCTGGCCCCAGATCACCAGTGTCGGCACGTGTTTGGCCCTGAAGAAGGCCTGGAACGCAGGGTACAGCGTCAGGTTGTTGCGGTAGTCGAGGAACAGGTCCAACTGGATCTCGTCATTGCCGGGGCGCTGCATGAGCAGTACGTCGAGCATGTAGGACTCCGGCGCAACCCGTTCGGGTTGATGGACACCGTGCAGGTATTGGTAGCGCGTGCCTTCCAGGCTGATCACCGCGTTGCGGATCACCTCGCGGTTGGCCTGGCTTGGTTCGGCCCAATAGGCGCGAATGGGTGCCCAGGCGTCGCCCAGGCCTTCGAGGTAGGCGTTACCGTTTTGCGAGACGAGCGCGCTGACCCGTTCAGGGTGTGCCACTGCCAGGCGCAGACCTACGGGTGCGCCGTAGTCGAAGACGTACAACGCGTAACGCGTCAATTCCAGCGCATCGACAAAATGCCCGACGGTGATCGCCAGGTTATCGAAGCTGTAGTGGTAGTCGCGCTGGGCCGGGACTTCGGTGAAGCCAAAGCCCGGCAAATCCGGCGCGATCACTCGAAAGCGTGTAGCGAGCAACGGGATCAGGTCACGGTACATATGCGACGAACTGGGGAAGCCATGCAGCAGCAACATGACCGGCGCCGAGGGGTCGCCGGCTTCGCGGTAGAACATGCGTACGCCGTCGGCATCGACATGGCGGTAGTGAACGACGGAGGTTGGAGTGGTCATGATGAAGGCGCCTTTGTAACTTGATTGGATGGATATACGGGTTACCGTTTTAAAAAGTTGCGCCGAAAAATGTAACCGGTCAAGTGATTTATAAAGGTTTCATATTTGTTTCGTGTAACTATCCATCCTCTTGGATAGCGGTTACTATGTCGACGCCCTGAAGAGGAATGACCATGACTATCCCAGCACCCCTTGAGCCTTATGTCCTCGCCGATGACCCGGTGCTGGACATGGTCAACACCCGCGCCAATGTGGACGCGCAACCCCACGACTTCTGGCAGTGCGATGCCGATGTCGAGCGTTGGCTGGTGCGCCTGGAGTGGGTGAAGGAAGGGCAGGTGCCTGCGTTTGAACCGGGCGCATTGCTCCGGGTGGGCCGGGAACTGCGCGAGGTGATCCGTGTATTGCTGGAGTCGCGCAAGGAGGGAGCGCGGGGCGATCCCGCCGCGCTGAATGGCTTTTTGCGCAAGGCCGTCAGCCATCCGCAGTTGGCTTGGCTGGCGTCGGGTGAGTTACGCGTTGAGCGTCAGCGCAAGCAGCAGACCCCGGAGCAATTTCTCTCGATGATTGCTGAGGCTGCAGCACGTTTACTGGTGGAGGGCGATTTCAATTTAATCCGCACCTGCGAACATCCCGAATGCGTGTTGTGGTTCTACGACCGCACCAAGGCTCATAAGCGCCGTTGGTGCAGCATGGCGCTGTGCGGCAACCGACACAAAGTTGCTGAGTTTCGCAAGCGCAAGCTGGGTTAAGCCTTGCTCTCACGCTCCAGCAACTGCTGCTTACGTTCTACACCCCAGCGGTAGCCCGAGAGTTCGCCGTTACTGCGCACCACTCGGTGACAAGGGATCGCCACCGCGAGGCTGTTCGCGCCACAGGCTTGAGCCACCGCGCGGAACGACTTCGGCGCACCGATTCGCGCGGCTATTTGCGCGTAGCTGGCCGTGCTTCCCGCTGGAATATCGCGCAAGGCTTGCCACACCCGCTCCTGAAATGCGGTGCCGCGCAAGTCCAGCGGCAGGTCCAGGCCGAGCGCAGGCGCTTCGATAAAGCCCACGACCTGCGCGACCAACTGCTCGAAGCGCTGGTCGGCGCCTACCAGTTCCGCCCTGGGAAATTGATCCTGAAGATCGCGTACCAGCTTGTCAGGGTCATCCCCCAGCAGAATCGCGCACACGCCACGCGCACTTTGCGCCACCAGAATCGCCCCCAGCGAGCACTGCCCGACGGCAAACAGGATCGCCGAGTTAGTCCCTCCGGCTTTGTAGTCGCTGGGTTTCATGCCAAGCAGCTGGTCAGCCGACTCATAAAAGCGGCTGTTGGAGTTGAAGCCGGCGTCATACAGCGCATCCGTTACCGAGTGCGAGCCTTTGAGCCCATCGCGCACCTTGCGCGAACGGTGCGCAGTGGCGTAGCCCTTGGGGGTCAGGCCAGTGACGGCTTTGAACACACGATGAAAATGAAACGGACTCAGGTTGGCTTGCGAAGCCAGCGCGTGCAGGCTGGGTGCAGTGTCGGCCTTTTCGATATGCCGGCACGCGTCCGCGACCAGTTGCGCATGGTGCGCAACCAACTGGGTCTGGTCTGCGCTCACGCGTTTACTGGGGCGATACCCGGCGGCTTCGGCCTGTGCGGGGGTGTCGAAGAACTCGATGTTTTCCGGGCGTGGCAAGCGTGAAACGCTGCTGGCGCGGCAGTACACACCGGTGGTTTTTACACCGTAGACGAACAACGTATCGGCCTTGGGGTCTCGGGCGAGGATGGCCGCCCAGCGCGGGTCTTGTTCGGTGGTCATGCTCGGTACTCTTGACGGATTCCGTTCAGACTAATCGCGCCGCGCACATCTGGCACTCTGAAGCTTGCGGTCAAATCAGCCGGCGGTGCGAAACGTGAGGTTGATGCGTTGCGGGCCCATGACCGGATGTACGCCTTCCTTGATCGGCATCACCCCGTGGAAACGCAGGCGGTCCACGCCGCCCCACACCACCACGTCGCCGTGGAACAGCGAGACTTTGCGGGTTTTGTCACTGCGCTCATGTCCGCCAAACAAGAAAATCGCCGGCAAGCCGAGTGACACGGATACAACTGGTTCGCTATAGCGACGTTCGTTTTTGTCCTGGTGCAGGGACATTTTGGCGCCAGGTACATAGCGGTTGATCAGGCAGGCGTCGGGGGCAAAGTCGGGAAAACTGGCCTCTGCCGCCGCCTGCACCGCCAATTGACGCAAAACGTCTGGCATCTGCGGCCATGGCTGTTGGCTACGTGGGTCAAGCGGTGAGTAGCGGTAACCGGAGGTGTCGGTGGTCCAGCCCAGGTCGCCGCAACTGCTCAATGCCGCCGACATGGTAAAGCCGCCAGGTGTGACCATTTGCCGGAAGGGTGATTGAGCCAGCACCTGTCGCAGTTCTGGCAGAACGCGCTCAATCCAAGGTAGGGCATAACCCCTTAATACGTAGGACTGATCGCCAATTTGCTCGCGCCCTGCGGGTTGCTGCAGGGCGTCGTCGGCAAACAGGTCAGCGGTGGGGCCGGGCATCGCCTTACAGCGCCTTGCTCACATTGATGTCGGTGATTTCATCACTGGCATCGTGAATTTTCGCCAGGGCTTGTTTGGCTTCTTCCACGCTGTTGGTCTGCAGTTGGGCGAACTCAAAGCGGCGTTCGCCGTTGAGCTTGTACTTGATCACGTATTTTGTAGTGGTGGTCACGGCTATTTCCTGTGAAGTATGCGGATCAGCTCAGTTTGGAGCTGGTACGACGCACAATGCGGATCTTGTGGGACAACGCGGGTTTGCGGGTCACGCTGATTGCACGACGCGTGACCACATCCAGGGTGATGTTCCAGAACCCGGTGCTCGGTGCGGTTATTTTGGCGGGGAACTTGTCGAAAGCACCGCCGTGATAGGTATGACGGCCGCCATTTTTGAAGCTGCGAAAATTCGCGTCGCTCATCAGACGAATATTACAAGTCTGCGAGCATTCGATGACGACAATGTCACCCTCGTTGAGGTGCTCACGCTGATGGATGAATTTCATGGGTGGGGGCTCCAGAAGGGCTTTTTCTGAAAAATCAGAACGATACGTAGGTTAAGATGGAGTTTATCAGCCCCAGCGCGTTTATTATCGGCCCGTCTTCAACGACATCGACAATTTAAAACAGTTATTTACCGAGTTATCAGGGATAAATCCTACGTGGGCGGGAGAAAATTACCATCCCCGCTGTCGTAGGGTCTTTATCGGAGGTTTTAGTATGAAGTGGAGTGTGTTGGTTCTGGCCCTGGCGATTGGTGGGTGTGCTTCGGTTGCAGATATCAAGCAGACCCCTCCGACCTTGGCCGTCATTTCCGGGAAGAAACCCCAGGAATACGCCGCGTGTGTGGTGAAAAAACTCTCGGCGACCCGTCGGCCGTCGCAGATCGAACCGCATAAGGATGGCGGTGTGCAGGTGATTGTGCCGCAGAAGTTTTCCGCCGACCCTTCAGCGATCTTCGAGATCGATGAGCGCTCCAGCGGTAGCAGCATCAAGCTCTACGAGAGCATGTCCAATGTGCCGATCCGTCCGGGTGATGTGAAGAAGGCGGGCGAGGACTGCATTTCCGGCTGATCTGGCCTGTTCAACCCAGCGACTTCCTATCCGATAAAAAAGCCTGGCCGCGTAAGCGCAAAGCCGGGCTTTTTTGCGTTACGTTTTTGGAGTTGTCGCGACGGGGTCATTCCCCTACCATTTGTAGGCTTATGCCGTAAGCGTCTAAGCATATAACTATAAAATGGAGCCGTGATGATGTCCCTGGAACGAGTACTGATGGGCAGTGCGCTGATGTTGTTATTGGGCAATGCCCACGCGCTGGAGGGGAGTAAAATCTTTGCCGAGGGCGGTTCGCAGCCGGGCGCCATGCCCTGTGTCGCCTGCCATGGCGCCGATGGCGCGGGGATGGCTGCAGCAGGTTTTCCTCGATTAGCGGGCTTGTCCGCGACGTATGTACGTAAACAACTGGAAGACTTTAAAAGTGGCAGCCGTTCCAATCCCGTGATGCAGCCATTAGCGAATGCGCTCACGGATGCCGAAATCGAGGCGGTCAGCCGGGCGCTGGCGGCAATGCCAAGTGCTGTTCCCCAGGCGGTCTATCGCAGCGAAATGCCGATCAACGCCGCCCAAAAACTCGCACAACAGGGCGCCTGGGAGCGGCAGATTCCGGCGTGCTCCAGCTGCCACGGCCCAGCAGGGACGGGCGTCGGCGACGCGTTCCCACCCCTGGCCGGTCAACCCGCCGCTTACCTGGCAGCGCAGTTGACGGCTTGGCAAAACGGCACCCGCCACAATGATCCGAATGACTTGATGGGGCACATCGCCAAGTCTCTCACGGCAGAAGAAGTGCAGGGCGTGGCCCAGTATTTCGCCTCGCTGAAACTGGAGGCCAAGCCATGAGCCCGTTGATATTGGCCTTGGGCCTACTGGGTCTACCCTCGGCCCACGCCGCCACGATCGCCATGGAAGACCAGTCGCAGTTGCAACCTGCCAGCCACGCTGCTGCCAGCCAATTCCAGCCTCCTCAAGAAAGCGAACTGCCTGACAATGCCTACGGCAAGCTGGTGAAGGAGGGGTACGCGCTGTTCGTGGATACCAGACGTCTGGCGCCGAACTATGTCGGTAACGGACTCAACTGCAGCAACTGCCACCTGGACCAGGGCCGCCTCGCCAACTCGGCGCCCTTGTGGGCTGCCTACCCGATGTACCCGGCCTATCGGAAGAAAAACGACAAGGTAAACACCTTTGCCGAGCGATTGCAGGGCTGCTTCCAGTTCAGCATGAATGGCGGCACGCCTCCGGCTGCAGATAGTCCCGAGATCACCGCGCTCTCGGTTTACGCTTATTGGTTGGCGAGCAAGGCGCCACTGGGTGTTGAATTGCCGGGGCGCGGCTATCCGGACGTTGCGCAACCGGCCAAGGGTTACGACTTGAGGCAGGGCGCCCAGGTTTATGAAGCGCAATGCGCTGTCTGCCACGGCGCCGAAGGGCAGGGCCAAAAGGTCGGCGACAGCTATGTGATGCCGCCGTTGTGGGGTAAAGACTCCTACAACTGGGGCGCGGGGATGCACCGCATCAATACGGCGGCGTCCTTCATCAAGCACAACATGCCGCTGGGCAAGGGCGGTAGTCTGAGCGACCAGCAAGCCTGGGACGTGGCCGCCTATGTCAACAGCCATGAACGGCCGCAGGATCCGCGCCTGGTTGACGGTTCCGTGGAGAAAACCCGGCTCAAGTTCCACGCAAATGACGGCGTCAATCTCTACGGCCAAACCGTAGAAGGCGTGCTGATCGGGCAGGGCATCCGTTAAACTGTTGCCCAGTCAATGCAAAAATGCCGCGCAAACCCTCGGTTTGTGCGGCATTTGTCTTTTTTGGGAAGTTATTCATGAAGCGTGAACACGTCAGGGCTCGTCAGGCCGAAGGCCAGATATCGGCGACGCACATCATCCAGAACCCGGCCGACTTGGGCGAGTGGATCGTATTTTTCAAGAAAAGCGGCGGCCGCAGTTTTTTCCTGGTGGACGATCAGGACGAAGTCGAGTCGTTCCCGCGCCTGGATGACCTGGTGGAGACCATTCGGGACCTGGGTATCAAGTTTGCCGATATTCAGCTGTAAGCTTGAGGCTTACTTGCACACGACGACCACACTGCGGCTTTTGAAATTGCCCACGTCCTTGCCCAGGGTCTTGTCACTTTCCTGGAGCGAGGGTGTGCCTTCGGTGCCGACGATGCGGTAGCCGGTGCCGGCACATGAGGCGTCGGCCTTTTCATAGCAACTGGCCCAGGAATTGGCCTCGCCGGAGCAGTCGATGGTCAGGCCTTGCTCGCCATTTTTCAGGTAGACGTCAGACGTGGTGGTGCACCCGGCGAGCGCCAGGACTGCAGTCAGTGCCAGAAACTTGTTCATAAGAGTTCATCGTCGAGGGTGTTGGAGGGACGCTGACACGGTCGTGGGGCGTTGGCGCAGGATTATAGCGAACTGCCACCTGGTGCGCAGTCACAGAAATACACTTCGCAACTGCGCGCTCTTGCCCTCAGCGGTTTTTCTGTGTCACGGAACTCCCATCACGAGTACGCCGCTCCCAGTCACAGGCCCCGCGGCAGGCAGCGAGCCCGGTCGCTGAACCAGCGAGAACGTCACATCATCCCCTCCGACACTGTTGGTGATCTGGGTCAGGAACCTACCGTTCACAGTCACCGCGGATCCTGCCCGGACCATCGCCGTGCCAACGTCCGGGTTGGTCATCATCAGCAGGCGGTTGTCGAACGACGTCGCGATGCCTTTATAGGTGATGGTGATCGGTGTGGTGATCCCGGCGTTCGGGCACGAGTAGGTGAGCCTGCGGTTGCTCTTGATGGGCGTCGTCAGCGGGTCTGTACCGATTTGTCGTTGGTGGACGTTGCCAAAGTTGACCTCGATGGGGTTGTTATTGTTGATCGTGCAGGTTGAGGGAGAGATGGAGAAATTGTTGGCGGCCCTGTATACGAGCGAAAGACCTGTCCTACCTGAGTCATAATTGTTTGTCTGGCTCAGGCGCAACGTGCCGAGGACGTCATTTACGACGACGTTGATCGGGTTCGCCGGATCGTTGCGATTCAGGATGTAAGGCGTCACGTTGACGGCAACACCGATGGCGTTATTGGGCATGGTTGCAATTCGAATGTTAGTCGGTACCGGGGTGTTGTAGTACCCCCCGTTTATTCTTAAACCAGTGCCTTGGTTGACAAACTTAGGACCGGGTGTCCAGGCTGGACCGGCGAGAGCCGATGTTGACCAGTAGTCCTCGTAATGGGATGGCCAGCCCGGATAAGGCGTGAATCTGCACTCAAGCCTTACGCCTTCCAGAAGGATGCGGCTTGTGTCAGAACCTAATTGGACGGTTACGGGAACCTCTAGGGGCAGCGTGCCCCCCGTGTCCACTTGTTGCCACGGGCCGCCATTGACCCGACACTGGGCAGCATTCACGTTTGTTGTAATACCCACCAAGGCAAGCAGCACCATGGCGCCATAAAGTCGTTTCATGTTGATCTCTCGTTGCCTCTCTACTGGAATTACCCAGGGGAGATTTGAGTTTTGTCTGGGACTGTTACGGATAGTCCAGGGTAAAAGTCGAGGTCACCGTGTACCGGCCATGCCCGATGGTCTGATCCCTGATCGCATCCGGCTCGCCCTGCACATAGGCTTTGAGCTCAATGACGTTGCTGCCAGTGCTTAACACCTGTTTGTCGCTGACGGTATTCACGGGGAAAGGCTTGTTGTCCGGTGTCTCTATGCCAAGGCCAATCCCCGTCGCTCCGCTGCCACCGTCCAGCGCGAACAACCCCGGCAGCTTCACGTTTTCCGTACCACCGAGCAGGATGGTGACCGTGTCCCCAATCGTGGTGTCGCAGTTCTCCAGGTGCACCTTGAAAGCCTTCGCTCGAGTGCGGGTATTGATGTAGAGGTGCTTGCTGGTCACGTCCCAGAGTTCCAGAGTGATTGCGTCGTCGCCTGGGCGGATCGTGCAGGCCTCCTCCACCAGGTTGCCCTTGAAGCGAAGGTTGTCCGCAGCATCCGCATTGGGCGTCAGTCCGAAGCTCAGCAGTAACGCCAGCCAGGCGCATGCCCCTCGTTTATGATCCATTTCATGTCGCATCGACGCGGCTCCTACTGGTATTCAGCCAACAGCGTGGCCACTGCTGCAAACGGTGCGGGGGGCAGGGTTGCGCCCGGTTGTTTGATGGGCACCACTTCCAATCTCGGCGGAGACGAGAGGACGATGTCCATTGGCGTATTGAGTGGAAACGGCACGTTGTTCTGGAAGAGCCGAATCCCCAGCGCCGGCACGTTGGTTTGAACCGCCGCGCCATCAAATGCCGTGGGCGTGCCGTTGACACTCAATTTCAGCGCCCAGGGCAGGGTGGCTGCGCCACAGCTGATGGTGTAGGGCACCGCTTTGCGGTACTTCACGCCGTCTACGCGCTTTACGCCCACATCGCCAAAGTCGACTTCAATCGTATTGCCTGCATCAATGGTGCAAGGCGGTGGTTCATTCAACGTTCCGCTGAACGTCAGGTTTGCCACCGCGCCACCGCAAAGGCCCAAGGAGCACAAGGCGAGCACCGCTCGCTGCTGCCAACCAGTCATTGATCATTCCTCTTCATTGATAATCGACCACCAGGGTGGCAGCCGCATCAAAGGCCCCTCCGGTCAAGGTGCTGCCCGCGCGCTTGACCGGCACCGCCTGCACCACCGGAAAGTTCGGGTGGGTAAAGTTCACGGGGGTATTGAGTGGCCAGTCAGCGCCATTCACGAACAGCTTTACCCCCAGGTCCGGTTTGCGGGTCATCAGCACACGATTGTCAAACGCAGCGGCCGTGCCCTTGAGTTCCAGCTTCATCGCGTTGCTGACAGGTGAATTGCAGGTGATGGTATAAGGCACCCCGCGACGATAATTGACGCCGTCAACCCGTGAGGTTTGAAGGTCATTACCAAATGGCACGTCGAGTGTGGCGCCGCTGTTAATCACACAGGGCGGTGGTGCGATAATCACTGCGCGGATAGTCAGGCTGGTCTCGGCCTGCACACCCTGGTTGACGGCCCAAAGCAGGCCACCACTGATAAGAACGGCCCATGGGCCGGTTGGCTTAGCCATTGTCACGCCCTTACTCATAGTTGAGCTTGAAATCCACCACGGCCCGGAACGCCCCGCTGGTCAGCGGGGCGGTGGTGCGTGTGGGCTGAACAGTCCAGGTCTGGGTGTTACTGCCCAGTGGCAAAAACAGCGGTTCACCCCGCGATCCCAGCTGTACATCGCGTCCCAGGGCGTCGGCCAGGCGCAGGCCCATTCCTGTTATGCCCTGCACTTTGACGAGCCTTGAGTCATCAGCATCGGCAGGGGCAACAAACATGACCGACAGCACCGGTTGAAAGGCGCTCCACGTCAGGTTGCCCGTTCGTTCGCTGCGGATGCTGCCGGCGGTGCGCTGGCAATCGGCAAAGCGCAATTGGAATGCCACAGGTCTTGCTTGATCACCGGGGCGTTGCAACTGGCTGGCCGATACGGCGCCAAGGTCGATGGTTTGATGCAGTGAGTTCATTTCCAGCGCGCAGGGGATTTCATGCATGCTCCCGGAAATGTTCAACATCCCGTTCATGCCTTCGACGTCCTCGGCCTGTGCGACCCATGGCGCGGCCAATAACAGTCCGCCCAAGCCCTTCACAATGTGCCACTTCATGGTGTTCTCCAGCGGCTGGTGCTACTGATTGGATGGGGAGGCTTGTGCATTCACCGTGCAGGTGTCGCCACTGCAGGAGAAGGCCATCAATGGGCGTCCGCCGTAATCATTCACGTAGGCCAGATGCGGCGTGGTGCCGAGCGCTTTAGCAGTGACGCCCAGGGCCAGCATGCCTTTGGGTGGAACCATCAAGGGCTCAAAACCGGCCACGGTCTTGCCGTCCTTGGTGCTGCGCGCATCCACCAGCGTCACGTAGTAAGGCGTCGGGTTATTCACCTGGTAACGCTCGCCATCGCGGGTGAGGGTGAGTTTTTCCTGCCACGGGGTGGACAAGTCCTGCTGGCTGGGCGCAATGGCTTGCGGCCGGTAGAACAGCTTGATTCGGGTCTGCAGGGCAATCTGCAGGGTGTTG
Organism: Pseudomonas sp. P7759; assembly: GCF_013386445.1. Classification (NCBI taxonomy): domain Bacteria; kingdom Pseudomonadati; phylum Pseudomonadota; class Gammaproteobacteria; order Pseudomonadales; family Pseudomonadaceae; genus Pseudomonas; species Pseudomonas sp. P7759. The sequence continues at coordinate 124,628 of NZ_JACART010000009.1, forward strand.
GCTTTATCGCTACGCGGCGGAATTTCGCGCAAATTGAAGTAGTAGACGGTCTCCCGGTCCTGGGGCAACGATTTGGCCGCCGGTAACGCCTGAACCTTCACCTGGCTTTGTTTGCCGGGTTCCACACGCTGGACCGGCGGTAGCACGATCAAAGGGGTGGTGATTTTTTCGCCGGCTTCGTCTTCGATCCAGCCTTGAGCCAGATACGGCAACTGGGTGTTGTTATTGGTGATGCTTACGCTGGTGGCATCTTTGCCACCATCAAAAATCACTCGGGTACGATCAAGGCCAATCGCGGCGTTGGTGCTTTGGCTCAAGCCAAGAACCAGCCACGCGCTGGCCTGGATAAGACGTGTATTCAGCTTCATGAGGATGTTTTCTCCGTGTCGGTACGCTTCCCGGTCAGTGTTTCTTGCTCGGGCAGGGATGAATCATTGGCTACCATTCGGCAGCCCAGTTGCAGCGCGTCAGTCAAGGCATCAGCGGGTAGCACGACAGGGAGCGTGAGGGTGCATCGCTCTGCACCTCCCCAACTGACGGTCATCTCTGCGCCAGGCTGTATGCCGCTCAGGTAGACGTTGCCGCCGTCATTTACAATGCCGGTGTCTTGCTGTTTGAGGTTCTTCACCGTCGCACCGAACGGCGGCGAAGTGCCGTCCGGCAGGCGCAGGACCGCCATGGCTTTTTCGCCGGCAATCACAGGCAGGGATCGATAGCCAATCGCGCCTTCGGTCAGTGTGAGTTGGGTGACGGATTGGGTGGCTTCGACATTGCTGGGCAAACTTTCCAGGTCGACACTGGCCGCCATGCGCTGATAGCTGCCGATGTCGGAAATGACTGCTTTGCCAAAGGCGTTACTGCGTGTCGGTGCGCCGTAACCGCGTACCGGCACATCGGCCACGCCGCCGGTGTCGACCATCAGCCGAGTGCCACCCATGCTGTTGGCCCGATGCAGGGCTGCGCCTTGGGGCGTGAGCGTGGCGCCTCCGCGCGCAGACACACTCAAGGTGCTGTAGCCGTCCCGTTGTTGGCTGGCTGCAAGGTCGATGTCGGCTTGATCACCGATGTGATTCAGGTAGCCACTGACAGCCTTGTCACTGGCACTGAGTTGGTAGCCGTTACGTTCATCCAGGCGATCGCTGTATCGCGTTGAAAAACCGTTATCGCCACGGGTTCTATCAGCGTCCATCGACAGAGTGCCCGTACGCCCTAACGGAAGGCTGACGGTCAGCGTAACGCCGTTATCTTTATAGTTGTAGTCCAGTGTGCGGTGTACATTCAGGGACAGGCTCATGTTTTTGACCGTCCCAAGATTGAAGTAGCGTGACACCGCCAAGTTCCAACGTTGTGTGTCCGCGCGCTCCCAATAAGTCTGTTTGTTATAACTCAAGTAAACGGTGGTGCCCAAATCGCGAAATTGCTTATTGATCGTCGCGGTGTACAAGGCTTTACTGCCACCAATAGGTTTCCAACTTTCTGTGTACTCGTCGTACCTGTAGCGCCCGGCGAGTTCACCGTTCCTGCCGTAATGACGCGCATCGAGGTATTCGCTCATGCTCAAGTAGTTCTGTTCTGAAAACCGATAGCCAGCAAAGGTTATTTGGCTGTCGTACTGCTCGAAGTGCTTCGAATATTGCAGGCGGTAGGATTTGCCCGACAGTGTGTCATTCCAGACATTGGCCTGGGCCTGGGTGGCATCCAACGAAAGGGCGCCGAATGACAACAAGTCACGACCCACCCCGACCGATAACGCGCGGTAGTTGTTATCGGTAATGACGCCGCCAAACAGCGACCAACCGTTGCTGACGCCCCATGAGAACTCCCCGGTAGTGAAGAAGTCGCCATCCGCGCCATATTGAAGATTGGACGGTCGTCCCGCCGCGACCTTGTAACGGATGTGGCCAGGGCGAGTCAGGTAAGGTACGCCTGCGGTATTGACCTCGGAGGTATGGACCGAGCCATCCTGTTCTTCTACCCGCACGTCGAGCTTGCCGCTCACCGCGTCATTCAGGTCCTGGATACGAAAAGGTCCCGCGGCCACCAGGGTTTCATACAGCACGCGCCCCTGCTGGCTGATGATGACCCTTGCATTGGTCTTGGCGACGCCGACCACCTCAGGTGCATAACCGCGCAGATTCGGCGGCAGTTGACTCTGATCGGAGTTGAGCGCGGCGCCGGTAAAACGGAAGCTGTCGAACAGGTCCGAATACAGGTAGTTTTCTCCCAGTACCAGACGTGCCTTCAGCGATGGAATGGCGCGATAGGCATAGTAACGACTCCATTCGAGTCGCGAACGCCTGGCCGACGCCTCGCGGTCCTGGTCGACCCGGCCCTGCCAATCCGCCCTCAAGCGCCAAGCGCCGGCGTTGGCTCCCAACGTGCCGTTACCACTGACGTCATTGCGGGTGCGGTCGTTCCTCTGATGGCTGGTTTGTGCCGTCATGTTGTAGTCGAGCAGCAGCCCTGGCACCCCTTCATCCCAACGCGAAGGCGGGTCCCAGTTGATCGCGCTGTACTCAAGGTAAGCGTGCGGGAGGTTGATGTTCAGCGTGCCGGTGGCCAGGTCGCCACTTACTTCCATACCGGGCAGCGCCCGGATATCCAGGCATTCCCCGCCTTTCCACCAAGTCAATTCAGTGGCGCCGGATTCCTTCAGGCCCAATTGCTCCACGATAGCGGGAGACAAGCAGGCTTCACTGCCTTTGGGATCGTTATCGGGAGGGTAAAATGCGACGGATTGTTCAGGCAGTGGCTGGTTGTTTAGTTGCACCACCATTGAATAAGTGCCGGGCAGAATAAAGCCGCTGCGGGCAAACTGGGACAAGTCAATATTAGTGCGATCATTCAGATCCAGAACGTCAGTATTGAACTCGATATCCCCTGCACCCAATGCAGTGCCCGCCACGGATATCAACCCTCCAAACAGGGTAGGGCAGAGCGAATGTTTGATTTTCGACGCATTCAACATGAAAGCAACCCATCAATATTCAGAAGTATTCCAACTTGAACCGCACTGCCGCGCGGTGATCCCCAGGCATCAGTTGCAATCCGTTACCGACCAGGCGGACCGTGTAGTGAAGGGTCATGTCGCCTTCATTCAGGGGCACCAGCGGCATCGGCTCACCTGGAACACTCTCCTGGCCAAGCGAATCCCAGATATGAAATGCAACCCCTTGGGAAAGCCCTGCGGCGGCGAAAGAGCGGCCTTGACGGTCGCTCGCCCCGTCAAATGTCACGCGCAGATGCTCCCAGTCGGGCAGCGTTAACCCAGGGCGCAGAGGGTCCGGGCGAGTCAATGAGCAATTGACCAGGCGCAGCTGGAAGGGATGAGGCTCGCCGATCGTGTTGCGCAAGAGCCTGCCAATGGGTTCGGGCGGCATTTCGATGGACTGGTCGGCGCTCGCCAGTTCCAGCCCGCACGCCGAGTCAATGACCTCTCCACCCAGCGTGACAACTCCATCGCCCTGACCGGATGTCTTCGCGACGACGCTGAGGCTGACGACCGCCAATGAAGAGGCTATAGCGAGGCTTATTAATGTTTTCACCGTTATCTCCCATCAGTTCGCCCCCCGCCATGTGGGATGGCGGGGGTGAAGTGCTTACTGATAAGCCAGGGTGAAGTTGGTGGTCGCGCTGAAATCCCCGGGTACGACGTTGCCCGTCGCCGCACCTTGTACGTAGGCACCGAACTCCAGCGTGTTATCACCGGCAACGATGGCCTGCGGGGTAGTAGGCACACCCAACTCAACGAGTTTGCCGCCGTGGGTCATCATGATGCCGATGTTGCCCGCGCCACCCACGGTGCCTATCGCGCCTGGAACGACGGACGATGGTGCAGCCGTGAAGGTGGTGGTTACGGTGTTGTCGGTCAGGCCGGTGAGATCGCAACCTTCAAGCTCGATCAGTACGCGGCGGGCTTCGGACTTGCCTCCCGTTTGCAATTGATGTTTTCCGATTGCACCCAGGTGAACGGACTGATCGACAGAGTCTGGCTTGATAGAACAAGCACCTGAGTGGACCGATCCTAAGAAGGTGATAGTGCCATCCGCAGCTTGCGCGACGGACATCGACCCCATCAGCAGCCCAATAGACAACAGTGCGGTTTTGATTTCAGTTTTCATCAGCTAAGACCCATCTATATTAATGAACGTCATAAAGAAACCCCGCAGGCAGGTGAGCACCTACCGTTCATTACTGACATGTAAAGCATGCAGGGAACTTGGTTCGACGCCGACCAAGTTGCAGTGAGGAGGAATTTGATTTTTCCAACTATTTGCATTGCAAGTTTCAGCGGCGTTCGAACTCAGGCCATTGTTGGGTTTGCGTGGATAAAAGTAAGTCGCCTGATTCGCCTAGTTGCGTAGCCGGTTATGTCAGGTTGTGTAAGAGGGATATGGCATTTTGCCAAAAAACAATAATTAGCTGTAAGAGATGGACTACCATCATTAAGGGAGAGGGTGTTTTGAACGTTATGATTTCTGTAAGAATAGAATTACAGAGATTAATGATGCAAACATCGATAGATGTCGCCATGTAACGGCCACGGCGCGGTTTCAGCAGGCAGCCTGCATGAGATGAGCGCCCACAAAAAAGCCCCGATAAACGGGGCTTGATGACAGCGCAGCGGAACTTACTTGGTTTTCGGTCGTTTGCTCGACGCGTGGCCTGCTTCGTCCACAAACACTTCGGCCACGGCGATCGCCTGGCTCTCGGTGGGGAAGACCCCGGCGACGCTGTCACCGTGGAAGTTGATCAGGTGCCAACCGTCCGCTCGCTTCGTGATCAAGTAGCCGTTTACGCCTTTTGGTTCTGACATCTATCAATCTCGTGGTGTGATTCAAGGCGTAATGATAGCGCCAAATGCGGCAGGTGCGCGCAGGTTATTCTCGGTCAGTGTCCTGGGTGCAAAAGCGTGCTAAAAAGGATACAGCCCTTTGAAATCCTGAGGTGCAGGTGGTTTTTGCCGTGCCGGTGTGGAGGCTCTTCACGAGACCAGCGGAACTTACGCCGACATTTTTTCTCTATGATGACATCGCAACGCCAGCAGGACCCATTGTAAGGTGACTGCGGCCTGATTAGACTGCGCCGAATTCCGTACGCACAGCCCTTTGTAAGGACCCATATGATCAAGAAATGCTTGTTCCCAGCAGCCGGTTACGGCACTCGCTTCTTGCCAGCGACCAAGGCCATGCCCAAAGAGATGCTGCCGGTGGTGAACAAGCCACTGATTCAGTACGGCGTCGAAGAGGCACTGGATGCCGGTCTGAACGAAATCTCCATCGTGACCGGCCGCGGTAAGCGCGCGCTGGAAGACCACTTTGACATCAGCTATGAGCTGGAAAACCAGATCAAGGGCACCGACAAGGAAAAATACCTGGTTGGCATTCGCAAGCTGCTGGACGAGTGCTCGTTCTCCTACACCCGCCAGACCCAGATGAAAGGCCTCGGCCACGCCATCCTGACCGGCCGCCCGCTGATCGGTGATGAGCCGTTCGCCGTGGTGCTGGCGGATGACCTGTGCGTCAACCTGGAAGGCGACGGTGTACTGACCCAGATGGTCAAGCTATACCAGAAATACCGTTGCACCATCGTTGCCGTGATGGAAGTGAACCCGACTGAAACCAACAAGTACGGCGTTATCGCCGGCGACGACATTGGCGATGGCTTGATCCGCGTACGCGATATGGTTGAGAAGCCAGCACCGGAAGATGCCCCGTCGAACCTGGCGATCATCGGCCGTTACATCCTGACCCCGGACATCTTCAAGTTGATCGAAGAAACCGAGCCAGGCAAGGGCGGTGAAATCCAGATCACCGACGCCCTGTTGAAGCAAGCCAAAGACGGTTGCGTGATTGCCTACAAGTTCAAGGGCCAGCGTTTCGACTGCGGTGGCGCTGAAGGCTACATCGAGGCGACCAACTTCTGCTACGAGCACTTCTACAAGACTGGCAAGGCTTACTGATCCACGCTGTAAGCGGCCGGTTCCAAAAAAGCCACCTTCGGGTGGCTTTTTCGTTTTTCAGCCCCATGTAAGTCGGTATGCTGGTTGCCTGCCGAGGAGAGTGAAATGGCTTACGATTTTGACCTGTATGTGATTGGCGCCGGTTCCGGCGGTGTTCGTGCGGCGCGTTTTGCCGCAGGTTTTGGTGCCAAGGTGGCCGTGGCGGAAAGCCGCTACCTGGGCGGCACCTGCGTCAACGTCGGCTGCGTGCCGAAAAAACTATTGGTGTATGGCGCACACTTTGCCGAGGATTTTGAGCAGGCCAGCGGGTTTGGTTGGTCCCTGGGCGAGGCGAATTTTGATTGGGCCACCCTGATCGCCAATAAAGATCGCGAGATCAATCGCCTCAATGGCATCTACCGCAACCTGCTGGTCAACAGCGGTGTGACCCTGCATGAAGGGCACGCGCGCCTGGTGGATGCGCATCAGGTCGAGATCAATGGCGAGCGCTTTACCGCCAAGCACATCCTCATCGCAACAGGTGGCTGGCCGCAGATTCCGGAGATTCCAGGGCGTGAACACGCCATCGGCTCCAATGAGGCGTTCTTCCTCAAGGAATTGCCAAAGCGTGTACTGGTGGTCGGTGGTGGCTATATTGCCGTCGAGTTCGCAGGGATTTTCCATGGCTTGGGTGCGCAGACAACCCTGCTGTATCGCGGTGACCTGTTCCTGCGTGGCTTCGACGGTTCGGTGCGTACACACCTGAAGGAAGAGCTGACCAAGCGTGGCCTCAACCTGCAATTCAATGCCGATATCGAGCGTATCGACAAGCAAGCCGATGGCAGCCTCAAAGCCACGCTGAAGGACGGCCGCGTGCTGGAAGCAGACTGTGTGTTCTACGCCACGGGTCGCCGCCCGATGCTGGACAACCTTGGGTTGGAGAACACCGGCGTGAAGCTCGATAAGCGTGGTTTCGTCGAAGTGGACGATCTGTACCAGACCGCCGAATCGTCAATCCTGGCCATCGGCGACGTGATCGGGCGCGTGCAACTGACTCCAGTTGCGTTGGCCGAAGGCATGGCCGTGGCGCGTCGGCTGTTCAAGCCTGAGCAGTATCGTCCGGTGGATTACGCCATGATCCCGACGGCGGTGTTCAGCCTGCCCAACATTGGCACGGTTGGCCTGACTGAAGAAGAGGCGAAAGAGAAGGGACATAAGGTGCAGATCTTCGAAAGCCGTTTCCGGCCCATGAAGCTGACCCTGACCGAGTGCCAGGAAAAAACCCTGATGAAGCTGGTGGTCGACGCTGACACCGACCAGGTGCTGGGTTGCCACATGGTCGGCCCGGATGCCGGCGAGATCGTCCAGGGCCTGGCGATCGCACTGAAGGCGGGCGCGACCAAGCAGCATTTCGACGACACCATCGGCGTGCACCCAACGGCGGCGGAAGAGTTCGTCACCATGCGCACGCCTGTGGCGGGCTGATCAGCGCTCGGGCGTTGCCTCTGGCGCCGTCGCAACGGCGGCCGCCAGGCGCAATGCCTCGATATTCGCCTGGGCTTTGATCAGTTCCAGTTCCAGGGTTTTGTTGGAGAGTTGATGCTCAGTCAACGCGTCCTGGCGTGACTGGCTCTCCAGCACGGCAACGCGCAGGCGCTCCTGGAGCAGGGCGCGCTCGCTGTCAATCAGACTCACCTGTTCGCTCAGCTTGAGCTGCTGGGCCTGGTCTTTGCGGGATTGTTCCTGCTGCGCCGTCAACTCTTTCGATGTCACCCGATGCTCGATCAGCAGCCGCTCGTTGTCGCGATGCAGTTGGGTGATTTCCTCCTGACGCACCATGGCGCTCTGCTGGGCCTGACGCAATTCGGCCTGGACTTGTTGCAATTGGCCTTCGTGGCGGCGCTGTTCCTGCTCACGCTGCTCCTTGATCGCATTACGGTAATGCTCCAGGGCATCCCTTGCGTGCAAGTGCTTTTCTTCCAGCGAGCGAATCTGCTCGTCCTTGTCGTTGATCCGTAATTCGTAATCACTGCACGCCTGGCTCAGCCCGGCGTTACGGGTTTGCTCGGTCTGCAGGCTGGTGCTGGTGGTTTGCAGGGCGGCGCTTTCGTCTGCCAGGGCGGCGGCCTGGATATCAAATTGTTGCTTGAGCTGGTTGTGGGTCTCCTCAAGGGCTTCCACTTGAGCGAGCAGGGCGGCCTTCTGTTGCTCGAACTGCGCCAGGGCCAGGTCGATAGGTTCCTGGGCTTTCTCCTTCAAGCGTTGCGCCAGGCGCGCCACCAGTTCGCCAAGCTCGTCGTCGATGGGTGCCTGGGTGATGGTGGCTCGGGTTTCGCTCTCATCCAGCTCCTTCAGATAGCGATGAATCGTGGTTTTCGAGCCGGTGTTGCCCATTTCGATGCGTACAGCGTCGATGCTGGGATTTTCGCCGCGAGCGAGGATCGCCAGGCGTGCCGTTTGAACTACCGCTTTATTAATGCCGCCACGAGCCATGGGGTCTCCGTCGATTTAGTACTGTGGTACGTAGTATGTATATACGTACTATATCATGAATAAAATATCGTTTGAATTCATGATTTAACAGATGGGATATTGGCGTATTATCCCGTGTCATGCGGGTTTGACCCGCGAAAGCCACCGCCAGCAGTACGAATAGGCCTCTCATGAGCGATCTGGATCGTTACCTCAACGCCGCCACCCGCGATAACACGCGACGCAGTTACCGTGCGGCCATCGAGCATTTCGAAGTGAGCTGGGGAGGGTTCCTGCCCGCGACCAGCGACAGCGTGGCGCGTTATCTGGTGGCGTATGCCGGCGTCTTGGCGGTCAACACGTTGAAGCTGCGACTATCGGCACTGGCGCAGTGGCATACGAGCCAAGGCTTTCCCGATCCGACCAAGGCGCCGGTGGTGCGTAAGGTGCTCAAGGGCATCCGTGCCGTGCACCCGGCGCAGGAGAAGCAAGCCGAGCCCTTGCAACTCAAACACCTTGAACAGGTGGTGGCCTCCCTTGAAAGCGAGGCGAAAGACGCTGCCCACGACTTGCCTCGGCTACTGCGCGCCAAGCGCGACACTGCACTGATCCTGTTGGGTTTCTGGCGCGGCTTTCGCAGCGATGAGCTGTGTCGACTCGAGATTGAGCATGTGCAAGCGACGCCCGGTGCCGGGATCAGCCTGTATCTGCCGCGCAGCAAAAGCGACCGCGACAACCTCGGCAAGACCTACCAAACCCCGGCGTTGCTGCGCCTGTGCCCGGTGCAGGCCTACAGCGAATGGCTCAGCGCCTCGGCATTAGTGCGTGGCCCGGTGTTTCGCGGCATTGATCGCTGGGGCAACCTGGGAGAGGAGGGGTTGCATCCCAACAGCGTGATCCCGTTGCTGCGCCAGGCGCTGGAGCGCGCCGGCATCCCCGCCGAGCACTACACCAGTCACTCGCTGCGCCGTGGGTTTGCCACCTGGGCTCACCGCAGCGGCTGGGATTTGAAGTCGTTGATGAGTTACGTCGGCTGGAGCGACATGAAATCCGCCATGCGCTATGTTGAAGCGACGCCCTTTCTTGGCATGACCCTGGCGACGCAACCGCTGCTTTGAGATTTCTTCTATTAATACAGTCACCTGATAGGGAAAACCAATCGTCAGCATCAGGTTTGCCAATGAGCCATCGGTCGAGAGAGTGGGTAGGATTCACCTCATCAACTTACTAAGCCCTTCTACAAACCTGACGGAGAGTCAACGATGCCTATCATCAACAGCCAAGTAAAACCGTTCAAAGCTACCGCCTACAAAAACGGCAACTTCGTCGATGTGTCCGACGCTGACCTGAAAGGCAAGTGGTCTGTTGTGTTCTTCTACCCAGCCGACTTCACCTTCGTTTGCCCAACCGAGCTGGAAGACCTGGCTGACAACTACGCCGAATTCCAGAAACTGGGCGTCGAAATCTACAGCGTTTCCACCGACACCCACTTCGCCCACGCTGCCTGGCACAACACTTCGCCAGCCATCGGCAAGATCCAATACACCATGATCGGCGACCCAACCCTGACCATCTCCCGCAACTTCGACGTGCTGATCGAAGAAGCTGGCTTGGCAGACCGCGGTACTTTCGTGATCAACCCAGAAGGTCAGATCAAGATCGTTGAGCTGAACGACGGCGGTGTTGGCCGTGACGCTTCCGAGCTGCTGCGCAAAATCAAAGCCGCTCAATACGTTGCTGCCCACCCAGGCGAAGTATGCCCAGCCAAGTGGAAAGAAGGCGAAGCCACCCTGGCTCCGTCCCTGGACCTGGTCGGCAAGATCTAAGTCTGTGAAGTCCCAAGGGCGGTATTCCGCACTGAAGTAAGCTGCATCCGCCCCCAAAACGCCCGGGCGAGATTCGCTCGGGCGTTTTTTTGTCTGCAATAAACCGAAATTGATAGGAAATCGCCCGTATGTTGGACGCCAATCTTAAAGCTCAGTTGAAGTCATACCTGGAACGGGTCACCCAGCCGATCGAGATCGTCGCCTCCCTCGACGACGGTGCGAAATCCCAGGAAATGCTTGCCCTTTTGCAGGATGTGGTCAGCCTCACGTCGCTGATCACCCTGAAAACCGATGGTGATGATGCGCGCAAGCCGTCGTTCTCCATCAACCGCCCAGGTGCCGAGATCAGCCTGCGTTTCGCCGGCATCCCGATGGGCCATGAATTCACTTCGTTGGTGCTGGCCCTGCTGCAAGTCGGTGGCCACCCGTCGAAGGCCAGTGTCGAAGTCATTGAACAGATCCGCGCCCTTAAAGGCGAGTTCAGCTTCGAGACTTACTTCTCGCTGTCCTGCCAGAACTGCCCGGACGTGGTCCAGGCGCTGAACCTGATGGCCGTGCTCAACCCGAACATCCGCCACGTCGCCATCGACGGTGCACTGTTCCAGGCTGAAGTCGACGAGCGCCAGATCATGGCGGTACCGAGTGTTTACTTGAACGGCGTGAACTTCGGCCAGGGCCGCATGGGCCTGGAAGAGATCCTTGCCAAACTCGACACCAGTGGTATTGAAAAAGCCGCCGAGAAAATCAGCGCCAAAGATGCCTTTGACGTGCTGGTGGTCGGTGGTGGCCCAGCCGGTTCTGCGGCCGCGATCTACGCTGCACGTAAAGGCATCCGTACCGGCGTCGCTGCCGAGCGTTTTGGCGGCCAAGTGTTGGACACCATGTCCATCGAGAACTTCATCTCTGTACAAGAGACCGAAGGGCCGAAACTGGCCAGCGCGCTCGAAGCCCACGTGCGCCAATACGACGTGGACATCATGAACCTCCAGCGCGCCAGCAGCCTGGTGCCTGCGAAAAACGCCGGCGACCTGCACGAAATCCGTTTTGAAAGCGGTGCGACCCTGAAGTCCAAGACCGTGATCCTGGCCACCGGCGCCCGCTGGCGCGAAATGGGTGTGCCAGGCGAGCAGGAATACAAGGCTAAAGGCGTGTGCTTCTGCCCGCACTGCGACGGTCCGCTGTTCAAGGGCAAGCGTGTGGCGGTGATCGGCGGCGGTAACTCCGGCGTTGAAGCGGCCATCGACCTGGCCGGTATCGTCAGCCACGTGACCTTGCTTGAGTTCGACAGCAAATTGCGCGCCGACGCCGTGCTGCAACGCAAGCTCTACAGCCTGCCGAACGTTGACGTGATCACCAGTGCGTTGACCAGCGAAGTGAAAGGCGATGGCCAGAAAGTCACCGGCCTGGCGTACAAGGATCGTGACAGCGGCGAGTTCAAGACCATCGACCTGGAAGGGATCTTTGTACAGATCGGTTTGCTGCCCAACACCGATTGGCTCAAAGGCACCGTGGAACTGACACCACGTGGCGAGATCATCGTCGACGCGCGGGGTGAGACTTCACTGCCAGGCGTATTCGCCGCCGGCGACGTGACGACGGTGCCGTACAAGCAGATCGTGATTGCAGTGGGCGAGGGCGCCAAGGCTTCGCTGAGTGCTTTCGATCACCTGATCCGGACTTCCGCCCCGGCGTAAATCCGCAGACGGAAATGAAAAACCCCATGAGTGATCATGGGGTTTTTTCGTTACAGCGGTGCGGGCTGGATAATCTCGACCCAGTAAGCGTCCGGGTCCTTGATGAAGGCCAGGCTCTTCATGCGACCATCGCTCAGGCGCTTCTGAAAGTCGCAGCCCAGGGCTTCGAAACGTTCGCAGGCAGCGACGATATCCGGCACCGAGATGCAGATATGGCCAAAACCGCGTGGGTCGGTATTACCGTTGTGGTAGGCAAAGTCGGCATCGTTTTCGGTGCCGTGGTTGTGGGTCAGTTCCAGGATGCCTGGAATCGACTTCATCCACTGGGTGCGCTCGGCGGCGTCGGCCGGGATCTGGGATTTGTCCACCAGGGCGAGGAAGTACAGGCTGAATTCGGCTTCCGGGAAGTCGCGCTTTTCAACCAGGGAAAAACCCAGGACGCGGGTGTAGAAGTCCAGCGACTTGGTGATGTCCTTGACCCGCAGCATGGTGTGGTTGAACACGAAGTTCGTGGTGGCGGTGTCCGGTTGGGCGGTAACGCCCGGGAAAGTGTTCAGTTCGTGCAGGCTCATGGGCCCTCCAGAAAAAATGGGGCAAACGCAGCTCTGAAATGTGAGCGGTTCCTTGGCTTGCGGCTGGCATCCCTGCAGCCGGTCCATGATACGCAAGGCTCGCCCCAGGCGCCAAATGAAAAAGACCATGCAGGCCTTGCGACACAGGGGCGCCGGGGCTCAAACTTTGACGCTTGAACCTTGGGTATTTTTTGCAATGATCGCATTTCGTAAACCGCTGTTGAGCGCTGTGTGTTTGCTGGTCGGCAGTTCCTGCGTACTGGCGGCCGACCCCGAAATTCACTGGCCCAGTGGCTGGCAAGTCGAAGAGGTTGTACCGGATGGCGAAGCGCCCGCCAAACCTCAGACGGTGTCGCGCCAGCGTGCAATAAAGAATGATGAGAATGGCACGGCCTTGATGGTAATGGAGTTGACCGGTACGCCGATTGAAGCGGGGCACAAGGTTAATCTTCAAGGTGTACTGCTGGAAATGCGCAAGTCCATCCAGAAAGATTTTGCCCAGGGCGGTTATCAAAGTGTGTGCAGCAAGATGCACCCTACAACATTGAGCCGTCTTGAGGCGTTGGAAACTACTTGTGTGATAACCGAAAATGGACGTCACGTGCTTTCGCAAACATTGGTGGGCGCGGTTGATGCCAATAAGGCCTATGTTTTTTCATACGCAGGGCAGGCCGAGGCGTACGAATCAAGCAAGGATGAGGTCAGTTCGGTACGCGATAGCCTGAAACTTTAAGTGTGGGGTCCCTGTCGATTCTGAACATAATGAAACGTTATTTAAGTTCGGTTTCGAACCGCAGAATTAAAAAAGCCCCGCATATGCGGGGCTCTTTGTTAGTGCCGTGCAATCAACCGCGAAGCCAGGAATCTACAGTGGCTGCGCCGTACTGTTCTTTCCAGGCCTTGAGGCCACGGTGGTTGCCGCCTTTGGTTTCGATCAGCTCACCGGTGTGCGGGTTCTGGTAAACCTTGACCACGCGTGCGCGGCGCTGTTTTGGTGCGCTGACGGCAGCAGCACTGGACTTGCCCGGGTTTGGATCAAGGATGGAGATGATGTCGCGCAGGCCTTTGCCGTAGGTCTTCATCAGGCCCTGGAGCTTTTCTTCGAATTCGATTTCTTTCTTCAGGCCGGCGTCGTTCTTCAGGGATTCCAGCTGGGCAAGCTGCTCTTGAAGGGCTTTTTCGGCTGCGCGAAATTCGGCGAGTCTGGACAAAATAGGTACTCCAATAGTGTGTTTGGCTGATATCAACTGCAGACAAAGCTATAAGCCAAGCGCTTTAAGGCGACTCAAGAAAGAAGCCGTCCCGCGAGTTCTGCACAGGCTGGAAAAATTGTAGTAGTTAATTTGCCACGAGTAAATCATGTCTTTTGTCTAAATAACATTATTTCAGTGCAGGTAGTGCATGGCTATTCAATGGCTGGCCAGTGATTTAATAAATTCATCGCACGGCAAAGGCTTTCCAAACAGGTAGCCCTGCAGGAAATCCACGCCTTGAGCGGCCAGGTAATCGGACTGTTCAGGCGTTTCCACACCTTCTGCAACAATGCCCAAATCGAGTTTGCCGGACAGTTCAATGATGCTGTCGAGAATATGCCGCGAGAGTGCATCTGCACCGATCATGGCGACAAAACTCTGGTCGATCTTCAAGTAGTCGACATTGAAGTTACGCAAATAGCCCAGGCTGGAGTGGCCGGTGCCGAAGTCATCAATAGCGATCATTACCCCCAGTTGATGCAGGGCGTCGAACAGCTGGCGGGTAATGTCAGTGGGCACGATCAGCTCGCGCTCGGTCAACTCCAGCACCAACGTCACCTGGCCCACAGCAAAGGCGGCCAGAAACTCACGGCAGTCATCCACCAAGGCCAAATCCTGGCAATGGCGTGCGGTGATATTCACGCCGATATGAAACCCCGGACTGAAACGCGACGCATGGGGCGCCAGTTGCGCGGCGGTCTGGCGCAGCAGGGCGCGGGTCATCGGTACGATCAGGCCCGAATGCTCGGCCAGGGGGATAAACAGGTCAGGGCGTACCAGGCCTTCTTTAGGGTGTTGCCAGCGCATCAGTACTTCGCAGCCGGCCCACTCACGGGTATCGCCTCGGACCACCGGTTGGAAATACGGAATGAATTCATTGGCGCCCAATGCCCGCTGCAATTCGTGAGTCGGTGCCGATGAGCGCTTTTGCAGCCAGTGCGCCAAAAGGCCTGCCAGCACGCCAAAAAACATGATCAGGCTGAACAGTGCCGGGTATCGGGCCTGCATGTAGCGCCACACTTCACCGGCCGGCATGCCTGCGTCCACGCTATAGTGATAGCGCGCGGACGCCAAGTGATGGTGGGCCACTGCGAATGTCGGCACCGCAGTGTCATGCACCTTGCCATCAGCCCCGAGCCAATTGGGGCCTACTTGCAGCACCAGGTGGGCGTATCGGCTGATCAGGCGCAGGGCGTTGGTCAGGTGATAGCCATCAATCGACGCAAAAGCCGCCTTGTCGCCCTCAACCAACCGGTAGACCAGCAGCGCGGTATCGGGTGTCACCGGGTTGCCGTTCATCAGCCATAAGCGGCCATCTACGTAATCATCCGGGTTGACCGGCGATTCGTAGTTGCTGCCAAACAACGAGCTGCAATAGATGTTTTTTTGCCAGGACAGGGTGGTCGCACGCACAAACGGGCGACGTGTGACTTGTTCGCGCAGGGCCAGTTGTGCGCCGTTATCACAGGGTTGCCCCGCCAGTGGCAGCAAGGCCTTGGCGGCAAGTGCGGTGTTGTCGAGCATCAGGTCGAATTGGCGCACCGCCTCCTGGGCGGTCTGGGCCGTGCTTTGTTGCAAGGTACGTTCGGCTTGCCAGTGCAGGATGACGACCCCAAGCGCAATCGGCAGCAGCGCACTCAGCGAGGTGATCAAGTAGCGAGTGGCGCGTTTTCGCGGGCCGTTGACGGTCAGGGGCATGGAGTGAACGGCCTGTTACAGGGATCAGATTGAGTCGATGATAGATGGCTCGACTGAAATAAGCTCGCGAGCCTAGCCATTTGGCCAGTATGCGCCGCTATAGCTCCAGGCCTTGGGCAATGCGAATAAAGGCGAGTGCACCAGGAGAAGATTGGCGCCGGTCGAGCACGGCGAGGCCAACTTGACGCGGTACACGAGGGGATAATGCGCGCTGTACATACCGAGGATCACGTCCAGCCGGCAATGAGGCCTGTGCCACCACGCTGACCGCATCACCCCGGCCGACGGTCTCCAGGGTGCTCAGCAATTGCGAACAGCGATAACGTACCTTCGGGGTCAGCCGCGCCTGGTTGAACAGGCGCATCACCAATTCAGTGGAACCGGCCTCGGTCAGCGCGAAAGGATCGCTGCACAAATCCTTGAGGTTCACGTGTTCACGGGCAGCCAGCGTATGCCCGGCCGGCAGCAGCGCGACCATCTGGTCCTCGAACAGTGGGAAAGTGTCGAAGCGTTCTTGGTCGAGCACCACAAAGCCAATATCAATCCTACGTTCGTCGAGCCATTGGATGACCTGCCTGTCGGGTCCTTCGTCCACGTGGACTTCAATGCCCGGATACTCCAGGCGGAACCGGTTGAGGATCTTCGGCAGCAAGTAGGTCGAAGAGGTGGGGCCAAAGGAGCCGATTCGCAGTGTCCCGCGTTTCATGCCGCGCGCATCCGCCGCTTCCTGTTGCAGCGTGTTGGCCAGCCCCAGCATCGCCCGTGCACGCCCCAGCAACTGTGTGCCGATGTCGCTGAGTTCGACCTGGGCCTGATGGCGCCTGAACAGCGCCACCCCTAGTTCTTGTTCCAGGCCTTTGATGGCGTGAGAGACCGCTGATTGGCTGATGCCGAGGCGGTGCGCGGCGCTGGTAAAGCCTTGCAGCTCGGCAACGAGTGAGAAGATTTCGAGTTGGGTCAGGGTCATGAGCAATCACTCATTTTACGATGACACCGTATTACCAGAAGAATGCAGGCATTCTCAAGCCATCAGAGCCCTGTCCCGTGCATTCAAGTTCAGATCGCATCACCTATATGAAGCTGGCCGCCGTCACCATGATCTGGGGCGGCACCTTTGTGGCCGGTCGCTACCTGAGCGGGACGGTCGACCCTTTGCTGTCGGCCAGCCTGCGGTTTGCGCTGGCCAGCCTGGCATTGCTGGTCTTCCTGGGCTTGGCACGCATCCGGTTGGTTCGGCCAAACCCTCGGCAGCTACTGCAACTGGCGATGCTGGGTTTCTTCGGCATTTTTTTCTACAACCTGTGTTTCTTCTATGGGTTGCAGTCCATCAACGCGTCGCGCGCTTCATTGATCGTGTCGCTGAATCCGGCCGTGATCGGCCTGGCGTCCTGGTGGTTGTTCAAGGAGCGCCTCGGTGTCGGCAAAATCGCAGGGATCGTGCTGTGTCTGGCGGGGGCCGCCGTGGTCATCGTCAGTCGCAACCCCCAGGTATTTAACGACGCAACCAGCACTTGGCGTGGGGATGTGCTGATCTTCGGGTGTGTCGCGGGGTGGGGCATCTACTCACTGTTTTCCCGTGGTTTGAATCAGAGCCTGGGGCCGCTGCAGACGGTCACGTGGTCGATACTGCTGGGCACGCTCATGCTCACCGTCACCACACTGGTCATGGGGCGCTTTACGCTGGAGGCGATGGGCAACGTGCATCTCGCGCAGGGACTGAGCCTGATGTACCTCGGCGTGCTGGGTTCGGCGCTGGCCTATATCGGCTATTACGATGGCATCCGGCGTATCGGCGCGACGCGCTCCGGGGTCTTCATCGCCCTGAATCCGCTGACAGCGGTGATCTGTGGCGCCTTGTTGCTGGACGAACAGTTGACCCTTTCCATGCTGACCGGCGGTGCGCTGATCCTGCTGGGCATCTACCTGTGCAACAAACCCCTTGCACGCGCGAGGGCAATGGGGATTTGATAAGAGTACGGACAAACGTGGTTACGCTGTGTAGAATCGATTTACGCATACAAGAATATGGACTTGCGCTCACGCAAGCCTAAGCCGTCAGAGACTGATGACCCCATGAAGCTACTCGGCTCCCCCCTCATCTTTGGTGACTTCCTCGCCCGCAGCGTGCGAGGCCTTTCCTGTGCGCCACCCTGCAACCTCATCCTTGCTCGCCACTAATACTGTGTCTATTACAAGAATGATGAGGTGCCACCATGGCAGATCTATACGAAAACCCAATGGGCCTGATGGGCTTTGAATTCATCGAATTTGCGTCGCCGACGCCGGGCACCCTGGAGCCGATCTTCGAGATCATGGGCTTTACCAAAGTCGCGACCCACCGCTCCAAGAACGTGCACCTGTACCGCCAGGGCGAGATCAACCTGATCCTCAACAACGAACCCAACAGCATTGCCTCCTACTTTGCGGCCGAACATGGCCCGTCGGTGTGCGGCATGGCGTTCCGCGTCAAGGACTCGCAAAAAGCCTACAACCGCGCCCTGGAACTCGGTGCCCAGCCGATCCATATCGAAACCGGCCCGATGGAATTGAACCTGCCGGCGATCAAGGGCATCGGCGGCGCGCCGCTGTACCTGATCGACCGTTTTGGCGAAGGCAGTTCAATCTATGACATCGACTTCGTGTTCCTCGAAGGGGTGGAGCGCAATCCGGTCGGTGCAAGCCTCAAGGTCATCGACCACCTGACCCACAACGTCTATCGCGGTCGCATGGCCTACTGGGCCAACTTCTACGAAAAACTGTTCAACTTCCGTGAAGCGCGCTATTTCGACATCAAGGGCGAATACACCGGCCTGACCTCCAAGGCCATGAGTGCGCCGGACGGCATGATCCGCATCCCGCTGAACGAAGAGTCGTCCAAGGGCGCGGGGCAGATCGAAGAGTTCCTGATGCAGTTCAACGGTGAAGGCATCCAGCACGTGGCATTCCTCACCGACGACCTGGTCAAGACCTGGGACGCGTTGAAGAAGATCGGCATGCGCTTCATGACCGCACCGCCGGACACCTATTACGAGATGCTCGAAGGCCGCCTGCCGAACCACGGCGAGCCGGTGGATCAACTGCAGGCACGCGGGATTCTGCTGGACGGTTCTTCCGTTGAAGGCGACAAGCGCCTGCTGCTGCAGATTTTCTCGGAAACCCTGATGGGCCCGGTGTTCTTCGAATTCATCCAGCGCAAGGGCGATGATGGGTTTGGCGAGGGCAACTTCAAGGCGCTGTTCGAGTCCATCGAACGCGACCAGGTGCGTCGTGGTGTATTGACCGCCGACTAAGCGTAGAAAAGCCCGGCCGAGGGTGACCCCGGCCGGGCTTTTCATTGCCTGCGCATCAGGCTTTGCGTTGGCGCACCAAGTGTTTGAAGCCTTCAAACACCAGCACCATCACCGCCAGCCAGATCGGGATGTAGGTGAACCATTCGCCACCCTTGATCCCTTCACCCAAGATCAGCGCCACGCCTAACAGCAGGACCGGCTCAACGTAGCTGAGCAACCCGAACAGGCTGAACGCCAGCAAGCGGCTGGCGATGATGTAGCTCACCAGCGCCGAGGCACTGATCAGCCCCAGCATTGGGATCAGTGCGTACAGTTTAGGGTGGGCATCCATGACCGCAAAGCCTTGCTCGCCACTCTGCACAAACCACCAGGCCACCGGCAGCATCAGCGCCATATCCAGCCAGAGCCCGCCCAGATGGTCGGTCTTGAGGTATTTGCGCACGATGAAGTAAACCGGATAACCAATGATCACCACCAGCGTTGCCCAAGAGAATCCACCGGCCTGGTACAACTCGTTGAGTACACCGAGGGCGGCAAAAAACACGGCGATCCGTTGCAGATAGGACAGCTGTTCACCCCACACCAGGCGCCCGGTCAGCACCATGGTCAGCGGCAACAGGAAGTAACCCACCGACACATCCAGGCTGCGCCCATTCAGCGGCGCCCACATAAACAGCCACAATTGCACGCCCAACAACGCGGAAGACAACAATACACCCGCAATCAAGCGTGGCTTGGCCGCCAACAACTGTACCAACTCCCACACGCGCCGCCATTCGCCGCTGACGATCATGAAGATCGTCATGCACGGCACGGTCAGCAACATGCGCCAGCCGAAAATTTCCAGCCCGCTCAAGGGCGTGAGCAATGATGTGAAGTAATACATCACAGCAAACAGCACCGAGGCCAAGACCGATAAAACAACACCTTTAGACACACTGTCCTCGCGAAAAACCATTGATACAAAAGAGGGGGGATTTCAGGGGGGATTATGGAGCTTTTTGGCGGGAGAAGGTTGCGCTGTTTTGGGGCGTTTTTTAGAGGGCTTATCGCGGAGTACTGGTTCAGATCAAACCTTGTGGCGAGGGAGCTTGCTCCCGCTGGACTGCGTAGCAGTCCCAGTCTTTCAAAAAAGCCGGGGCCGCTTCGCGACCCAGCGGGAGCAAGCTCCCTCGCCACACTAGTTTTTCAGGCTTAAACGCGTGGCACGCGACCGGAAACAAAATGCCCGACATCATTGAACCCCGGCGTGGACGAATGCCCCGGCGTCACCAGCGAATCAATAAACGCCTCATCTTCGGCGCTGATCTTCACCTCCAGCGCGCCGATATAAGCGTCCCACTGCGCCTCGGTACGTGGCCCGACAATCGCAGAACTGACCGCCGAGTTGTTCAGTACCCAGGCAATCGCAAACTCGACAATCCCGACGCCGCGACCTTGGGTGTACTGCTGGATCTGCTGGGCGATGCGCAGCGACTCCACACGCCATTCGGTTTCCAGGATGCGTTTGTCCTGGCGCGCCGCGCGGCTGCCGGCTTCGGGGGTAACGTCCGGGGCGTATTTACCGCTGAGCACACCGCGGGCCAGTGGGCTGTAAGGCACCACGCCCAGGCCGTAGGCCGCTGCCGCGGTAATCTGCTCCACTTCGGCCTGGCGGTTGACGATGTTGTAAAGCGGTTGGCTGATCACCGGCTTGTCGACGCCCAGGCGCTCCGCCACACGAATCACCTCGGCAATACGCCAGCCACGATAGTTGGACAGGCCCCAATAACGGATCTTGCCCTGGCGGATCAGGTCGCCAATCGCCGACACCGTCACTTCCAGCGGCGTGTTGTGGTCTTCGCGGTGCAGGTAGTAAATGTCCAGGTAGTCGGTATCGAGGCGTGTCAGGCTGGCTTCCAGCGCATTGAAAATACGCTTGCGGCTCAAGCCGCTGCGGTTGGGCAAGCCGTCCGCCGGGCCGATGCCGACCTTGGATGCCACCACCCAATCCTGGCGATTGCGCACAATGGCTTCGCCGACGATTTCCTCGGAACGCCCACCGGTGTAGACGTCCGCCGTGTCGATAAAATTGATGCCCTGGTCCCAGGCCTTGTCGATGATGCGCAGCGAGTCCTCGGTGTTGGTCTGTTCGCCAAACATCATGGTGCCCAGGGTCAAGGCGCTGACCTTCAACCCGGACTGGCCCAATGTGCGGTAAATCATGGATAACTCCTCAAGGCGGGAAATGTACCCCTGCAATACCAGACTCAGCCGCTCTGGGACAAGCCCCGCGCGCGTTTCTTCATGAACCCAGCAACGCCTGGCAACGTGCCTGTAGAAATCGATGCAGCACCTTCACCCGTTCCGACACCTGCAGGCGGTGAGGGCACATCAGGTTGAACGGGGCAGGCTCGCCTTGCCAATCCTCAAACAGCGGCACCAGTCGACCGGCCGCGATATCGCCGATCACGTCGAGCCTGGCCTTGTAGGCGATACCATGCCCGCCAAGCGCCCAACGGCGGACGATTTCTCCGTCGTTGCTGAGGAAATCACCTGAGACTTCCACCTCCTGTAGCTGATCACCCTGGCGAAACCGCCACGTCTTGCTCACCTGGCCCTGGCGCATGTACCGCAGCGTACTGTGCGCGGACAATTCCATGGGCTCGCGCGGTGTGCCGTGGCGTGCCAGGTAAGCGGGGCTGGCGCAGGCGACGCGGTGGTGATCAGGGGCAATCGGCAACGCTACCAGGCTGGAGTCCTGGGGCACGCCAAAGCGCAGGGCGATGTCCACGGTTTCGCGGAACAGGTCGGCATTGCTGTCGTTGAGCATCAATTGCAGGCGGATGTTCGGGTGCTCGGCCTTGAATTCATCCAGCCAGCCCAGCACCACATTGCGCCCGAAATCCGACGGAGCGGCCAGTTGCAGCAACCCACTCAAGCCCTGGCTTTGCTGCTTGAGTGCTTGTTCGCCTTCAGACAACGCCGCCAGTGCCACGCGCACGCTGTCGAGGTAACGCCGGCCTTCCTCGGTCAGGCGCATGCTGCGCGTGGAGCGTGCGAGCAAGCGGATACCCAGGCGGGTTTCCAGGCGTTTGAGGGCGATGCTCGCTGCCGCCGGCGTCAAGCCCAGGCCACGGGCGGCGGCGGACAGGCTGCCGGTGTCGGCGGTGCGCACGAAGACTTCAAGGTCGAGGATCGAACTCATTTGTAAAAATCCTTTAAAGATCTTGTCGTTTTACCGGGATTTTTCGCGGATTGCCAAGCTGGGAAGATAAACACTCACTTTCTCAACCAGGAATCCCTCCCATGCCTTCTTCCCTCAACGGTAAAACCGTCATCGTGATCGGCGGCAGCAGCGGCATCGGTGCCGCCGTGGCCAAGGCTGCTGCCGCGCGGGGTGCGCAGGTGGTACTGGCTGGGCGGCGGCTAGTGAGTGGCGTCGAAAACGGCCTGCGCAGCGAACCGGTTGACGTCACTGATGCAGCTTCCCTGCAACGCCTTTACGAAACGGTGGGGCGCTTTGATCACTTGGTCTACACCTCAGGGCCGAGCGTGCGCGCCAAGACCTTGATCGAAACCGACCTGAGCGAAGCCCAGGAGAACTTCAACGTAAAACTGTGGGGCTCATTGCGGGCGATCCAGTTGGCGCTGCCATTTTTGAGCGAGCACGGCAGCATCAGCCTGACCTCCGGGCAACTGGGGCGTAAATCCGTGCCGGGGCAATTCATCAAGACCGGTATCAACGCTGCGACCGAAGCACTGGTCAAGCAATTGGCCAAGGAACTGGCGCCACGCCGCGTCAATGCGATCAGTCCGGGGGTGATTGATACGCCGGCCTATGCCGGGCTTGCAGACGATCAGCGCTTGGCAATGTTCGCCAAGGCCGGTAGTGCGCTGCCGGTGGGGCGAGTGGGGCAGGCGGAGGAGGTCGCAGCGGGGTATGTACTGGCCATGGAAAATGGCTTTATGACCGGCGCCGTCATTGATATCGACGGCGGCGGTCTGCTCTGATGGCTG
Source organism: Pseudomonas sp. P7759 (assembly GCF_013386445.1). Classification (NCBI taxonomy): domain Bacteria; kingdom Pseudomonadati; phylum Pseudomonadota; class Gammaproteobacteria; order Pseudomonadales; family Pseudomonadaceae; genus Pseudomonas; species Pseudomonas sp. P7759. The sequence continues at coordinate 147,373 of NZ_JACART010000009.1, forward strand.
GAGCGTTTTAAGCCTTCAGGGTGCGCGTCATTCTTAGCGCCAACACACTACCGGCGACGATCACCGCCGCCAGCAGGTACAACGCCACATCCGTGGACCCGGTGGCATCCTTCACAAAGCCGACGATGTACGGGCTGAGGAAGCCGGCCATCTGGCCCATGGAGTTGATCAACGCCAGGCCACCTGCCGCCGCGCCCGCACTGAGCATGGCAGTAGGCACCGGCCAGAACATCGGCAGGCCGGTGAGCGCGCCCATGGTGGCGATGGTCAGGCCGAGGATTGCAATAGCGGGTGTGGTCGCGAAGTTCACTGCGATCACCAGGCCGACAGCGCCCATCAGCATCGGTACCACCAAGTGCCAGCGACGCTCCTTGCGCAAGTCGGCGGAGCGGCCCACCAGCAACATGAAGACTGCCGCCAGCAGGTAAGGGATCGCACTCAGCCAGCCGATCACCAGGTTGTCGCTGAATCCCAGGTTCTTGATGATCGACGGAAGCCAGAAGTTGATGGCGTACACGCCGCTCTGGATGCAGAAGTAGATCAGGCCGAACGCCCAGATGGCCGGGTTCTTGAACACCTCAGCGAGGGAGTCGGTGGTGGTCTTCGGCTTGTTCGCCAGGTCGGTCGCCTGATCGGCTTCCAGTACTGCGCGTTCGTGGGGCTTGAGCCACTTGGCGTTGGCAAAGCTGTCGCTGAGCAGGAAGTAGGCGAGGGCGCCCAGCACGACGGTCGGAATACCTTGCAGCAGGAACATCCACTGCCAGCCCGCGAGGCCGCCTTGGCCGGCGGCGAAGTGGTTGAGGATCCAGCCGGAGAACGGGCTGCCGAGCAACCCGGAAACCGGGATCGCCGACATGAACAGCGCCATGATCCGCCCACGGCGGAAGGTCGGGAACCACTGCGAGAGGTACAGCACCACGCCGGGGAAGAAGCCCGCTTCGGCGGCACCGGTAAACAGGCGCAAGGTGTAGAAATGTGTCGGCGTGGTGACGAACAGCAGGCAGGTGGACAGCGTGCCCCAGACGATCATCATCAACGCAATCCAGCGCCGTGGACCGAACTTGGTCAACGCCAGGTTGCTCGGTACGCCACACAGCACGTAGCCGATGAAGAAGATCCCGGCACCGAGGCCGTATACGTTTTCGCTGAATTTCAACGCATCGAGCATCTGCAACTTGGCAAAGCCAACGTTTACCCGGTCGAGGTAATTGAACAGATAGCAGATGAAAATGAAGGGGATCAGGCGCAGGGTAATGCGCTTGTAGATGGCGTTTTTATCGTCATCGGTGGCCAGTGGGGTCGTGGCGCTCTGTGACATGGCAGTCTCTCTTTATTATGATTTTTCGCGATGCGAGGGTAACGTTGATCGCCCATTGAGTCTCGGCCACCTGGCAGGCTGCTGTCTTTGTGCTTGCGCACAGCGAACCCGGCTTTGCGCTGTGCCTATGAACAACCCATCGCTTTCAAGGAATTTAGCCCCATGTTCGAGCTGGATCATGACCTGGCGCAGGATATCGTCGATCGGACCATGGCGATCCTGCCCTATAACGTCAACGTCATGGACAGCCAAGGCCTGATTCTCGGCAGCGGCGAGCCCGAGCGCATCAACACCCGCCATGAAGGCGCACAACTGGTGCTCGCCAATGGTCGCGTAGTGGAAATCGACGGCCAGACTGCCAAGCACCTCAAGGGGGTGCAACCGGGCATCAACCTGCCGTTGCTGCACGACGGGCGCCTGATCGGCGTGCTTGGCATCACCGGCGAGCCCGAGGGCCTGCGTACTTACGCTGAACTGGTGCGCATGACCGCCGAGATGCTGGTCAGCCATCGCCACCAGCAGGCCGAGCAACAATGGCGGCGCCAGCGTTGTGATGATCTGCTGGCCTTGCTGCTGGCCGAAACCGGCGATTCGCCGCGCCTGGTGGACGAAGCTCAGCAACTGGGGCTCAAGCCGCAACTGGCGCGCACGCCGTACCTGTTTGAACTGGGCGCAGGACAATCGGCGGAAGCCCTGAGTGCCTGGCTGACCTCGCGTTATCCGGACAGCTGGTGTGTCAGCTCGGCGCAATACTCATTGCTGTGGTGCCGGCCAGCGGCAGTGCCGGTCGACAACCCGCGTTTGCTGGAAAAACTCGAAGGTCTCGGTTGGAACATCCTGCGCGTCGCCGTGGGCGGGCAAGCGGATGGTCTGGCGGGGTTGCGCCGTTGCTATCGACGTGTGGGTGATCTGCTCGCCTATGGCCGTGATGTGCTGCCGCAGTCGCGCCTGTTGACGCTCAATCGCTATCGCTTGCCCGTGATGCTCTGGCGCCATCGCAATGACGATGCGCTCGACGAACTGCTCAACCCCCTGCGCAAAGTGCTGGCCAAGGACAGCAATGGTCAGCTGCAAGCCACATTGCGCAGTTGGTGTGAACACGACGGGCAAAGCCAGGCCTGTGCCGATGCCCTGGGTATTCACCGCAACAGCCTGCGTTACCGCATGGAACGGATTGCCGAACTCAGTGGCGTCGACCCCTTGACCCTGGACGGCATGCTCGCGCTCTACCTGGGCGTACAGCTGCTGCCCCAGCCTTTGTCGGAATGAACAACAAAGCGCCGCGGTACTTGTGCATCGGACCGGCGTCATCGGCCGTGGCAACTGGCAGCATGGGCGTTATAAAAACCGGAGAAAGCCCATGAAAATCATCATCGCCCCCGACTCGTTCAAGGACAGCCTGAGTGCCGAAGGCGTCGCCCAGGCCATTGCTGCCGGGTTGGCCCAGGTCTGGCCGGATGCGCAATTGATCCAGTGCCCGATGGCGGACGGCGGTGAGGGCACAGTGGATTCGGTGCTGGCCGCCTGTAATGGCGAGTTGCGTCACCACAGCGTACGCGGCCCGTTGGGTGTCGCAGTTGAAGCGCACTGGGGCTGGTTGGCCGACAGCCACACCGCAATCATCGAAATGGCTGAAGCCAGCGGCTTGCAACTGGTTCCGGCCGGCCAGCGCGACGCGTGCAAAACCACCACCTATGGCACCGGCGAACTGATCCGCGCCGCCCTGGATGCGGGCGCCCGGCGCATCATCCTGGCGATTGGCGGCAGTGCTACCAACGATGGCGGCGCAGGGGCGATGCAGGCGCTCGGCGTGCAACTGTTCGATGCCGAACACCAGGCACTGCCACCCGGTGGCCTGGCCTTGGCCCGCCTGGCGCAGATCAACCTTGAGAACCTCGACCCACGCCTGGCCCAGGTGCGCTTTGAAATCGCCGCCGACGTGAACAACCCGCTGTGCGGCCCCCACGGCGCCTCAGCGATTTTTGGCCCGCAAAAAGGCGCGAGCCCCGAGCAAGTCCAACAACTGGACGCTGCACTCGGCCACTTCGCCGACCACTGCGCCAAGGTCCTGCCCAACGATGTACGCGACGAACCTGGCAGCGGCGCTGCAGGTGGCCTGGGTTTCGCCGCCAAGGCCTTCCTGGGCGCGCAGTTCCGCGCAGGTGTCGAGGTGGTGGCCGAGCTGGTCGGCCTGGCCGAAGCCGTACGTGGCGCCGACCTGGTGATCACCGGCGAAGGCCGCTTCGACGCCCAGACCTTGCGCGGAAAAACCCCGTTTGGCGTGGCACGCATTGCCCAACAACACAACGTACCGGTGATCGTGATTGCCGGCACCTTGGGCGATGGCTACGAACAGATGTACGCCCACGGCGTGGACGCCGCCTTCGCCTTGCCTTGCGGCCCGATGAGCCTGGAACAGGCATGCAACGAGGCGCCGCGTTTATTGCAGGAGCGGGCGGCGGATATTGCGCGGGTGTGGCGCGTGGCAACACGGCGCTGACGTAAAACCCCAGGCATGGGACAATCCGCGACTTTTTTGACACGGAGAGTCCCTATGCTGCGCCCCGCACTCCTGGCTCTGTCTCTGGCAGGCGCCACCGCCCCAGCCTTCGCTCAACCCCCTACCGAATCGGTCCCGCTGCTGCGGGAGATCAAGCAGTGGGTCATCGGTTGCGACAACCTGCGTAATTGCCACGCCCTCAGCGCGCCCAGCGGCGTCAATGAAGAGGATTACAGCTCGCTGACCCTGCACCTCTGGCACCAGGCCGGACCTCAAGGGTATCTGCGTTTGCGTTTTGATCATCGAGGCGAGGAGGTGGACCTGTCTGATTTGCTGCTGGATGGCAAGCCGCTGGGCCTGGAACTGACGCAGGACTTGCACGTCGAGCTGGATGACCAGGGCGGCGACCCCGAGGTGCAGTCCTTCGGGGTGATCGAGGACGCGGCCGCGCGGCGTTGGTTGCAGCGTTTGCGCAATGGCCAGCGCCTGCAGTTGCCGGGCGACGAGGCGGCCCATGTGTCGCTCAGCGGCCTGAGTGCTTCGTTGCTGCTGATGGATGCCGTGCAGGGCCGCGTGGACAACGTGACGGCACTCGCCCGACCCGGCAAGGGTGCCGCCAGCGAAGTTGCGCCACGTGTGCCAGCGCCGGTGCTGCGCAAGTTTGCAGTAGCGCCGCCGCTGACTGCCCAGGAGCAGGCGGGCCTAGTGGCTGCTGCCTTGCAGGCCGTGAAGCCTGAGGAAGGTGAGCCCGAGGCAAAAGTTGGCGCGCTGACGGCGCAACAGGCCATGACGGTGACGCGTTATGACTGTGCGGCCTATAACTGCGAGTTCGACGTCAGCAGCCGTGAGCGCCAGGCGCCTTACAAGGAAACGCCAATGGACCTGCAACCGCTGCCCCTGGAAGACGCCGCGCTGCAAGGCTCGGTCGGGTATGACGAAGCGTCCGGGACCCTGAGTTATTTCTACAAGCAGCGTGGGATCGGTGATTGCGGCGGCGGTGCTTCCTGGGTGTTCGATGGCAAGCGTTTCCAGCTCAGCGAGTTCCACAGAATGCCGCGCTGCACCGGGGTCGGCTACGGAGATTGGCCAGCGTTGTGGACGACCGTGCCGGCGCCCTAGCCATCGGGCCCACAGCGCCTCTACACTGGCCGGCCACTTGTTTTTCAAAGGATGAAACACAATGCATACACCTGAACCCCACATCGTGATCCAGCGCTTCACTGAGGCCCACCTCGAGGGCGTCGCCGCGCTCTATAACGAACCGGCCGTGTGCCGTCAGGTGCTGCAAATGCCTTTCCAGTCGGTAGAGGCGTGGCGTAACAAGCTGGTACAGGACAACGAGCGGCGCCTGCAACTGGTGGCCGTGCACGGTGGTGAAGTGATCGGCCAGCTTGGCCTGGAACAGTACCTGCGGGTACGCCAGGCCCATGTCGGTTCATTCGGCATGGGCGTGGCCACGGCGTGGCAGGGCAAAGGGGTTGGCTCGCGCCTGCTGACGGCTGCGCTGGACGTGGCCGACAACTGGATGAACCTGCGCCGGGTGGAACTCACGGTGTACGCCGACAACGATGCGGCACAGAGGCTGTACCGCAAGTTCGGCTTTGAGGTCGAAGGCGTATTGCGTGATTACGCCCTGCGTGACGGCCAGTTTGTCGACACCGTCAGCATGGCGCGCCTGCGCCAGTCGGCTTAGCCCAAGGCAAACGCCACCGCAGCCTGCGCATGCAGCTCGGTGGTGTCCAGCAGCGGCAAGTCGCTGTGCTCGGGCTTGATCAACAGGCTGATTTCCGTGCAACCGAGGATGATCGCCTGGGCGCCGCGTGCGGCCAGGGACTCGATCACGCCTTGGTAGACCTTGCGTGACGCATCGCTGATCACGCCGACACACAATTGCTCATAGATGATCCGGTGCACGGCCTGTCGCTCGTCCGCCTCGGGCACCAGCACGGTCAGGCCCTGGGCCGCCAGGCGCGATTTAAGGAAGTCCTGCTCCATGGTAAACGCGGTGCCGAGCAGGCCGACAGTCAGCGTGCCGGCTTCCACGGCCGCTGCACCTGCAGCATCGGCGATGTGCAGGAACGGAATCGACACCGCCGCTTCAATGCGCGGCGCCACCAAATGCATGGTGTTGGTACACAGCACCACACACTCGGCGCCACCGGCTTGCAGACGGCGCGCGGCATCTTCGAGGATCAGTGCGGTGTCATCCCAGCGGCCGGCGTGCTGGGCCTGTTCCACCGGGCCGAAGTCCACGCTGTACATCAACAGTTGCGCCGAGCGCAGCGGGCCGAGCTGGTCGCGCACGCGCTGGTTGATGATGCGGTAATACTCGGCGCTGGACTCCCAGCTCATGCCGCCGATAAGGCCGATGGTGCGCATGCGATGCTCCTGACAAGGAAAGTCACTTCACCTTACCCATCGGGCGGGGATTAGTCATACGCAGTTGGCCGCGAAATGACCGGTGCAGTTTCACATGTCCAGGTTGACCCAACCCGGCTTGGCTTCCTCCGGCGCCACCGCGTTGATCCGCTTGCCGGTCGTCCGCTCCACGCGCCGCGCCACCTCCGGGTCATCGGCAAAGGGTATCAGGCTGGCGTCGTCCAGACTTTTGTCCGACTGCCCGCGCAAGCAATACTCCACCGCGCCGTACAGGCACACCACCATCAGCAGGCCCCACATCTCAGGCGATCCGCGCATCGAGCTGCGCCATTTTCAAGTCCGCGACTCGCACCGTGCGCCAAGTGTTGTAGGCCATCAGCACCATCCCCGTAAGAAAGAACACCCCCCCGGCAAACCGCACCACAAACCCCGGATGGCTGGCCTGCAAGGCTTCGACAAAGGAATAGGTGAGGGTGCCGTCATCGTTGACCGCCCGCCACATCAGGCCTTGGGTGATGCCGTTGACCCACATCGACGCGATGTACAGCACGGTGCCGATGGTCGCCAGCCAGAAATGCAGGTTGATCAGCGGCACGCTGTGCATTTGCTCGCGCCCGAACACTTTGGGGATCATGTGGTACAGCGAGCCAAAGGTGATCATCGCCACCCATCCCAGGGCGCCGGCATGCACGTGGCCGATGGTCCAGTCGGTGTAGTGGGACAGGGCATTGACGGTCTTGATCGCCATCATCGGCCCCTCGAACGTCGACATCCCGTAGAACGCCAGGGACAGCACCAGGAACCGCAGGATCGGGTCGCTGCGCAACTTATGCCAGGCGCCGGACAAGGTCATCATGCCGTTGATCATCCCGCCCCAGCTCGGCGCCAGCAGAATCAGCGACATGGCCATGCCCAGTGACTGTGCCCAATCCGGCAGGGCGGTGTAGTGCAGGTGATGCGGGCCGGCCCAGATATACAGGGTGATCAACGCCCAGAAGTGCACGATGGAAAGACGATAGGAGTACACCGGGCGTCCGACTTGTTTCGGCACGAAGTAATACATCATCCCCAAAAAACCGGTGGTCAGGAAAAACCCTACGGCGTTGTGCCCGTACCACCACTGCACCATCGCATCGGTAGCCCCGGAATACACCGGGTAGGACTTGAACCAATCCACCGGGATCGCCAAATGGTTGACCACGTGCAACATGGCGATCACCAGGATAAAGGCGCCGAAAAACCAGTTGCCCACGTAAATATGTTGGGTTTTGCGTCGCACCACGGTGGTGAAAAACACAATGGCATAGGCCACCCAAACCACGGCCATCCACACCGCGCCGGAGAACTCGATCTCGGCGTATTCCTTGGTGGTGGTGTAGCCCAGCGGCAAGCTGATCAGCATGATCACGATCACCGATTGCCAGCCCCAGAAGGTAAAGGCTGCCAGAGTGTCGGAAAACAAGCGCACCTGGCAGGTGCGCTGTACCGCGTAGTAGCTGGCGGCAAACTGCGCGCTGCCGGCAAAACCGAAGATCACCAGGCTGGTGTGCAAGGGCCGCAAACGGCCGAAGGTGGTCCAGGGCAAATCCAGGTTCATTTCCGGCCACACCAATTGCGAGGCGATCCACACGCCCATGGCCATGCCCACCACGCCCCAAATGATGGTGGCGATAACAAATTGGCGGACGACTTTATAGTTATAGGCCTGCCCGATTGTTGCTGTGTTCATGCTCAGTCCTCCCACGGTTCCAAGTGGCGGCACTGTAGGAAGCGTGGGCAAAACAAAACAGGCTCAGAAAAACCTCATTGTTGCGGATCAGTTTTAAGCCGTACGTTGAGCGACTGCATCTGCCATGATCAGGCTTCGCAACCTGGCTCACCCAAGGAAATCCGCAATGGACGACGTACAACAACTGGGCGAGATGCTTCGTCATTACGCCGACAGCGAAGCGCATAAAAAACAGCAATTCGATGTGCAGTCAGCCCGTTGGGCGCAAAAGCTCGATGAGTTGTTCGGTCAGATCGAGCAGTGGCTTGAGCCGGTGAAGACGGTCGGGTTGCTGGAGGTGCATCGTGAAGCCTATGTCGCCAGTGGGCCCAGCGTGCCGGTGGAGGCATCGACCTTCAAGACCGAGAAACTGACCGTGAATATCACCGGCAAACCGGTGGAATTCGTGCCGGACGTGATGGGTGTGGGCGGGTTGATCTCCGTGTCGGTCATGGGCTTGACCGCTGCGCGGCACGGCAGCGTTTCGCTGGTGCTGCCGGCGGATAAAAATGATTGGCTGTGGAAGAAGACCAATGGCCTGAAAGATCCGGACACCTTTGGCTTCGACGCGAATTTCCTGGCCTCGCAGTTGCAGAGCCTGATTCCACGCGAACGCGTCTGAACTGTCGGTTGTGGGCAAGTTTATTTAAGCGCTGGATCACCAGGGTTGAGCTTTTTCCAACGTTGCATCACTACCTGCGCCTTGGGCTCCTGACCGTTTTCCAGGTAGTACTGGATCAACGACAGCCGCGCATTGCGGTGATACGGCTGGCGCTTGAGCAGGTTTTCCAATTGCTGGCAGGCTTCGTCGACACGGGCGCTGTCATGCAACGCCACCGCCAGCACAAAGGTGAACTGACCGTTGGCAGGCTCCAGGCGGGCGGCGTTGCGCAGGTGAGACATGGCCTTTGCCGTATCGCCCGCGCGAATCAGCATCAAGCCTTGGGTGTGCTGCAATAGCGCGGCATCTGGGTGTCGAGCCAACTCATCAGCAATCAGGCTGCGTGCTTCTGGCGTACGGCCGTTGGCTTCCAGCCACTGCGCCAGGGTGACCAGCGCCGGGAAGAAATCCGGGTCGCGTAGCAGCGCCGTGCGCAATTGCGCTTCCACTTTGTCGCCACGACCGCTGGCCTGGTAGAGCATCGCCAGGTTGAGGTTGGCTTCGGCACGTTCGAGCAGACTTGATTGCACCTGTTCATATTCAGCAATGGCGCTGTCCCAGGCGGGGCCCTGGCCGGACACGCTCAACAGGTCCCGCGCGACAATGATCCGCACGGCGCGCACGGGATCCCTGAGCAAGGGCGCGTACAGGGTGACGCGTTCCGCTGGCGGCAGCAGGGCGCTGACGGCACGCACGGCACTTTCCCGCACTTGCGGGGCAGGGTGGAGGAGGTCCTTGGTCGCCAGTATCAACGCCTGTTCACTGGGATAGTTGGGCAGTTCGACCAACAGCGTCGCGCGCTGGATGGCCGGTAGGTTGCTGCGAGCCAGTTGGTCATACAACGCCTGGGCCGCACCGGGTTGGCCGCCGCGAATCAACACCATGCTCTCGGCGTAAGTCGGTGCTTTCAGCACGTCCCGTGCCCCGGCAGGGATGCTGAAGCTGTGGTCATGACGCAAGTCGTTGCCCATATAGACCTTGCCTGGCATATGGCAGTCAACGCAGAACGAACCCGGTTTACCGGTGTGTTCAGGAGCGTCGTAGTTTTTGGCCTGTAGCCCGCGCCCATCCACTGTGGTGATCGAAGTTTTGCCTGCAGTGTTATGGCATTGCAGGCACACCGCATTGCCTGGCGCCTTGAGTTCATTGCTGTGGGGGTTATGGCAGTTGCTGCAACGCACGCCTTTCTCGGCCATTTTGCTTTGGGCGAAGGAGCCGTGTTCGAACACCTCATCCTTGATCTTGCCGTCCAGGGCATACAGCTCACGGGTCAGCACGCTGGGCAGGTAGTCGTCCATCAGGCGTTTACCCACGGTAAAGCCATCGCCCAGGGGCGCACGGCGTGCATGGCAGCGGGCGCAGGTTTCCAGTTCGACGGTGGCGTCCTTGTCTTTGAGGTCCACGGCAAAGCCTGCGTGCAGCAGGTCGCCTTTTTTCGCCGCCCATTGCAGGTGGTTGGACGCCGGGCCATGGCACGCCTGGCAGCCGACACCGAGACTGTTCCATTGGCTGTCGAAGGTGTTGTTCTGCGCATCGAAATTGCGCTTGTAGCCGGTGGTGTGGCATTCCACGCACATGAAGTTGGCGTTCTGGCTGGGTTTGCTCCAGTGCAGCGGGTTCTTGAAGTTCACGCCCTGGCCGGGATACAGGTGAAACCAGCGGTTCTGTTGGGTATCCCAAGCCACGCCAAGGGCTTGCAGGCGACCGCCGCCGACGTCGATCAGGTATTGCTGTAACGGTGCGATGCCAAAGGTGTAGGCCACCTTGAAATCGGCCACCTTGCCGTCGCTGCCCGGTGTGTTGACCCAGAACTCATCGCCCCGGCGGAAGAACCGCGTGGTCTCACCTTCGCCGATAAAGCTCGCATCGTTGAAGTCCGCCGGCACGGTCTGCGGCGTGGCCAATTGCATCGCCAGTTGATGGTGCGAGCCCTGCCAATCCTTGGCCTGGGCTTGGTGGCAGCCTTGACACTGTTGCTCATCGACCAGGGTGGCCGGGGGCATGACCACCGGCTTGGCGGCCACCACCGGCGGCGGCAACCGAGGCGTACTGGCCTGCAGGAAGAACCAGATCCCGGTCATGGCCAACAACAGCAACACAATCAGAACGGGGTACAGATAACGACGGGGTGATTCACGGTGGGGCGCAGCGTGTTGTTTTTTGGGCCTGGGCATTCCGACTTCCGTTGTCTTGATGCGTGGACGCTCTGTTGGCGCGCTTAAGCTCTGTGCAGCTTTGACGCTGGGGGCTGGTCTGTCAAACAGGCCGCGCAAATGAGGTTAATTCCCCAGGATTGGCTATACCTACAGCTCACTGTTTCGATGATGATCGCCAGGGAGTTCAATAATGAAACTAAGGCTAATGATCAGCACGCTGTGCGTGGCGTCGGTCGCCATGGCAGGTTGTGCCAGCAAGGTCACTTCACCAGACGAGTACTCCGGCTTTCTCTCGGACTACAGCCAACTCAAGGAAGCCCAGTCGCCTTCGGGAGCCGAGGTGATGCGTTGGGTCGATCCCAAGCTGGACCTCAGCCGCTACCACGCGGTGTTCGTCGAACCGACGCAGTTCTACCCCAAGCCCCAGGCCACGGCGAAAATCCCGGAAAGCACCCTGAACGGCATCAACACCTATTACAACCAGGCGCTCAAGCGTGAGTTGGAAAAATCCCTGCCCCTGGCCAATGCACCTGGGCCGGGTGTGATCGTGGTGCGGGCGGCGATCACGGCCGTGAGCAGCAAGACCGAGGGCCTTGCTCCGTATGAATACATCCCTGTCGCCCTGGTCGTCGCGACGGTCAGCACCGCGTCCGGCCATCGTGACCAGGAGACCACCTTGGGCACAGAGGCGCAGTTCCTCGACGGCGCCAGTGGCAAGGTGCTTGCCCAAGTGGTGCGCAAAGGCACCGGGAAGCCGCTATCGAACGAGGCCCAGGTAATGAAGGCCGACGATGTGAAAAGCGTGATCGATGGCTGGGCGTCGGACTTGCATCAGTCCTACGTCAAGCTCAAACACTAGGCCGTCCGGAAAGGGAGAGGGCCTATGTGCCCTCACCACCGCTTCACTGACCGCCAAACCAACGGAAATAAGGATTGGCGCCGTCTGCGCGCATGACCTCTCGCATCTCCCGGCTCCAGGCATCCCGATCACCGTTATAGGCGTGCAGGCTGGCGCGGTAGAACTGCATCAGGCGCTGTTGTTCGGTCGTCAACGTTCGGGCGAAGGTCTCATCCGCATGGATCAGCGGCACGGGCACGCGCAGATCGAGCAAGGCCGGCAGTACGCGGGTGATTTCCTTGCTGCGCACCCACGGCGCGTACTCGATGCGCGGTTGATCGTCGGTGACCGGCAACGTATCCCCGGCAAATCGTTCAAGGCCCTGGCGATCAGTGACCCAGGTTGCCAGCAGAGTCGCCGCCGAATCGATACCAACGTCCGCCAGGGCGCTGCGCAAGCCCGGTTCCTCAAATCGTTGGTGTATGCGTTGTGCATCCAGGGTGATCGGCTCCAGGGAGCCCACCAGCAGCATCTCATGGAACTCGCTGGTCCACAGCGACGCGTACGGGAACACGTTGAGGAAGCTGCGCACCAAGGCGCGGGAGTCGTCGATGTTTTGCGTCGGCAGCGGCAGCCATTGGGCGAGCAAGCCGTTTTTCTCGAGGCGCATGGCCGCTAATTGGTAGAAGTCCTGGGAATACAGGTTCACCACGCCGGCAGCGGAGGGTGGCGGGGGTTCCAGGGTGATCAGGTCGTAGGCTTGCGGGTTGCGCAGCAGTTCCTGGCGACCGTCGCGCAAGCGCAAGTCGATGCCTGGATCGCTGGCGGCATTGAAGTTGCCTTTGAACAAGGGGGCGGCTTGCACCACCGCTGGCAGGAGTTCAGCGACCACCCGATGTTCCAGGCCTGGATAGCGCAATAGCGCACCCGCCGTGATGCCGGTGCCGAAGCCGATCACCAGCGCAGACTCGGGCTCGGCGTTGTGAATCAGCAGCGGCAACAGCGCCTGGATCCGCATATAACGCAGCGATGGCATGGCGTCGCCGGTGTTGGAGATGCCCTGGATATACAAACGCTGAAACGCCCGCGCTCCTTGGCCCTGGGTAACGACTGCCACCGTCGCGCCACGGCCTTCCTGGTAAAACGCCAGGCTGGCGTTGCGCGCACCGGGTAGCAATTTGGCCAGGCGATCCTCTGGGGTCAACAGTGCTATCGCCAGCGACACCAGCCCCAGTGCAATCACCGCCTGCCGCCGTCCTTTTTTAACACCCTGGCCACGGCGTACCGCCAGGTACCCCACGACGCCAGCCACCACAGCCAACACGCCCAAGGTCCGTACCAACCCCAACCACGGGATCAACACGAACCCGCACAGCATCACCCCGATAATCCCGCCCAAGGTGTTGAAGGCCACCACCGCGCCGACGTCACGGCCGACATGCCGATTGCCCACACTCAAGCGCAACGCCACGGGAAACGCCGCGCCCAGCAGCAAGGTCGGCACAAATACGATGCACAATGCCGCCACTGCAAAACGTGCGCTCATCCCCGGCAGCTCGCTTGCGCCCAGGCCCAGCACCAGCGCTTCAGCCTGGGTTTGCAACAGCACCAACCAGCGCCCCAACAGGGCGATTTCCAGCAGCGCCACCAAGCCTGCGCCCGCGATCAGCAGGCCGAATACACCCCAGGGATCGCGAAGACGTTCTACACGACCTGACATCAACTGGCTGCCGATGAACAAGCCGGTCAGGTAGGTGGCAAGTACCACGGCGAACGCATACGTGCGGGTACTCATGAATTGCACGATGGACTGCGACCACACCACTTCATAACCGAGGGCAACGCCACCGGCGATGGCGTACAGCACCAATGCCAGTCGTGCCGGTTGCATGGGGCGCGGCTGTGCGATCTCAACAGGCGCTTGATGACGCACCGCCAACACTGCCCCCACCGCAGCAAGCAGATTCAGCATCGCCGCCATCATCGCGCTGCCGCGCACGCCAAACTGGGCAATCAATACAAACGCCGTGAGCAACGTCCCGACAATCGCCCCGGCGGTGTTGGCCGCGTAGAGGCGCCCACCCGCCTGGCTCAAACCCTTGGCGTCGATACCCAACGAGCGCACCAGTACCGGCAACGTGCCGCCCATCAACACCGCCGGCAGCCCGACCAGGGCAAACGGCAACGCCCAGGCCAGCAGGCCAATGCGTTGTTCCAACCAGGCAAACGGTTCGGCCGCCACGCCCAGGGCGAGCGTCGCGCCCACCCCGAGCAGAGCAACCAATAATTCCAGACCTGCATACAACAACAGCGGCCGCGCGAAGCGGTCCGCCAAACGTCCGAACAGCCAGCCGCCGAATGCCAGCCCGGCAAAAAACGCGCTGATGCCCGCAGTAATTGCATACACCTCGACGCCTACCACCAGGGACAGCTGCTTGATCCACAGCACCTGATACACCAAGGCCGCACCGCCGGAGAGGAACAGGAGGAGGGCGGGGATCAGGATGGGCAGGACAGCCGTGCGCACGACGACTGTGTTGGCGAAACGTGAAGACATGAGGATGACCTTGAACACTGAATCCAGGGGATGTACTCGGTCCAAATGTGGGAGCGGGCAAGCCCACTCCCACACTGGTCCTGTGTTGTTGTCGTTATGACGCGGGAGCTGCTTTCATCTTCTCTTCAATTTTTTTGTCTACCGCTTCACGAATCTGGTCGATGCTGAAGCTCGGCGGTTTCTGGCTCGGCGGGTAGTCGATGAAGGTCTGCAGGAACTTCGCTGCCTTGGTCACTGCTACTGCTCCCAGGTAGACGTTCTTCGTGGTCCAGTCATAATACTGGTCGGAAACCACGTCCGCTCGCTCATACGGGTCCATCCTCAAGTTAAAGATTTTCGGTACCCGCAGTTGCACGAATGGCTCGCTCCACACCCGGAAACCACCGGGCTGGCGTTGCTCGGCGAATACCACTTTCCAGTTGTCGAACCGCATCGAGACCAGCATGCCGTCGTCATTGAAGTAGTAGAACTCGCTACGTGCGCCTTTAGGCTGCTGGCCGGTCAGATAGGGCAGTTGGTTGTAGCCGTCCAGGTGCACCTTGAAGTTGGTGCCGCCCGTGGTGGGTGCCCAGCCTTTGAGCAACTTGTCCTTCACGTCGGCGTCACCCGCTGCGGCCAACAGGGTCGGGAACCAGTCCATGCCCGAGACCATCTCGTTGGAAACTTCACCCTGCTTGATCTTGCCCGGCCAACGGATGATCGCCGGTACCCGATACGCACCTTCCCAGTTGGAGTCCTTTTCGTTGCGGAACGGCGTGGTCGCCGCGTCCGGCCAGGAGAACTGGTTGGGCCCGTTGTCGGTGGTGTACACCACGATGGTGTTGTCGGCGATCTTCAGGTCGTCGAGGGTTTGCAGGAGTTTGCCCACATCACCGTCGTGCTCCAGCATGCCGTCGGCGTATTCGTTGCCGGGCATGCCGCTCTGGCCCTTGATCGAGTCACGCACATGGGTGAACACGTGCATGCGCGTGGTGTTCATCCACACGAAGAACGGCTTGTTGGCTTCGGCTTGTTTCTTGATGAAGGCCTGGGCCGCGGCGGTGGTTTCATCGTCGATGGTTTCCATGCGCTTGGTGGTCAAGGCGCCGGTATCTTCGATCTTGCCGTCGGCAAAGCTGTGAATCACGCCACGGGGGGTGTTGGCCTTGACGAATTCCACGTCGTCCTTGGGCCAGTAGGGACGTTCGGGTTCTTCTTCGGCGTTGAGGTGGTAGAGGTTACCGAAGAACTCGTCAAAACCGTGGTTGGTAGGTAGGTATTCATCCCGATCACCCAAGTGGTTCTTGCCGAATTGTCCGGTGGAGTAACCCAGGGACTTGAGCGCCTGGGCGATGGTGATATCACGTTTTTGCAGACCTACTGGGGCGCCCGGAATACCCACCTTCGACAGACCCGTGCGCAACGGCGTCTGGCCGGTGATGAAGGACGAACGCCCGGCGGTGCAGCTGTTCTCCGCGTAGTAGTCGGTGAACATCATGCCTTCTTTGGCGATACGGTCGATATTCGGGGTCTTGTAGCCAACCACGCCCATGGAATAGGCGCTGATATTGGTTTGCCCGATGTCATCGCCGAAGATCACCAGGATATTCGGCTTTTCGGCCGCCCAGGCAGATGCCGAGGCGCCGATCACCGAAACTGCCACCAGGGCGAGTTTCGGCAGCCACTTACGTATGCGAGTCATAAGACTTGCTCCTTTTAGGGCTTGAGTCGCATTGCCTGCGACCAACGTTTTTAACAGTCCATCGCGACGTCTTTTCTTATTGCACCTTCACTTGCACAGCTGGATCGAACGGATAGATACGGCCCCAGTCGCGTGCCATATCCACCACGGTCCACTGCTGTTGCTTGGCCAGGTCCAGTGCCTTGTCCAGGCGCCCCACCTGAGAATTGCGGTCGTAGGCCCATTCGCGCTGGGCATCGGTGTGGTGCACCAGGCCCATCAAGCGTTTGCCAGGGCCGGCGGCGGTCCATTGCAGCATTTGCAGGTCGCCGTCGGAGTTGCCGAAGGCCAGGATCGGTCGACGCCCGATGATGGCGTCGATGCTTTCGGGTTTGCCTGGGCCGTCATCGTTGTGTGCCAGCTTGGCGGTGCGCAGCACCTGCGGCTTGCCGTCCTTGAGCTGGTATTGGGTGACGAAGTTGGAGCCGATCACCTGCTCGGGCGGCACGCCGTACACCTCTTCGGCAAAGGCGCGCATGAAGGCGGTGTCGCCCCCGGAGACGATGTAGGTCTTGAATTGCTGGCTGCGCAGGTAGTCGAGCATTTCCAGCATGGGCTGGTAGATCATTTGGTCGAACGGCTTGCCGGTCTTGGGGTGACGGGCCTGCTTGAGCCAGTTTCTGGCGTTGTCGATAAAGGCTTCGGTGCTGACCCCAGTGTGGGTGGCGCCGATGATTTTCAACAAGCCGTCCATGCCGGCAGCGGCAAGGGCCTTGTGGTCGCCTTCGAGCACGGCCTGGAAGGGCTGCGTGGTTTTCCATTCCGGATGCTGCGGGGCCAGGCGCTTGACCTCGTCAAAGGCGAACAGCACTTCAAAGTACGCCGGTTGTTCGGTCCACAGCGTGCCGTCATTGTCGAACACGGCGATGCGTTCGGCGGGCTTCACGTAGTCCTTGGAGCCTTCGGCGGTCACCGCCTGGACGAACTCGATGATCTGTTTTTTGTTCGGGCCTTCGTTCCATGACGGCAGCGGATCGGCCGCCAGGGCAGGCAGGCTCAGGAGGAGGAGAAGGGGCAGGGCAGAACGCAGCGACGTCATGGGAAGTCCTTTTCGTGACGAGGGTTCAGTGGAACCAAGCGTAGTTGACGACAGGCCCAGCGCAATGCTGGCCATGCCTTTCGCCACAATGACCGCAGGCGGGGCCATAGGGCACGGATCAGATAAGCCGCCAGCACCAGCACGACGATGGCCGCCATCCATCCCAGCAAATGCCGCGACAGCTGCCAGCGTGCGTGCTGCCCGAGCGCCTTGAGGTCGTCGGTGACGGAAAAGGTCGGCGTGTAGGCGCTGGTGGCCTGGGCCACAAATGTCAGTGCGGGTAACTGCGCGATTTGCAGGCGATGGTTGCGGCTGTCCCACCATTTCAGCTGGAGGGCGGGCAGGGTGTAATGGCCGCCTTTTTCCACGCGATACACCAAGTGATCGATGCGTTGGCCACCGGTGAGGGTGCCGCGTCCGTCATCCAGGTTGCTGATGGCAGGCGCCTGCGGGTATCGGCGAAGCCCGCGGACGTCAGCTGCAACAGGCGACGGCAGTGACAGCCCTGGCGTGTTATCGCCTTGCAGGGTCACTGTCCGCGTCAGGCTGTCGCCAACCTTGAGATCGCCGGCCGAAAGGGTCTGGCTCAGGCGTAAACCGCTGGCGACCAGCACGGGTTCACCGGGCGCAAACCCAGGTGGCTGAGTGGCCTCAAAGGTCAGCGGCGCACTCTGCGCACTCAACGGCGCGCTGGCCTGGCCCGGCTGGGCACTTACCGTCAGCGCGGGCACGCTGAAGTGTTGCGCCGTCGTCGGCGTGATCAGGTAGGCGTAGCGCATCCCGTAGAAGGTTTGCCCGTCGATCACCTGTGTGGTGTGCTCGGCCTCGCCCCCCGGTTGCTGTACGCGTGCTCCCGCCAATTTCAGGTCCGGCAACGTCGCGGCGGCGGTGAACCAGGTATCCGTCAGCACATCCACCTGCACCTGAAACTGCTCGCCCACGACGACTGATGCACCGGGGATCAGTTGCGCGTTCACCCGTAATTGCGGTTCGGCCGCCCATAACGGCCCTGACAACAACAGCAACACGCCCCAGTAGCGCTTCATGGCCGCGCCTCCTGGTCTTGCAGGCTGAATTTGCGGCGCAGGAAGTTGGCCGGTGACGTGGTCAGGTTCTGCAACCACAGTGCGTCATAATTTGCCTGCTGGGTCTGGATCGCTTTGCTCTGCCCCTTGCCTGGTGCTTTATCGAACTTGATCTCATCCGGCTTGACCTGCGGCGTGTTGTTCGCCGCGCTTTCGGTGTCTTTTTTCAGCGCAATCGCCAGGGCCAGGTTGGCCGTGGCTTCAGGGAAGACAGGTTGCAACTGCAAGGCCTGTTGATAGGCCGCGATGGCGTCATCGAACTTGAAGCGACGTACATGGATGTTGCCCAGATAGAACGCTGCTTGCGCGGTGTTCATGGCGGCGAAGGTGGTTTGGGCCAGGTCGTAATCGGCGGCGTTGTAGGCGGCGATGCCTTTCCAGTAAGGGTCGACGAAGAGCGCGGCGGCCTGCGGGTAATGATGGTGCTCGAAGGCCCAGCGGCCTTGCTGGTCGGGCGTCATGAACGGATTGGCCTCGGCTTGCGTCGGCGGTAGCAGCAGGCCGAGCAACACCACTGCCGCCCAGTTCAGGCTCCAGCCCTTGCGCACACTCAACAACGCCAACAGCAGTAACGGCCAGCACAGCCAATAGCCAGCGTCTTTCCATTGCAACAGGCGTTGCTGCTCGTCGACGTTCTGGAAGTGCTGCTGGGCGTGCAGTTCGATCCAGTCCAGATCATCGTCATTCAGGGTCAGGCTGCCCAGCGGCGCCTCCAGGGCCGAGGCCAATGGTTTGAGCGTGGGACTGCTGCCGAGGGCCAGGATCAGGATCTGCAGCGCGTTGTCCTTGAGGGCGGGCAGTTGGGCGACATCGGCGCCGTCCGTCACCAGCAGCAAGGTGCCGGGCGATTGCTGCAACAGGCGCTTGGCCTGATCGATCACGCCGGCTACATCCTTGCCGCTCTTGCTGATCAAGTCGGTGCCCAATGCCTGAATGAAGGTATCGAGCAAGGCCGGATCATCGGTCGGCGGCAACACCAGATGGGCGCTGCCGGCGTAGACCAGCAACGCGGTGCGCGCGCCTTTGCGGCGCTCGACCAGGTCATGCAGCTTGTGTTTGGCGGCGGTGAGGCGCGTGGGCGGCACATCGGCGGTGTCCATGGACGCTGACAGGTCCATGGCGATGATCAGCGGTGCACGGTTCTCCAGGAAATCCGGGCGGTCCTGCTGCCAGGTCGGGCCCGCCGCGGCGAAGGCACCGACGACCAGAAGCGCACTCACTAAATGCAGCGGGCGCAGGCGATGGCGATCGGTCGGCGTAAGCAGTAAATGCGGCAACAGGTGCGGGGCGATCGTGCCGCGCAGGCGGCGCTGCAGATCACGGCTGCGCTGCCACACCCACGGCAGCAGCACGCCCAAAATCGTCAATAACAGCCAGGCAGGACGCAGAAAGTGGAAGTCACTGAAGTCCATCAGCACGCTCCCGTTTCCATCGATGCGGCCACAACGCAGCGATCAAGTGATACACCACCAACACGATCAGCGCGGTACACAGTGGCCACCAGAACAGGTCGCGCTTGGGCTGATGGCTGAGGGTTTTCACCTGATGCGGTGTGATCTTGTCGAGCGTGGCGTAGACCTGATCCAGACTGTCGCGGTCTTCGGCACGGAAATAACGCCCACCCGTGGCGCTGGCAATGTCTTGCAAGGCGTTGAGGTTGACCTTGGCTTCGCCGCTGGCCTGCGGGTCGCCGATGCCGATGGTGTGGATGATCACACCCTTGGCAGCGGCCATGTCGGCGGCGTGGTCCGGCGTGATTGCACTGCTGGTGTCATTGCCATCGGTGAGCAGGATCAGCACTTTTTCCGGTTCATGGGCCTGGTCCAGCAGCTTGAGGCCAAGGCCAATGGCGTCGCCGATAGCGGTGTTCGGCCCGGCCATGCCGATGCCGCTGTCGTCCAATAACAGCGATAGGCTGGCATGGTCGAGGGTCAAGGGGGCCTGGGGGTAGGCGCCGCTGCCGAACAGGATCAGGCCGATACGGTCGTTCTTGCGCTGCTGGATAAAGCCATGCACCACCTGTTTGACGGCGGCCAGGCGGTCGATCTTGTGGCCGTTGGCGTCGGTAAAATCCTCGGTTTCCATGGATTGGGAGATATCGATGGCCAGCATCAGGTCGCGCACCGGTTGTTGGCGTTCGATGGGTTTTTCCACCCAGACCGGCCGGGCGACCGCCAGCACCAGCAACGCCCACACCAGCAGATTGAGCAGCAACTGGCTGCGATGAGTCCGGGCGCTGCGGGTAGACGCTTCACCGACCGCCTGGCGCATGCCGCCAAAAAACGGCACGCGCACCGCACTGCGCGCTTCGCGATAGACCGGCAGGTAGCGGTAGGCCAACCACGGTAGCGGCAGCATCAATAGCAGCCAGGGATAGTCAAGCTGCCACATGGTGTTGCTCCACCCAGGCCTTGCACTGGGCCAACAGCTGCGGGTCCTGCGACGCAGTGCCGTAGGCCATCTGGGCCAGCCGTTGAGCGAGGTCGTCGGGAATCGGACCTCTGGCGTGGCGTTGCAGGAAGGCTTGCCACTCGGCGCCACGCAAGGTCGGGATACGTTGCTGTTCCTCCAAAGGAAGCGGCATCGACAGCGCGACACGCTTGAGCAATTCGGGCAACTCGCGCAGGTCTTCCAAGGTGTCCAGACGCACCAGCGCTTCGCGCCGGTAGGCATCACGTCGCCAGCGCAACCATTTGCGGCCTGCCAGCACCAACAGCGCCAGCACCACAACGCCCAGCAACACGCCCCAGCCCCAGGTCTGCGGCCAGTAACTCACCGGCGCAGGCAAGCTCAACTCCGTGAGTTGCTCGATGCTTGGCACGTGGCTGCTCACCGACGTTTCCCCAGTTCACTGCGCAACTGATCGGCGGCGGGCAGGGCGGTGCTGATCATCAAGAGTGGCACCTGGCTGCGGCGCAACAGGGTGGCGACATCCTTCAAGCGTCCGCCGAGAAAATCCCCCAGGGGTTGGCGCACCTGGCGCTGGTCCACCGCCAGTTCCACCTGCAACTGGCCTTGGGTGACCCGCAGCTGTCCACGGCTGGGCACGTTGAGTGCCAAAGGGTCATACACTTGAAACGCGATCACGTCGTTGTGCGCTGACAGTTGCTGCATCAGTTGCAAGGAACGCGGCCCGGCGCCGGCAAAATCGCTGACCAGGCAGATCAGGTGATCGTGGCCCGCCACCGCCAGGCACTGCTGCAAGACTGTGTCCAACTGGCCGTCGCCTTCATGGTCAGGGTTCCTCGCCGTCAACGCCGCATTTTGCTGAGCGATGCAGCTGCACAAGGCTTCCACGCGTTTGCGGCTGCGCAAGGGCGCGACACTGTCGACACGCTGGTCGTTGAACACCAGGCCGCCGACACGATCCCCGGCGTTGAACACCATCCACGCCGCCAGCGCGCCCAACTCTGCGGCAATGGCAGATTTGAAGCTGCGCACCGAGCCGAAAAACATCGACATGCGCTGGTCCACTACGATCAGCGCCGGGCGGTCGCGCTCTTCGGTAAAGGTGCGCACCACCGGTTTGCCGGTGCGCAGCGAGGCGCGCCAATCCAGATGACGCAGGTCATCGCCCGGCTGGTAGCGGCGCAACTCATCGAAATTCAGGCCTCGGCCGCGCAGGCGTGACGCATGGTTGCCCGCCAGGATGCTGCCTTGGGGCTGACGCGCGACAAAGCTCAGGTCGCGGGCCTGGAACTGCAAGGCCATCAATTGCGCCAGGCTGACGTAGACAAACCCGTCGGCGTTCATGCGGGAATCGCTACTTTGCTGAGCAGCCGGTCAAGCACCTGATCAGCCGACACGCCATCCGCCACCGCGTCATAGCTCAATTGCAGGCGATGGCGCAGCACCGGATGGGCGACAGCCTGCACGTTGTCCGGCGTGACAAAGGCCTGGCCTTGCAACCAGGCATCGGCCCGCGCGCAGCGGTCCAGGCCAATGCCGCCGCGAGGGCTGGCGCCGAGGCTGATCCAGCGCGCCAGGTCGGCGTCGTAGTCGGCGGGGTGGCGGGTGGCGTTGATGATGTCGATCAGGTAACGGTCGATAGCCGGCGACACCTGGATCGCGCTGACTTCCTGGCGTGCGGCAAAAATCACCTCCTGCGCCAAGGTAAAGCCTTGGACCGTTTGGGTAACGGCCGCCTGTTCTTCTTCGCGCAACAGGCGCAACACCTGGCTTTCGTTGTCGGCGCTGGGGTAGTCCAGCAACAGCTTCATCACAAAGCGGTCCATCTGGGCTTCCGGCAATGGGTAAGTGCCTTCCTGCTCGATGGGGTTTTGCGTGGCCACCACGATAAACAGCTGCGGCAGCGGGTGACTGGCGCCGGCCACGGTGATTTGTCGTTCTTCCATGGCTTCCAGCAACGCCGCCTGGACCTTGGCCGGTGCGCGGTTGATTTCATCGGCGAGGATCAGGTTGCCGAACAGCGGGCCGGGCTGGAAACGGATCTGGTTCTGGCCGTCGACCTGATGCAGTACTTCGGCGCCGGTGATGTCCGAGGGCAGCAGGTCCGGGGTGAACTGGATGCGACTCATCTTGGCGTCCAGGTGCCGGGCCAAGGCCTTGACCGTGCGGGTCTTGGCCAGTCCCGGCAGGCTCTCCAGCAACAGGTGGCCGTTGGCGAGCAGGCCGAGCAGGATCTGGCGGATCACCTGGTCCTGGCCCAGCACGCTTTCGGCCATGCTGGCTTGCAAGGCGTTCAAATCGTTGAGTGCGGTCATGGCACACCTCGTTCACAGCATGAAAGTAGGGATCACCGGGATAAACGAAAGACGGAAGTTCCAGCGACTGCTGATCAGGTCGTCGGCGTGAATCACCGAGTACTGCACTTCACCGGAAATCCGCACTGGCAACTTGCCGAAATTGACGATGCGCCCGGCGCCGATGCCGATGGGGAAGTTGACCTTGTTGCCGCTTTCGGCCTTCCAGTTCACGGTGATATTGGGCGTCATGCCCACCCGCCACTGGCCGGGGCCGGGAATCGCGCGCTGGATGAAGTACTGGATGTTGGTCAGGCTCACGTCCTTGCGCTGGGCGTCGCCGCCCACCGACCACCAGTGCTGGGGAAAGAGGCCGAGCGTCCAGTCTTCGCCCAAGTACGCCGCGACAAACGCCGGGCCCAGGGCGTATTTTCCGGTGCCCAGTACGTCTTTTTCGGCGGTGGGGAACATCGCCGTCGGGCCAAACCCCCAGACCATCTTGCCGCCGTTGGCAAAGCGCACCGGTTGCTTGGGCGAGAACACGCCCACATAGGCCAGGTCGCCAAAGCCTGAGGTGCGGTCGAATGGATCGTTGACCACCGACGGGAAGTCGCGGTCTGTCAGCACGCCGTAGGGACTCATGCCGATCAGGTTGCCCGCCTTGGCGTTGACCGGCGCACTCACATAACTCACCGGCAGGCGGTTGATCAGGTTCCAGTCCTCGCCCAGGGCAATCGGGAAGGTCGGCATGAAGCTGTATTTGCCCAAGTAACGCGTGCCGTTACTGTGCGGGCCTTTGAGGGCGCTGTAGTCGAACTGGTTGAACAACAGCACCAGGTTGCCCACCGGGTTGTCCATCAGCTTGGCGATTTGTTCGGTCGAGGGGTCGCAACCGGCCTTGACCACTTGCTTGAGGTCAATGTCGAAGTCCTGTTGCAGGCGATGGCAGGTTTCGGGATCGGCTTTGGTCGCGTTAGACGTGCTGCCTAGCTCCGGCAACCCGGCGGCTGATACGCCGCAGCTGGCAAGAATGCCCACGGCGCAAAACCCATGCATACGTGCACGTGAAATCATGGCGTCATCCATCCTTGTATCGGCCTGATATCAGGGGGTTACGTGCCCGGCCTAACCCTGTCGCGGCCGGGCACGTGGTGTTACTTGAGCGGGGTCAAGGGTGGCAGTTTCCATTGACCATTACCGACCTCAGGCTTGGACAGGTAAATGCGCAATACCGCGTAGAACGGGCCCGGTGGGGCCGGCAACCAGTTGCTCTGTTCGGCTTTCGGTGGCTCGTGGTGCTGCAGGGCCAAGGTCAGGCCGCCATCGGCATCACGCTTGAGGTTAGGCAGCATCCGCGAGTTGATCAGGTAGCGTTTCTTGTGATTGGGCACCAGCAGCTTGGTTTTGGCGTCGTACATGGTCAGCGACCAGAACGCTTCGGCAGGCGGCAGTTGGTCCTTGGCAAAGTGCACGGTGTAGCTGTGGCGTGCGCCATTGGCCGGCTTCCCTTCGCTGTCGACGAAGTAGCTGAGGTACGCGGCTTCATCGGTGGAGTTGCCGAAAATACCCATGTCGGCACCGGCGTAGCGGTACAGGTAGTTGTTTTTCAGGCGATCCCGGCTGCCGAACAGGTCACCGCTGCTGACTTGGTGGGTGTCGACCTTGTCCTTCTTGAACGCCGCAAACTCAGCGCGCGCATCGGAGATGCCGTCTTCCAGGGCTTTGCGTTGTTCGGCGGTCAAGTCCTTGAGCTTGAACGGCGCACCGGAGGCGATACCGATCTTGGCGAAACGCGCCAGCAGGTCTTTTTCGCTGTCCTGGGGCGCGGCGAAGGTCAGCATGAAGTTCAGGTAGCGGAACAGCTGCGGGCCTTCGGTCATGGACGCCATCGGCTTGGGCCATTCGATCTTGGGCGCCTTGGCCGGCGCGGCCTGCTTCACATAACTGCTCAGCGCCTGGACTTTGTAGCCGCTCTGGATCTGCTTGACCTTGCCCAGGTCTTTGTCGTCGAACAGCTGCGTGCGGTACAGGGCGTAGGCGATATTGCTTTCACTGTAGACCACGCGATCCACGTCCACGGGCTGCTGACCCTTCCAGTCCGGGCCTGCGATCATGTAATGGCCGCCGTTGTTGCCGGTACTGCGGGTGCCCAGGTAGGCGAAGTTCTGCGTGTACAGGTCGATCAACTGCACCGAGTAGTAGCGGTTGTCCTCGATCTTGGGCAGGGTCAGCACCAGGGGTTCGCGACGCAGGTCCATCCAGACGAAAGAGTAGGGCGTGTCGGAGTTGGGTGTGACGAACGCCGTGTCCTTGGGGGTGAACACTTGCGCGGTGTTGCCGATCTGGTTGAACGGCGCCTTGAAGTTGGCACCGCCCTTGTCAACGGCCTGGGTGTAGAGCGTCTTATACATTTCCACCACCGGAAAGCCATACAGATAGGCTTCCTTGGCAATCGCCCGGGCCTCGCTCGGAGTGGCCGTGAAGTCGGCCCAGGCGCCGGTACTCATGAGTATCGAGAGGCTCGCCAACAGCAGGCGCGTCGGTTTTCCAATCATGTTGTTGCGTCCTTCCAGAGATCTTTTTTGAGGGCGTGGGATGAAACCGCCGAGTTAACCGGTTTATTTGCCGAACGTCACGTTAATCCCTGCGAACAAGGTGAACTGGGGCAAGCCGTCACCTTTGCGCGCTACCGTCCATTGTGGCTCGACAAAGGCATTGACGATGTTGCTCCCGGCTTTCCAGGCCTTGCCCGCGCCAAACCCGATGGGAATGTAGTGGGTGTCGTTCTTCAAATCGAAGGTCCAAGTGCCCGTGGAACGCAGGTACCAGCCTTTCGGCAGGTTATGAATGATAAACGGCTGGAAAGTTGCACTCTCGACGTGCGGGCGGTCGCGATCGCCGGCAAATGAGCTTTGGTATTGCACCAGCGCGCCCAATAATCCCCTGGGCGAAGCGTCGATGGCGATTGCCGCCAGGCCGGCCTGCCATTTGCCGGTGCCCAGTTCGTCATGTTCGGCGGTGGGGGCGGTGATTTGCGGACCAATGCCCAGCTGCACGCCGTCGGTCTTGAGCAGGAAGATATCGAACAGGTTCAGGTCGCCAATGCCTGTGCTGTAGCCGGTATGTGGATCGGGGCGGGTGCTGAGGGGGAGTGTGGCGCGCAGCAGTTGCGGCACGCCGATGAAATCTGACGGTGCAATCGGCAGGGTGCCGCGCAACAACAGGTCGTTGGTGTGGGCGTTGCTGTCGTACAGGCGTGGCGTGTAGTAGTCCTGCAGGTTGGCGCCTGGCGCGAGGTTCAGGGGGTTATTGCTCTTGTTGGCCGTCTCGGCGTTATCCGCCAAAGCTGGCAGTGCGAAAACAGCCAGCATCAATGCCGACGCGTACGGTGACCCGAACATGTGCGCTCCCCCATACCTGGGTGACTATCCCTTCTGATTAATACCTGTAGGGCATGTCGGTTGAAGCTAGCAGCTAAATCCAGGCGCGCTAGCCATCCAAACGAATTAGTTGCGTAGGGCGGGATGTTTCAGACGTGTGCAAAAGGCCGCAAATAGCCGCCCTGGCTGGGCGGCCATGCACAAAAGAGGGGTCAGGCGGTGGGCAGCATCGATTTGACTTTGTCGCGTAATTGATCGATCGAGAACGGTTTGGCGATCACCTGCATGCCGGCAGGCACCTCGATATTCTCGGCATAACCGCTGGCGAACAGGATGGGCAGTGCAGGGCGCAACTCGCGCACTTTGGTTGCCAGTTGCTTGCCGTCCATGTCCGGCAGGCCGACGTCGGTCATCATCAGGTCGATCACCTGCGCGGCGTTTTGCACCACTGCCAGCGCTTCTTCAGCGTCGGCAGCCTCCAAGACATTGAATTCCAACTCCTCCAGGACATCGACGATCAGCATGCGCACGATGGCATCGTCTTCGACGACAAGGATGGTGGAGGTGACTGCGGACATAATATGGAATTCCCAAAAAAGGCGAGGTTTACACGCGGCCGTTCTGACAGGCCTCTTCCTTGAGTAAGCGCGCACTCATGACAAGTTCCCGCGGGCCGTAAAAACAATGCGATAGAAAAGACCAGGGAGAATAGCCTGTTCTTTTGTAGGAATCAGTACAAAACCGTTCCAGAAAAATGGTCTTGGCTGCCACTTTGGGGCAAACTCCCGGTTTTTCCACACTTGGCCAAGGCATGCCCATGACCCCTGCGTCGTCCGTCGATGAAAAGAGCTTTCGTAACCTCCTG
The DNA here is from genome assembly GCF_013386445.1 of Pseudomonas sp. P7759. NCBI lineage: Bacteria > Pseudomonadati > Pseudomonadota > Gammaproteobacteria > Pseudomonadales > Pseudomonadaceae > Pseudomonas > Pseudomonas sp. P7759. The sequence goes on from NZ_JACART010000009.1 coordinate 174,342, forward strand.
AGCCGAAACGTCGCGCTGCCCTTGGGCGTGGGCGTGCTCAGTGCGGTGTTTTTCGTCTGCCTGATCACCTACCTGTTGACGGTGATCCAGTGGGTCGAACACACCGATCGGGTGATCAATAACCTCAATGAGTCGTCCAAGCTGACGGTGGACCTTGAGACCGGCATGCGCGGTTTCCTGATCACCGGTGACGAGCATTTCCTCGACCCTTACGAAGTGGCCAAGCCGCGAATCATTGCCGATTTGCGTAATTTGCAGGAGCTGGTGGCCGACAATCCGCAGCAAGTGGATCGTCTAAAGCGCCTGGAAGCCCTGCAAATCGAGTGGAACAAATACGCCCAGTCGATGATTGATATGCAGCGTGAGAGCGGTGACTACCGCAGCGCAGTCAAGGCGGGGCGTGGCAAGCGCCTGACGGACGAGATCCGCAAGGAATACGACGACGCGGTGGCGATGGAACAGCAGTTCCGCATCACCCGCAATGAAGAAGTCACCCGCACTACCGTGATCAGCGTCACCCTGTACCTGGCATTTGTGCTCGGCCTGAGTGGTTTTCTGGCATACATTGGGCGTAAGCATTTAATCGCATTATCAGAGAGTTACAGCGCAAACCTCGCGTCGCAACAGAAGATTGCACGGCGCCTGGAGCAACAAGCGTGGTTGCGTAACGGCCAGACTGAACTGGCAGAACAAGTGCTCGGCCAGCTCACGCTGAACATGCTGGGCCGCAACATCCTGCAATTCTTTGCCCAGTACATGGGCTCAGCCGTCGCCGCGCTGTACGTGCGTGAAGAGCACGGCGGGCTCAAACGTGTCGCCACTTATGGTTTCTCCCGCGAGCAGGAGCAGAAGGAACAGTCGATCTACAGCGACGAGGGCATCGTTGGGCAAGCAGCCCAGCTGGATCGCCTGATTCGCCTGGACGATGTGCCGGTGGACTACTTCAAGGTCAGCTCCGGCCTGGGCGAAGGTTCGACCCGCAGCGTGCTGGTGATGCCGACCAGTGACGATGACCGCGTCAACGGTGTGATCGAACTGGGCTTCCTGCGTCCTCTGGAAGAACGTGACGTCGAGCTGCTGGAGCTGATCGCCGGGAATATCGGCACCTCCATCGAAGCCGCCCGCTATCGCCAGCGCCTGCAGGAAGTGCTGGCCGAGACTCAGCAGCTCAACGAAGAGCTGCAAGTGCAGCAAGAAGAACTCAAGACCGCCAACGAAGAACTCGAAGAACAGTCGCGCATCCTCAAGGAATCCCAGGCCCACCTGGAAACCCAACAGGCCGAGCTGGAACAGACCAACGAGCAGTTGGCCGAACAGACCGAAACCTTGGCCCAGCAGCGCGACGCCATGGACCGCAAGAACGCTGAACTCAGCCAGGCGCAGCTCGAACTGGAAGACCGTGCCGACGAGTTGCAACGTTCCAGCAAGTACAAGTCCGAATTCCTCGCCAACATGTCCCACGAGCTGCGCACACCGCTGAACAGCTCGCTGATCCTGGCCAAATTGCTGGCGGAGAACCCCCAGGAAAACCTCAGCGCCGAACAGGTCAAGTTTGCCGAGTCGATCTATTCTGCCGGCAATGACCTGCTCAACCTGATCAACGACATCCTGGATATCTCCAAGGTCGAGGCCGGCAAGCTGGAAATGCGTCCGGAAAACTCCAGCGTGGCACGCCTGGTTGACGGCCTGCGCGGCATGTTCGAGCCGCTGGCGGCGGATCGCAAGCTGGGCTTCCAGGTGGAAGTGCAGGAAGGCGCGCCGGGTATGCTGTTCACCGATCGCCAGCGCCTGGAGCAGATCCTCAAGAACTTGTTGTCCAACGCGGTCAAGTTCACCGAACAGGGCGACGTCAGCCTGTCGGTGTCCCGTGCACCGGGAGAGGGCATTGCCTTTACCGTACGCGATTCCGGCATCGGTATTGCGCCGGACCAGCAGGAAAGCATCTTCGAAGCCTTCCGCCAGGCAGACGGCACCACCAACCGTCGCTACGGCGGCACCGGCCTCGGCCTGTCGATTTCCCGCGACCTGGCGACCCTGCTGGGAGGCTATATCAGCGTGACCAGCGAGCCAGGCAAAGGCAGTATTTTCACGCTGGTCCTGCCGGAACAGTATGTCGAGCGCGAAGAGGACGCTGCCCCCATCGAGCAGCCGCGCCAAGTCGTGGTGGCGCCTGCGCCGACGCCCGTGAAGGTGTCGCCATTGCCAGTGGCCGACACCCAGCAGATCCCGCGCTTTGCCGACGACCGCGACAAGGCACCGTTCACCACGCGCTGCATCCTGGTGGTGGAAGACGAGCCGAACTTTGCCCGCATCCTCTTCGACCTGGCCCACGAGCTGGGCTACAACTGCCTGGTGGCCCACGGCGCGGACGAAGGCTACAGCCTGGCCGCAGAATACGTCCCCGACGCGATCCTGCTGGACATGCGCCTGCCGGACCATTCCGGGCTGACGGTGCTGCAACGCCTGAAAGAGCACGCCAACACCCGGCATATCCCGGTGCATGTGATTTCCGTGGAAGACCGCGTCGAAGCCGCCATGCACATGGGCGCCATTGGTTATGCGGTCAAACCGACCACCCGCGAAGAACTCAAGGACGTGTTTGCGCGCCTGGAAGCCAAGCTGACCCAGAAGGTCAAGCGTGTGCTGCTGGTGGAAGACGATGACCTGCAGCGCGACAGCATTGCCCGCCTGATCGGCGACGATGACATCGAGATCACCGACGTCGGCTACGCCCAGGCCGCCTTGGACCTGCTGCGTACGAATATCTACGACTGCATGATCATCGACCTCAAGCTGCCAGACATGCTCGGCAACGAGCTGCTCAAGCGCATGGCGACGGAAGATATCTGCTCGTTCCCACCGGTGATCGTCTACACCGGGCGCAACCTGACCCGCGATGAAGAGGCCGAGCTGCGCAAGTATTCACGCTCGATCATCATCAAGGGCGCCCGCTCGCCGGAGCGCCTGCTGGATGAAGTCACACTCTTTCTGCACAAAGTCGAATCCCAGCTGTCCCATGACCGCCAGAAGATGCTCAAGACCGCGCGCAGCCGCGACAAGGTCTTCGAGGGGCGTAAAATCCTGCTGGTGGACGACGATGTACGCAACATCTTCGCCCTGACCAGCGCCCTGGAGCACAAAGGCGCCGTGGTGGTGATCGGGCGTAATGGCCGTGAAGCCATCGACAAACTCAATGAAGTCGACGATATCGACCTGGTGCTGATGGACGTGATGATGCCGGAAATGGACGGTTACGAGGCCACTGCCTTGATCCGCCAGGACCCGCGCTGGAAGAAGCTGCCGATCATTGCGGTGACGGCCAAGGCCATGAAGGACGATCAGGAGCGCTGCCTCGCGGCCGGTTCCAACGATTACCTGGCCAAGCCGATCGATCTGGACCGTCTGTTCTCACTGATTCGCGTCTGGTTGCCAAAGATGGAACGCATTTAAGTGGAGCGAAGTTTTTTGGAAAAAAGCAGCGATATTGAGCTGCGCCTGTTGATCGAGGCGATTTACCTCAAGTACAGCTACGACTTCCGCGATTACTCCGGGGCGTCGGTGAAGCGCCGTGTGGCCCATGCCTTGCGCCAGTTTGATTGCGCGACCATCTCCGCCTTGCAGGAGCGCGTGCTGCACGACCCTGCGGCGTTTATGCAACTGTTGCAGTTCCTGACGATTCCGGTGAGCGAGATGTTTCGCGACCCGTCGCATTTTCTGGCTATCCGCCAGGAAGTGGTGCCGCTGCTCAAGACTTATCCGTCGATCAAGATCTGGATCGCCGGCTGCAGCACGGGCGAGGAGGTGTACTCCATGGCCATCCTGCTGCGCGAGGAGGGGTTGCTCGAGCGTACGATCATCTACGCCACCGACATCAACCCGGCGTCGCTGGACAAGGCCAAGCAGGGCATCTTCTCTCTGGAGAACGTACGCGCCTACACCGCCAACTATCAGCAGGCCGGTGGGCAACGTTCATTTGCCGACTACTACACTGCGGCTTACGATTACGCGATCTTCGATAAAACGTTGCGCGAGAATGTCACCTTTGCCGATCACAGCTTGGCGACCGACAGTGTATTCTCAGAGACTCAATTAATTTCGTGTCGTAACGTACTAATTTATTTCAATAAAAAATTGCAGGATCGCGCATTTGGACTGTTCCATGAGTCGCTGTGTCATCGCGGCTTCCTGGTGCTGGGCAGCAAGGAGACCCTGGATTTCTCCGCATACGGCAAGCAGTTCGAACCCTTGGTCAAACAGGAACGGATCTACCGCAAACTATGAATCAAGCGGCTGCCAGCCCGGCATCGGTCCGGGGCATAGAAGCGATCGTCATTGGCGCCTCCGCTGGTGGAGTGGAGGCGTTGCTGACGATATTCGCCGAGCTGCCTGCCGATTTTGGCTTGCCGATCATTACCGTCCTGCACTTGCCGGACGAGCGTCGCAGCCAATTGGCCGAAGTGTTCGACCGCCGCGTGGCCATGCCTGTGGTGGAGGCCCGTGACAAGGAAGTGATCAAGCCGGGCACATTGTATTTTGCCGGCCCTGGCTATCACCTGTCGGTGGAACACGACCGCAGCCTGTCCCTGAGCCAGGAAGACCGCGTGCACCATTCGCGGCCGGCGATTGATTTCCTCTTCGAATCCGCCACCGATGCCTATGGCACGGGCCTGTTGGCCATTCTGTTGACCGGCGCCAACCATGACGGCGCGCGCGGCCTGGCCCACGTCAAGCAACACGGTGGAACCACTGTGGTGCAAGAGCCCACAGAAGCACGCGTTGCCGTCATGCCCCGGGCAGCCCTGGCGCTGCACACACCCGACCACATTCTGACGCTGAGCCGCATTGGCTCATTGCTGGCTTCCCTGGAATATTCCCCATGTTAAGTACTGTCCAGGCCAAATTGCTGATTGTCGATGATCTGCCGGAAAACCTGCTGGCCCTTGAAGCGCTGATCAAGCGCGAGGACCGCCAGGTGTTCAAGGCATTGAGCGCCGACGAGGCCTTGTCCCTGCTGCTGGAGCATGAGTTCGCTATGGCGATTCTCGATGTACAGATGCCCGGCATGAACGGTTTTGAGCTGGCCGAGCTGATGCGCGGCACCGAGAAAACCAAGAACATCCCCATCGTGTTCGTCAGCGCCGCCGGCCGCGAGCTCAACTACGCCTTCAAGGGCTACGAAAGCGGCGCGGTAGACTTTTTGCACAAGCCGTTGGATATCCATGCGGTGAAAAGCAAGGTCAACGTGTTCGTCGACCTGTTCCGCCAAAGCAAGGCCATGAAGCAGCAGGTCGAAGCGCTGGAGCGCAGCCGCCGCGAGCAGGAACTGCTGCTCACGCGCCTGCAGGCCACCCAGGCCGAGTTGGAGCAGGCGGTGCGCATGCGTGACGACTTCATGTCGATCGTCGCCCACGAAGTGCGTACGCCCCTTAACGGCCTGATCCTGGAGACCCAACTGCGCAAGATGCACCTGGCCCGAGACAACGCCGCCGCGTTCACCCTGGACAAGATGCACGCCATGGTCGACCGCGATGAGCGTCAGATCCAGAGCCTGATCCGCCTGATCGAAGACATGCTCGATGTATCGCGCATCCGCACCGGCAAGTTATCGATACGTACGGCGCGTTTCGACTTGGCGCAGTTGGTGAGCAACATGGTCGAAAACTTCGCCCCTCAAGTGGCGGCGGCGGATTCGTCCATGAGCCTGATCGCCGACAATCCCGTGGTCGGCAACTGGGATGAGTTCCGCATCGAACAGGTGGTCACCAACCTGCTGACCAATGCACTGCGTTATGGGGCCAAAAGTCCGGTAGAAGTGCGCGTGTACAGCGAGCATGGCGAAGCGCGGGTGGAAGTGCGCGATCACGGGATTGGCATCAGTGAAGAAAACCAGAAGCGTATTTTTCAGCAGTTCGAGCGTGTGTCCGCGAGCCAAGTGGCTGCAGGCCTGGGCCTTGGGCTGTTTATTTCCGAACAGATCGTTGCGGCCCATGGCGGCACCATCGAGGTCGAGAGCCAGATAGGCGAGGGTGCCTTGTTCAGGGTGTGCCTGCCGTTGCAGGCCTCGGCATGAATTCAATCGTCACCTCGACGCAACCTCTGCGTGACCCCATGGTCGTAATTGCAGCAATTGACCGGACTAAGGCTTCCCATGAGTGAAGATGCACAAGATGTCGTTCTGATCGTCGAGGACGATGAATCCATTATGTTTGTGCTGGGTGAATACCTGGCCGGCCTGGGCTATCGGGTGTTGAAGGCGATCGATGGGGAGCAGGCCTTTGAAATCCTCGCCACCAAGCCGCACCTGGACCTGATGGTCACCGATTACCGCCTGCCGGGCGGAATTTCCGGCGTGCAGATTGCCGAGCCTGCGATCAAGTTGCGCCCTGAGCTGAAAGTTATCTTTATCAGCGGCTACCCGCAGGAAATTCTCGACTGCAACAGCCCGATCACGCGCAACGCGCCGATCCTGGCCAAGCCGTTTGACCTGGATACGCTGCAAGAGCATATCCAGCGGTTGTTGGCTTGAAGGAGGCGGCGTCCTCCCGTTGCGACGCCGCTGTTTTCAAAGGGGTGATGGCTTTAGTTTGTTGACGTTGGCATTGAGCACGCTGGCCGGGGTAAAGGCGAACTGCCAACCTGCATTTCCATTAAATCCGTCGATGAAGTTCTGCAGGCCTTTGTGTTTGCCATTGCCAAGGTTGTAAACCGTCATTGCGCCACTGAGCTGGGGCGGGTTGCCATTCCTCACCATTGCCGCATCCAGGTCCAGGTTGTTGGTGTTGAAAAGCATCAACTCATTGCTACTGGTTTTCTGGACGTAGACAGTGTGACCAAATTGGCCATTTGGCGTGGAGTGCTTGAAATTGAGAAACCCAGACTCGGTAATCTCGGCCGGGTTGAATTGATCGTTCAATTTGCCTGGTTTGATCTCCATGAGCTCAAGGTAGCGGGTTGAATAATTGATGCCGTCACTGCCGCTCGTTGCGTCTGTGATGGCATCGAATACTTTGGCAGAGAGCGTCTTTTCAGCCTGCCCGACGCGCAGGGACGCTTGATAACAGTTCAGCGCATGATTGTCCGGGTCTGCATGCAGTTTCTCCCAGTTCGTCTTCAATTGTTGGTGGCTGAGAGGACGCGGCGCGGCGGACGGAATAATTTGCGCCTCATACAGTTTTTTGAACTCCGGACCGAACACACTGTTTTTCTGCTGCCACTCATCGTCATGGTCAAATACCTTGAATTTCAGTGTGTTTGAATCATTGGCGTGGGTTTTATACTGCACATTCATTTTTTTATCGTGAAACAGCTTTTTAAGGCCTCCTTCCATGTCCGCCGCGCTCGAAAACGTTGCGACACCATAGTTTGGGTCATAAAAGTAATAGCTTTTGACATCGCCGTCGATTTTGACGCCGGCGGCCATTGCGTGCCCCGGAGAGTCAATCATCACCGACTTTGAAACCGCGGAATCGGCCAATCCCTTTACCATCTCTTGATAGGTCTCCAAGCGAGGGACTTTGCCGGCGTGGAAGGCTGTTTCGCTGCCTACCTGGACCTGAAGCTTGCGCAGCGATTCCATGAACTTTCGGGAAGCGGGGTCGGTGGGGAAAGCTGCTGCGGTGTACATGTTCTTGATCAACAGGTGATCCTTGCCCTCAGCCATGGCGCTCGCGAATGTGCGCGCCAGTGCCGCGCATTGTCCTTCGGACAGTTGGGATGTCTGGCTGAAGTAAACCACTTGCGGCATGGGCGTCACGCTGCCGAAGCGCGGTTCTATATTGTCGATGAAACGGGCCACACCACGATGACCGAACGCGTAGGCGAGATCGTCGTATCTGCGCATCAAGACACCTGCCTGAAGGGCGGTCAGGTTTTGGTTACCGCCCAACTTGATCAGGTCCGCAATTTTTGAGGACTTTGATAGCCCAGGTACACTTGCCAGGGTTCCAGAGCTGTAGCCATTTTCAAATGCTTCCCTCTCGTCTCCTTCGCGATGCTTACGAACAGCCTTTTTCCAAGTGTTTACAACATTGTCATCGAGCTTGCTGACACTCCTCGTTGTCTCCCAGCCTCCGAGCCGGTTCGTTTCCAGTCGTGCACTGGGCACGAAGTCATCCAGCGACTTGCCAAACGCCTGCCCGCTGGCGGTATCGAAAGCGTGCCATTTACCGCCGCTGAGCACGGCGGGCCCTTCAACAACGGCACCTTGCAGCTTGAATGTGCCGATGGCACTGGCGTCGAAGCGTTTGCTGGCCTTGAGCAGGTCATAGCTGTCGATACTGCCGCGTAGCCAACGGTAGGAATAGACGGTGCCGTTTGCTCCAGCCTTGGCTGATCGAACCGCCAGATTACCCAAACCGTCCAGAGGATTGAGCGTACTGATCGCAGCGCGCCCGAGAATTTTTGTTCCTCGGGCGATTTTGCTGGCGACAGAGGCACCCAGCTGGAGGGCCTTGGCGCCTTTGGCTGCGGCACCCAATCCAAGCATGAAGCCGAAAGCATCCATGGTCAGGTCGATAATGCCTTCACCGTAGTTACCCTCACTGAAGTTTTTGATCGCGGACCTCAACGGAATCAGATTCAGCATGAACTCCGTGGCGGTCTTGTAAAAGGGCACTTCAGTGTCGAATGTGGTCAGCCCCAGGGCGGCTTCCTTGAGACCGTCAATATTCACCTCTTTCATCATTGCAGCAGCAATGTAGGAGGTGCGGTCACTGCTGAAGCTATTGGGTATGCCCGAGGCACCTTTGGTTTCATCGGCAATGCCACTGTTATAGGTGCCTGAGGGCACAACCTCCCGGTACGTCACAGATCCTTCTTGCTGCGAGACATCAAAGTCTCCCAAGTCATCGCGGTGGAGGATCTTGTTCTGCTTGATATCTATTTCGTAGATATTGACCTTACCCTCGCGTTCGGTCCTCACCAGCAGGCTATGGCCCTCAGACACGGTCGTCCTGCTTTTCACGACGCGGCGGCTGAAGTGATCATGTTCGGTGATGACTTGTTTGGCCAACGTGATCTTGCCAAACTCGAAGTTGCGCCGGTGTTCCAGGCTTTGTGTCGATACAAGCTGTTTGACTTGGGTCGCCACGCTCTTGTTGATGCCGTCGGCGTAAAGCGGGAAGGCGACCCTGAAGTCGTTTTTCAAATGCGGAAGATCGATCAGAACGGGCAGTATTGTGTCGAGATCGACATCGGTTGACGTGGAGATCCACTGGTTTGCGCTGTCGGCCGTGTCCCGCGTAGTCCCATCATAAAAACCCGGCGTCCCCTGCGCGCCGTCCTGCATATACAGATCAAGCAACGAGTAGGGGCCGGGGAAATCCAGGTGCTGACGTTTCAACTCGATGCATTTTTTCTCAAAGAGCCCGGGCGCCATATCAGGAAAGGCCTTGGTCAGTTCCTGCAGCCCGTTTTGCCTAACATCGGGCATTACCCTCGAATGGGCGGCAGACGCCGCACTCAATTCGCTGATGTGTTGATCAAATGCCTTGCGCACCGCCAGCATGGCCTCATCCGACACAGGAAACTCCATCCCGGTGACGACCGCCCAATCCTTAAGTGCCTGTTGCTGGGCCTGGTACTCGACCTGGCGCTGCTCAAGGCTGATCGGCGCGATGTCGGCGGCGAGCATTACTTGCGCATACATCATAGCCGCCGTAGCCCCCGGCGCGCTCGCCTCGATGCGTGAAACTGCGGTAGCGAAACTGACCCAGCTATGGGTACCGAACTTCACCGCGTCAGGGATCCCCTTGACCAGCAACTCCGGGGCCTGAGAGGACAACAGCAGGTGTGCCAAAAGCTGAGCTTTTTCGTAGGAAGAGGACCTGCCGGTGTCAAGCAAGTGATCAGTCAGTGTCAGCACAATCTCTGACGCTGTGTACGCACCATTTCTGGCATCTGTAAGCAAAAAACCCGCGATATTGCGTTTATCGCCTTGCTGGGCGTGCTGTGGATCAGCGCTCATGGCCGCCAGCAACCAATCATTCGCACTGCCGCTGACGGATCTGTTATTAAACCGGGCTTGAATCGCTTGACCCAGCGCACGGCCTTTTGGCGAGTTGATCAGGCGATCGAGCAACTGACGCGGATTGCTTAACGCCTCAGGCGCGATGACTTCTTTGTCCAGCAAGTATTCAAGCACGTTGGCAAATGGCGAAATGTCGATATCGCCAAAAGACCCCTGACGCAGGTCTGCCATGAGTTCCAGTCGTGTGAGGGTGTCTGCGGGCAGCGGCCAGTCGAGCGCACCCGCGTAGTTGTCATGCTCGGGACGTACGGGGGATGGCGTTATCAATGCCTTTACAACATTTTCCAACCCGGCGTGATCGGTTGGAATATCCCAGCCATTACTGACAAATATCTGTCTGAGACTGGGTGTAGTGCCCGCATATTCAGAATCACTGTCGGGATGGACCGATGCATGGTAGTCCGTCAGATAGGTCGAGATCTCAGCCGTGCCCGACTGCAGTCCCGCGAGCAACGTCTTCAATGTTTCAGCGACGTTGAAGCGGGTCTGCACGTTACCCAGCAAGGCTTTTTGCTGTGCCAAGGTGTCTTCGTCGCGCTGGGTGCGCACATCGGCGAATGCAGCATCGTTGATCACAGGAAAGCCTTTCCCCGCCGCAAAGTCTACGACGCGCTCCTGGGGTGTTGGGAGCGGCTGGATATTGCGATCTCTGTAGAAATGACCGATCAGTGCCATCGGTGCAATATTGCTGGTCTTGGCCCGAGGCGGCTTGAACGTCGCAAAATATGAGCCGGCAGCAATAACGCGTGCTGCCATCATGAGGTGGCGGCTCGCGGCCGCCCACTGCGCATCCTCCTGTCCCACAGTGTGTTTGACTTGCCGCGGGTCCAGTAGGCGTTTGAGCCTGAACATGACTTGTCCCGTGCCTGGATTGATTTCCACTGAGTCCGGGTCAATGCCGCGATCATTCATCCATTGCGTAATATCGGGCGCCTGGAACGCACGTCTCAACTGCGCCCACCATTGACCGAACGTGGAGTTGGCTGGAATGGGCGACACCTGACCGTCCATAACATGATCATCCAAGGACTTGGCCAGCGTTATTCCGTAGTGTTTTGACAGCTCCAGATCGCCTTGGCTGCGGGTGTTTCCTTGAGGCGGGGGAGACTCTAGGGGTTGGCTACTGGCAGCAAGGGGCGCTTGCGTGAAGGGGCGCTGCTGAAATTGGGGCAATGGCAGGTGGCGGGGCGCTGTATGGATTGGGCCGGCAACGGTCATAGGTTCGCTCGTCGGGATGTATGAATACCAGAGTGTTTGTATTCATAACCACAACAACGATTCCAATCCTAATGTGTGTAGCTGTTGCCAGACATATCACGCTTTATTGCTGGATCATTTCCCGAACTTTCGCCGTCAACAAATCGAACGTGAACGGCTTGGTGATCAGTTGCATGCCCGGATCCAGAAACCCACCCCGCACCGCCGCATGCTCGGCATAACCGGTGATGAACAATACCTTGAGCTCTGGCCGGATCTGCCGGCCGATTTCCGCCAGTTGGCGGCCGTTCATGCCGGGCAGGCCGACATCGCTGATCAGCAGGTCGATGCGCTGGTCTGACTCGATGATCGGCACGGCTGTATCAGCATCACCCGCTTCCACAAACCCATAGCCCAACTCTTTAAGCACTGCGCTGACGAGTACACGCACCGCAGGGTCGTCCTCGACGATCAGTACCGTTTCTCCGGCATTGGCGAAGGGCAGCAGCGCTGCATCGGCCGCCACATCGGCCACGATTTCGCCAATGAACCGAGGCAGAAACAGGCTGACTGTCGTGCCTTTGCCGACTTCACTGTGAATGGTGACATGACCATGTGACTGGCGGGCGAACCCGTAGATCATCGACAACCCAAGGCCCGTGCCCTGGCCGATGGGCTTGGTGGTGAAGAATGGATCGAACACGCGCCCCATGACACTTTCGGGAATACCACAGCCCGTGTCGCTGACGCTCAACTCAACGTAATCACCGGGTTTCAAGGTGCCGTAGGCGGCGGTGAAGACGCTGTCGAGGTGGCGGTTGGTGGTTTCCACGGTGAGGCTGCCGCCGTTGGGCATGGCGTCCCGCGCATTGATGACCAGGTTGAGCAGGGCGCTTTCCAATTGATTGGGGTCGGCCTCGGCGGTCCACAGCTGGCCAGTGAGGCGCATGTCCAGGGCGATGCTTTCGTTGATGCTGCGTTGCAGCAATTCGCCCATCGAGGTCACCAGTTGGTTGATCTCTACGGGTTTGGAATCAAGGGATTGGCGGCGGGAGAACGCCAGCAAGCGGTGAGTGAGGCCGGCGGCGCGGTTGGCCGATGTCACGCCGAGGTCGATCAGGCTGTCGAGGTCGTCCAGTTTGCCTCGGGACACGCGCCTTCGCAGCAGCTCCAGGCTGCCGATAATGCCAGTGAGCATGTTGTTGAAGTCATGGGCGATACCGCCGGTCAACTGGCCGACCGCTTCCATCTTCTGGGATTGGCGCAAGGCGTCTTCGTTGTGGCGCAGTTGGGCAGTGCGCTCCTCGACTTGCTGCTCAAGGGTTTCCAGCGTGCGCTGCAGGCGCAGTTCGCTTTCACTCAGGTCGATCAGGCGGTCACGGGCTTCGTATTGCCGACGACGCCCGCGCAGGGCGGTGCTGACCAGGCTGATCAGCGTCACCGGGTGGAACGGACGCTCCAGGAACGTCACGTTGCCCAGCAAGCCGCTGAACTGGGATGAACCGTTCTGCTCGCTGCCGCCGTGGTGGGTCATCAGAACGATAGGCAAGTCTGACCAGGCAGGTTGTTGGTGCAAATGCTCCAGCAAGGGATCGAGGTCGGCGCCGCGCAGCGCTTCGGCGGCGATGATCAACAAGCCGCTGCCGTGCTCCACCGCCTCGCACAACATGCCCAAGTCGCTGGCAATGATGCCGCTGTACCCGGCCTCATTGAGCATCATCAGCGCAAGCGAGCTGTCACGTCCCAACGGCGCGAGGATGATCGCGCGCTCGGAGACAGGCGTAACGGCCGTCACTAGCCCATATCCTTGAGCAGGGGCGAGCCCGCGCCCATGTAGGTGGGAATGCCGCGCAGGACACCCTGGAAGTTGTTCAGCGGCTCGCCGACGGTCATGCCACGGCTGCCGATGCGGTACTCACGAATCGTCGACTCGTGGGAGCCGGTACGTTTCTTGATAATCGAAATGGCCCGACGCACCTCACCGATGGCCTCGAAGTAACGCAGCAGAATCACCGTGTCGGCCAAGTAAGTGATGTCGACCGGCGCCTGCATGTCTCCGACCAAACCATGCTGGGCGACGGTCATGAAGGTGGCGGCGCCACGGCGGTTGAGGTACAGCAGCAGTTCGTGCATGTGCAGGATCAGTGCGTTTTCTTCCGGCATTGCAGCCTGATAGCCGTTGATACTGTCGATGACCACAGTCTTGATCCCGCCCTCATCCACACAACGCCGGACGCGGTGGGAGAACTCGCCGGGCGACAGTTCAGCGGCGTCCACTTGCTCGATCAGCAGGTTGCCGGTGGCTTGCAAGGCCGCCAGGTCGATGCCCATGTTCTTCATGCGCTCGAACAGCAGGCCCAGCTCTTCATCGAAAATAAACAGCGCGGCCTTTTCGCCACGGGCCACGGCGGCGGCGGCGAAAATCATTGAGATCAGCGATTTGCCCGTACCGGCAGGGCCGAGGATCAAGCTGCTGGAGCCCGTCTCGATGCCACCGCCCAACAACGAATCCAGCTCGCGGATGCCACTGGTGAGCGTCTCGCGGTTGTAGCCGCCACGATGCTCGGCTGCGACCAGGCGCGGGAACACATGCACGCCGTCTTGCATGATGGTGAAGTCATGAAAGCCGCCGCGGTATTTCTGCCCGCGGTACTTCACCACCCGCACCCGACGGCGCTCTGCACCGTAGTTGGGGGTCAGTTCTTCAAGGCGGATCACCCCGTGGGCGACGCTGTGCACGGTCTTGTCGAGGGACTCGGTGGTCAGGTCATCCAGCAGCAGGACGGTGGCGTCATAACGCACAAAGTAATGTTTGATCGCCAGGATCTGCCGTCGATAACGCAAGGAGCTTTGTGCGAGCAGGCGGATTTCGGACAGGCTGTCGATGACCACGCGGGTCGGCTTGACGCGTTCGACCACTTCAAAGATCTGCCGTGTGGCTTCACCCAGCTCCAGGTCGGAGGAGTACAGCAGGCTCTGCTGGTGCTCAGCGTTGAGCAGGCTTTCAGGCGGCGTCAGTTCGAAGATATGGATATTGTCGTCCAGGTCCCAACCGTGGGACTTGGCACCCTGGCGCAATTCTCGTTCGGTCTCCGACAGGGTGATGTACAACGAGGTTTCGCCGTTTTTCGCGCCCGCCTGCAGGAAATGCAGGGCGACGGTGGTTTTGCCGGTGCCGGGTTCACCTTCCAGCAGAAACAAGTGGCTGCGCGATAGCCCGCCGGAAAGAATGTCATCCAGACCTTCGATGCCGATGGCCGCTTTTTCACTGAACAGCTCGTTGGATGTAGACAAGGAGTGCCCTCAGGTCACGTACAAATAGAAGAGCGCGCCGCCTCGGGCGCGCCATATTCACTTGACCGTAGTGGCCATTGGCGGTTCAACGTTTCGTAAAATTTGTACAACGGTGGCGTGCATTTACAAGTTTTAGCCTGAACCTACAGACCTTGTTGCAACGCCGGATCATCCGGATTCTGTTGCTCAAGCTGCGCGAGCAGAACCTGGACGTTCTGCAACTGACCGCTTTCCTTCCAGTAATTGATCAGCAGCACCCGTGCCTTGCGATTGGCGGGGTGGCGCTGAATGATTTCTTCCAGTTGGCGCTGGGCGGCTTCCAGCTCTTGCTGGGCGTGCAGCGTGGTGGCGAGGTCGTAGCGGTAATCCTGATTGTCCGGCTCCAGCTCTACCGCCTTGGACAGGCCGAGCAGCGCGTACGGCCGCTCGCCGTGGTGCAACAGCCACATGCCCAAGGCATGTTGCAGGTAGGCTGACTCAGGGTGCGCGGCCAATTGGCGCGCCAGCAACTGGCGGGACTCTTCAGTCTTGCCTTGTTTATCCAGCAATTCAATCTGCGCCACTACTGCTTGCAGATTGTCCGGTTGCAGGCGCATGGCTTGTTCCAGGGCATTTTGCGCTTCTGGCAACAGGGCGCTGTGGATGTACAGGCGCGCCAGTTGGATCCAGCCTTCGGCCGATTCGGGCTGGGCCTTGAGTTTCTTCACGAACTCATCGAGGACCTGCTGCAAGGGCCCGAAGTACAGGCCCAAGGTATCGGGCGATAGGCCAAGCAGGGCATTGGCGGCGGCAAACCGCACGTCCTGCTCGGGATCGTCGAGTACCGGCCCGAGCAACAGGGTGCGTTGACCGGTGGGCACCAGGCCGACAATGCTGTGGATGGCGGCTTCGCGCACCAGGGGCGAATCGCTGGCCAGGTCTTTGTCTGCCAGCTTCAGCGCTTGCGGGCTGGGGTAGTTGGGTAATTCAGCATGCAACGCAGCGCGACGTTCGGGCGACAGGTCCGGCCGGCCCAGTTGCTGGTACAGCACACGCGCGGCACCCGCCTCGCCGTTACGCGCCTGTTTCAGGGCCTTGGAGTAACCATGGGCGATGGCGGGCGCTACAGCCACCGGGGTGGAGCGAGAGAAATACCAAGTGATCATCACAATCAACAACAGGGCGCACAGGCCGACGATGGAGTAACGGCGTGACTTTGACATGCAGGCGTCCGAAAGCGTGGGCAGCAAAGCCATCAGCTTCGGTCAGACCACGGCAGGTGTCAAACCCGCATCAGGTCAGCACGTATTCCACCGGCTCCAGGGGCGGCGGCAGGTCGGTTTCACCGAGGGCCGCCAATACTTCGCGCTCCAGGGTGCGCAGGAGGGCATTGCAGGGCAGGTCGTTTTCGTCAAAGCCGAACGGGTCTTCCAGGTCATCACCGATTTCATCGAGGCCGAAAAACGTGTAGCTGACGATGGCGGTAAACACCGGCGTCAGCCAACCCAGCGGCTCGGCCATGGCAAACGGCAGCAGGATGCAGAACAGGTAAATGGTGCGATGCAGCAGCAGCGTATAGGGGAAGGGCAGCGGCGTGCTCTTGATCCGCTCGCAGGACGCCTGCACCTGGCTGAGGCTGACCAGGCGCGCTTCCAGTTGGGTGTAGCGCCATTCGCTGATCACGCCTTGTTCGGCTAATACGGAAAACCGCGCGCCGACCTGTTGCAGCACGTTATCGGGCAAGTTGGGGTGGCTGGCCTGGACCTGACTCCACGGCTTGATGGCCTGGGCTTCATCTTCATGACGCAGCCGGGCGACCAGGCCATGGGCAAAGCCACACAGGCTGCGCAGCAAACCCGCACGCTCGACGGGATCGCGCAGCACCTGGGTTTCGCGAATCAACGAGCGCACGTCGATGATCATCTGCCCCAGTTGCTTGCGGCCCTCCCACCAGCGGTCATAGCAGGCGTTGTTGCGAAAGCTCATGAAGATCGACAACGACAGCCCGAGCAGGGTGAACGGCGTGGCATTGACCTTGGAAAAGTACGCCGGGTGCAGGGTTTCGACCAGCACGATCACCGAGGCCAGGAGCGTGACCAGCAAACTGCGCAGGGCGATGCGCTTGGCAATCGAACCCTTGAGGGAAAACAGGATGCCCAGGAGGTTGGGTTTGGGTCGGACTATCATTCAGGGTCGGGCTTCTTGGGTGGCGCAGCCCATCAGGTTAGAAGCACACACTAGCCCCGTCCAATCGCTTGGGCTGACCGGCTGATCGGCGCGGTCGATGACTGGCCAAACCAGTCAGGCAGGTTGAGGGCTTTGACCATTGCCGCAGTGGCGCTCTGGGGCGACTATTTCGACGACTCGGACTGTTGAAGAGAATAACAATGCAGATTGAAAACAAGATCTTCCTGGTCAGCGGCGGCGCCTCGGGCCTGGGTGCGGCCACCGCTGAAATGCTCGTAGCGGCAGGCGCCAAGGTGATGCTGGTAGACCTCAACGCCGAGGCCGTGGCCGCCAAGGCCCAGCAGCTGGGCGAGAATGCCCGCAGCGCCGTGGCGGACATCAGCCAGGAAGCGGCCGCCGAAGCCGCCGTGCAAGCCACCGTCGCAGCGTTTGGCGGGTTGCATGGCCTGGTGAACTGCGCCGGCGTGGTCCGCGGCGAGAAAATCCTCGGCAAGACCGGCCCCCACAGCCTGGCCAGCTTTGCCCAGGTGATCAACGTCAACCTGATCGGCAGCTTCAACCTGCTGCGCCTGGCGGCCGCCGCCATTGCCGAAACCGAGGCGAATGCCGACGGCGAGCGCGGTGTGATCATCAACACCGCCTCCGTCGCCGCGTTTGACGGTCAGATCGGCCAGGCCGCGTATTCCGCGTCCAAGGGCGCCATCGCCAGCCTCACCCTGCCGGCCGCACGCGAACTGGCGCGCTTCGGCATCCGCGTCATGACCATCGCGCCCGGCATTTTCGAGACGCCGATGATGGCTGGCATGACCCCGGAAGTCCGTGATTCCCTGGCGGCCGGCGTGCCATTCCCGCCACGCCTGGGCAAACCCGCCGAATACGCCGCGCTGGTGCGGCACATCATTGAAAACAGCATGCTCAATGGCGAGGTGATCCGTCTTGACGGCGCCTTGCGCATGGCCGCCAAGTAAGGAGTATTTTCCATGACCGATCCCATTGTTATCGTCAGCGCCGTGCGCACGCCCATGGGTGGCTTCCAGGGTGACCTCAAGGGCCTGACCGCGCCGCAGTTGGGTTCCGCCGCGATCCGTGCCGCCGTCGACAGGGCCGGTATCGCCACCGATGCCGTGGATGAAGTGCTGTTCGGCTGCGTCCTGCCCGCAGGCCTCGGCCAGGCACCGGCACGCCAGGCGGCGTTGGGCGCCGGGCTGGACAAGGCCACGCGCTGCACCACCCTCAACAAAATGTGCGGTTCAGGCATGGAAGCCGCGATCCTCGCCCATGATTCGCTGCTGGCTGGCAGCGTCGACGTGGTGATTGCCGGTGGCATGGAAAGCATGTCCAACGCGCCGTACCTGCTGGACCGCGCCCGTAGCGGCTACCGCATGGGCCACGGCAAGGTGCTGGACCACATGTTCCTCGACGGCTTGGAAGATGCCTACGACAAAGGCCGCCTGATGGGCACCTTTGCCGAGGACTGCGCCCTGCACAACGGTTTTACCCGCGAGGCCCAGGACGCGTTCGCCATTGCGTCCCTGACCCGCGCGCAGGAAGCGATCTCCCATGGCAATTTTGCCGCCGAGATTGTCCCGGTACAGGTCACCGTGGGCAAAGAGCAGAAAACCATCCTGCATGATGAGCAACCGCCCAAGGCCAAGCTGGACAAGATCAGCAGCCTGAAACCCGCGTTCCGCGAAGGCGGTACGGTGACGGCGGCCAACTCCAGCTCGATTTCCGATGGCGCAGCGGCCTTGCTGCTGATGCGTCAGTCCGAGGCGCAGCAACGTGGCCTCAGGCCCTTGGCGGTGATCCGTGGGCATGCGGCATTTGCCGATGAACCGGGGTTGTTCCCGGTGGCGCCGGTGGGCGCTATCCGCAAGCTGATGACCAAAACCGGCTGGAACCTGGAAGAAGTGGATCTGTTCGAGATCAACGAAGCGTTCGCCGTGGTCAGCCTGGTGACCATGAGCAAGCTGGAAATCCCCCACGCCAAGGTCAATATCCACGGTGGCGCCTGTGCCTTGGGCCATCCGATCGGTGCGTCCGGTGCGCGGATCCTGGTGACGCTGCTCTCGGCCCTGCGCCAGAACGGCCTCAAGCGTGGCGTCGCCGCCATCTGTATCGGCGGTGGTGAAGCCACGGCCATGGCTGTTGAATGCCTGTATTAAGGACTGACCATGCTGCCCAATGACGAACACCTGCAGATCAGCGACGCCGCCCGGCAATTTGCCCAGGAGCGCTTGAAACCCTTTGCCGCCGAATGGGACCGCGAGCATCGCTTTCCCAAGGAAGCCATCGGGGAAATGGCCGAGCTGGGCTTCTTCGGCATGCTGGTGCCGGAACAGTGGGGCGGTTGCGACACCGGCTACCTGGCCTACGCCATGGCCCTGGAAGAAATCGCCGCCGGTGACGGCGCCTGCTCCACCATCATGAGCGTGCACAACTCGGTAGGCTGCGTGCCGATCCTCACGTTCGGCAACGACCAGCAGAAAGAACAGTTCCTCAAACCCCTCGCCAGTGGCGCCATGCTTGGCGCGTTTGCGCTGACCGAGCCCCAGGCCGGTTCCGATGCCAGCAGTTTGAAAACCCGCGCGCGCCTGGACGGTGATCATTACGTACTCAATGGCTGCAAGCAGTTCATCACCTCCGGGCAGAACGCCGGGGTGGTGATTGTGTTTGCCGTGACCGACCCTGCGGCGGGCAAGCGTGGGATCAGCGCGTTTATCGTACCCACCGACTCACCGGGCTACAGCGTGGCACGGGTCGAAGACAAGCTCGGCCAGCATGCGTCCGATACGTGCCAGATTCTGTTTGAAGACGTGAAGGTGCCGGTCGCCAACCGTCTCGGGGAGGAGGGCGAAGGCTACAAGATTGCCTTGGCCAACCTCGAAGGCGGTCGCGTGGGCATCGCCTCGCAAGCGGTGGGCATGGCCCGCGCCGCCTTTGAAGCGGCCCGCGATTATGCCCGTGAGCGTGAAAGCTTCGGCAAGCCGATCATTGAACATCAGGCCGTGGCCTTCCGCCTGGCGGACATGGCCACGCAAATCGCGGTCGCCCGGCAGATGGTGCATTACGCCGCCGCCCTGCGTGACAGCGGCAAGCCGGCCCTGGTAGAAGCCTCGATGGCCAAGCTGTTCGCCTCGGAAATGGCCGAGAAAGTCTGTTCGGCTGCCTTGCAAACCCTCGGCGGTTACGGTTACCTGAGCGACTTCCCCCTGGAGCGGATCTACCGCGACGTGCGGGTCTGCCAGATTTACGAAGGCACCAGCGATATCCAGCGCATGGTCATCTCACGCAATCTCTAAGGAGCCGATACATGAGTTACGAAACCATTTTGCTCGACGTCCAAGGCCGCGTCGGGCTGATTACCCTCAATCGCCCACACGCCTTGAACGCCCTGAATGCGCAACTGGTCAGTGAATTGAACCAGGCGCTGGATGGCCTGGAAGCCAACCCGGAAGTCGGCTGTATCGTGCTGACGGGTTCCAAGAAAGCCTTCGCCGCCGGTGCCGACATCAAGGAAATGGCCGAGCTGACCTACCCGCAGATCTACCTTGACGACCTGTTCAGCGACAGCGACCGCGTGGCCAACCGCCGCAAGCCGATCATTGCTGCCGTCAACGGTTTTGCCCTCGGTGGCGGCTGTGAGCTGGCGCTGATGTGCGACTTCATCCTGGCCGGCGACAGCGCCAAGTTCGGCCAGCCGGAAATCAACCTCGGCGTACTGCCGGGCATGGGCGGCACCCAGCGCCTGACCCGTGCCGTGGGCAAGGCCAAGGCCATGGAAATGTGCCTGACCGGGCGTTTTATCGACGCCGTAGAAGCGGAGCGCTGCGGGATTGTCGCGCGGATCGTGCCCGCCGATGAACTGCTGGAAGAAGCACTGAAAGTCGCCACCCTGATCGCCGGCAAGTCGGTGCCGATCAGCATGATGGTCAAGGAAAGCGTGAACCGCGCGTTTGAAGTGAGCCTGTCGGAGGGCGTGCGTTTTGAGCGCCGGGTGTTCCATGCGGCGTTTGCTACGCAGGATCAGAAGGAAGGTATGGCGGCGTTTGTTGCGAAACGTGCGCCGGAGTTCAAGGACAAGTAACGCGGTTGTGTGAACACTAGAGCTCAAATGTGGGAGCGTCGAACCGCCGCTCCCACATTGGTTTTGCGCTATGTCAATTAAAGCTGGTAGTGCTTGAGCTCCCTGGCAATCACCATCCGCTGAATCTCGCTGGTCCCCTCGTAAATCTGCGTGATCCGCGCATCCCGGTAGTAACGCTCCACCGGGTAATCCTCCAGATAGCCGTACCCGCCATGAATCTGCATCGCTGACGAGCAGACTTTCTCGGCCATTTCCGAGGCAAACAGCTTGGCCTGGGAGGCTTCCGACAGGCATGGCTTACCGGCACTGCGCAGTCGCGCGGCATGCAGGATCAGCAAGCGTGCGGCATTCAGCTGTGTTTGCATGTCGGCCAGCAGGTTGGCCACGCTCTGGTGCTCAATGATCGCCTTGTTGAACTGCACGCGATCACGCGCATACGCCAACGCCGCTTCAAAGGCGGCACGGGCGATGCCCAACGCCTGGGCGGCAATACCGATGCGGCCACCTTCCAGGTTGGACAGGGCGATTGCCAGGCCTTTGCCGCGCTCACCCAGCAGGTTGGCTTCGGGCACCGTGCATTGGTTGAGGGTGACGGCGCAGGTGTCGGAGGCGCGAATGCCCATCTTGTGTTCGGTGCGGTCCACCACGAAGCCCGGTGTTGCGGTGGGCACCAGGAACGCCGAGATGCCTTTCTTGCCCAGTTCGGGGTCGGTGACAGCAAACACGATCGCCAGTTTGGCGCGCTTGCCGTTGCTGACGAATTGCTTGGCGCCGGTGATCACCCACTGCCCCTCGCGCAGTTCGGCGCGGGTGCGCAAGTTGTGGGCTTCGGAACCGGCCTGGGGTTCGGTCAGGCAGAAGCAGCCAATCGCCTGGCCGCTGGCGAGGTCCGCCAACCAGGTCTGCTTTTGCACTTCTGTGCCGTAGTTGAGGATCGGCCCGCAACCCACTGAATTATGGATACTCATCAGCGCGCCCGTGGCGCCGTCGCCGGCAGAAATCTCCTCCACGGCGAGGGCGTAGGCGACGTAATCGACATAGGTGCCACCCCATTCTTCCGGCACCACCATGCCCAACAGGCCGAGCTCGCCCATCTTGGCGACCAGGGCGTCGTCAATCCAGCCGGCTTTTTCCCACGCTTGTGCGTAGGGCGCGATTTCGCCACGGGCAAAGTCGCGCGCCATGTCGCGGATCATCACTTGTTCTTCAGTGTATTCAATGTCTTGCATGGCTTAGTTCGCAACCTTCTCGAAGTGATGAAAGAAGCTTTCCACATGGCTGAGAGCCAGTCCATGCAGGGAGGGTGGGTTCCAACGCGGGTTTTTATCTTTGTCGATGATCAAGGCGCGCACGCCTTCGATCAGGTCGCCACGTTCGAACCATTGGCGGTCCAGGTGCAGCTCCAGGGCAAAACATTGCTCAAGGGGCAGACGGCGGCCACGGCGTAGCATTTCGAGGGTGACGGCCATGGCCAGGGGAGAGCGTGTCTGCATCAGGTTGGCGGTGTTCAGTGCCCATTCATGGCTGTCGCCGACGGTGACTTGCTGCAGCTGCTCGACGATGCTCGGCACATCCGGCAGCGCGAAAAAATGGTCGATGGCCGTGCGCAAGGCGGCCAGCGGTGCGTCGGGGAGTTGCTGCACGGCCAGCTTGGCGAGCACGCCTTGCAGGTCTTTGAGCGGCGAGTCGTGCCATTGCAGGCGGTCGAGCTTCTGGTCCAGGTCGGCCAGCTTGTTGCTTTCAAGGTGCCAATCCGCCAAACCGCAGTAGAGCGCGTCGGCTGCGCGGATCTGCACCCCGGTGACACCCAGGTAAATCCCCAGCTCACCCGGAATACGCGGCAGGAAGTAACTGCCGCCCACGTCAGGGAAGTAACCGATGGCCACTTCCGGCATCGCCAGGCGGCTGCGCTCGGTGACCACACGCAAGTCAGCGCCTTGCACCAGGCCCATGCCGCCACCCAGGACAAATCCATCCATGAGTGCCAGTACCGGTTTGCGGTAATGGTGGATGGCCAGGTCCAGTGCGTATTCCTCGACGAAAAAGTCCTGATGCAGCGTGTCGCCGTTCTTGAAGCTGTCGTACAGCGAACGGATATCGCCTCCAGCACAGAAGGCCTTTTCACCGGCGCCGCGCAGGACCACGGCGTACACCTGCGGGTCATCGGCCCAGGCCTGCAGTTGGGACGTCAGGCTGCGCACCATGTTCAGGGTAATGGCGTTCAAGCCAGCGGGGCGATTGAGGGTGAGGTGGCCGATATGGTTACGGACCTCGGCGAGGACTTCGTCCTGAAGTGTTTCTGCGTGGCTAGCTTCGGATGAAACCTGAGCAGTCATCGATAACTCCCTGCTTTTATTGTTCTTTATCAAGATGTTCGCGGACGAACCATCCCGCGATCGTACCAGTGCAAATTTGCCCAGTACAACCGTGAATCCTGCAGGTCGTTTTTGCATTTATGCAGCGAGGGGACGATGGGCTCAAGGCACCCGGCTGGCCAGGACTTCACCGATGCTGCGGCGTCGCGCGTGGGTTTCTGCGGCGTGGATCAATTGTTCCAGCTCCGTGGGCGCCACATCGTAGAACTGCTCCATTTCAGCCAGGGCCAGCTTCAAATCGGCGGCAGTGATTGCGGGGTCTTGAGCGGCATCAGGGTTCTTCAAGGTAAGCGTCGGTGCTTCAGCAGCGCCTTTGGGATACCGCGTGCGAGTGGCGTTGTTGTAAGCCAGCGCACAGGCCAGCAGCGCGCCAGCCCCGAGCAATACCCCACCCAACTCATACCAACCGAGGGCGGCAGAAGCAGGGTCGGCCAACACCAGCGTCATGGCCAGGCCACCGGCTGGAGGATGCAGGCAGCGTAGCCAGCACATCAACACCACGGTCATGCCAGCTGCCAGGCAGGCACCGCCCAATGAAGGGCCCAGGACGCGAGCCACCAGCAGCGCCACGACACCCGCACACAGGTAGCTGCCGATAATTGACCAGGGTTGCGCCAGGGCGCCGGACGAAACAGCGAACAACAACACCGCCGAAGCCCCGAGCGGGCCCAGCAGGTGCAGCGCCACTTCCATGCCAAACACGTGTGAGCACAGCCAGACACTGAACAGCGTGCCCAGGGCCATGCCGATGGCGGCACGGCTCCATTCGGTGGGGCGGGTGTTGATAGCAGCGGGTAACCAGCGAGCGAGCATTGAAAGGGGATCCATAAACAGCGGGCAAAAAAAAGGCTTGTCTGGTTGCCCGGAAAAGCCCTTTGAAGGTTCCAACATTTGGGGGAAGGAACGCATGCAGTGTGCCGCCCCGGAGAACAGGGCGCCAATGCATATTAATGAAGGTTGAGTGCAAAAAAAATGAAGTTAAGCCTCAGGGTTGTGGGCTTTTTTCCAAATGCAGCAGCACATAAGGGTTACGATCAAATTCGCCGGCCAAGGTCGGCGTGATCGAACGCAAGCGTGGGTCCGTCAAGCCTTCATAATCCGCCTCGCTCATCACCAGCCACGCGGGCCCCTGAAGGGGCTTGAGGTCGGCCGCCTGCTGAGTGAACAACGGCACCTGGTCGCAATCGAGGTTGACCATGTACTTGATGGCCTTGGCGTCTTTGCCCAAGCCGTGCAA
Organism: Pseudomonas sp. P7759; assembly: GCF_013386445.1. Lineage (NCBI taxonomy): Bacteria > Pseudomonadati > Pseudomonadota > Gammaproteobacteria > Pseudomonadales > Pseudomonadaceae > Pseudomonas > Pseudomonas sp. P7759. The sequence goes on from NZ_JACART010000009.1 coordinate 198,725, forward strand.
CACCACCGGTGCCTTTTGCTGCATCACCTGTTCATGCACTTGCAAAGTAAAGGTGCGGGTGTCGTAGACACTGCGCTCCAGCGGTTCGACCACCATGATGTAGGTGGCCCATACCGCCAGTACCGCGGCAAACGCCGGTCCGACCGCACGCAGTTGTGTCTTGAGCAGCGCCAGCAGTGCCACGACTTGCAGCACCCCCAGCACACCGAGGATCCAGCCCAGATCGCTCAACTGTTCCGGATAGTGCGGCCGCGCCAACAGCAACCCCGCGATCAACAGTGTCGGCAACAACGTCCAGATACCCAGCATCAATCCGCGCAACCCGGCAAACAGCCGCCCGTGTGCAACCTGGAACGGATACGCCGCAATTATCGCCGCCATGGGCAGCATCGGCAGTACATAGCGCGCTTTTTTCGCCTGGGGAATCGACAGGCCCAGCATCACCAGCAAGCCGGCGGCCGCGCAGTACCACACCAACTGCAACGCCGGCCCCGGCGCCCGCCGCCCGCTGATCAGCATGGCCAACAGCACCAGCACAGCCATCGGATACGCCAGGGCATAGTTGCCCAGGGAGCTGGTGAAGTAATACAGCACGCCGCTGGAGCCTTCGCTGCCGTCCATGCGCCCGAGGAACTGCATGCGGATCACGTCCTGCATGAACTGTTCGCCGCCACTGAGCTTGGCCATCAGCAACAGCAAGCCGACACAGGCCACCAGCAACGCCAGCCCAAGCAAGCCGAAGCTGAACAGTTGCCGCCATTGACGGTTGATCAGGTAATAGCTGCACAGCACGCCAGTGGGAATGACCAGGCCAATCGGCCCGCGCACGGCAAAGCCGACAATCAGCAGCAGGTACAGCCAATGCAGGCGTTTACCGGCGCCAAAGTGGTCGTGGGCATAGCCCAGGTAAAACACCGCCAACGCAATCGCGGCCAGCATCTGGTCGAGGGACACCGAGCGGGTTTCGCTGATGAAGGTGCTGCTCAGCAACAGGATCGCAATGCTCAGCAAGCCCCAACGCTGGGAGTAGGGCGCGGTCAGGCGATACACCAGGGTAACGATCACCGCCGAGGCCATCGCCGTGGGCAACCAGGCTGTAAGGCTGGTGACCTGGCCCAGCGGCAAGGACAACAACCACGTCAGCAGCGTCGACGTGGCCAGGTAATCCGCATAAGGCTGGCCGTAGGTGGTCGGGAAGAATCCCGGCCCATGGCGCAGCATCTCCTGGGCGAACAGCACGAAGCGGGAATCGAAGCCGATAATCGCCTGGTGCCAACTGCCGGCGATGAACAGTAACAACGCCAGCAATCCAAAACCAAGGGATTGGAGGCGGATCGTTGGGGTTAACAGGGGCGGTCGATCTTTGTTCACGTCTCAGGCTTCCACGACCTGCGGCAACCATTGTTGCTGCGGAATCGGCAACTGGCAGGAGTCGCCACGGCCGATCGGGTAGTACTGGAAGCCTTTGCGCGCCAGGCGCTCGCCGTCGTAGAGGTTGCGGCCGTCGAAGATCACCGGGGTTTTCAGGCGCTGGTGGATCAGGTCGAAGTCCGGCGCCTTGAACTGCTGCCATTCGGTGCAGACGATCAGCGCATCGGCGCCGCCCAGGGTGGATTCCGGGGTGCCCATCAGCATCAGCCGTGGATCATCGCCGTAGATACGCTGGGTTTCCTGCATGGCTTCCGGGTCGAACGCACGCACGTTGGCGCCGGCGGCCCACAAGGCTTCCATCAGCACACGGCTCGGCGCATCGCGCATGTCGTCGGTGTTCGGCTTGAACGCCAGGCCCCACAAGGCAAAGGTCTTGCCGCGCAGGTTGCCCTGGAAGAACGCATTGATGCGCTCGAACAACTTACTCTTCTGGCGCTGGTTGATGGCTTCTACCGCTTCCAAGAGGTCGCTGGAGCAGTTGGCTTGCTTGGCGCTGTGGATCAGGGCGCGCATGTCCTTGGGGAAGCACGAACCGCCGTAGCCGCAGCCGGGGTAAATGAAGTGGTAGCCGATACGCGAGTCGGCGCCGATGCCCAGACGTACGGCTTCGATGTCCGCGCCCAGGTGTTCGGCCAGCTCGGCGATCTGGTTGATGAAGCTGATCTTGGTCGCCAGCATGCAGTTGGCGGCGTATTTGGTCAGCTCGGCGCTGCGCAGGTCCATGAAGATGATGCGGTCATGGTTGCGGTTGAACGGGGCGTACAGGTCGCGCATCACCTCGCGCACTTCTTCGCGCTCGCAGCCGATGATGATGCGGTCCGGACGGCGGCAGTCAGCCACGGCCGAGCCTTCTTTGAGGAATTCGGGGTTGGAGACGATATCGAACTCCAAGTGACGACCCGCCAGGTGCAGGGCTTTTTCGATATGCGCGCGTAGGGTGTCGCCGGTACCGACAGGCACAGTGGATTTTTCCACCAGGATCACCGGCTCCTTGCGATGACGAGCGACGGCATCGCCCACCGACAGCACGTACTTCAGGTCCGCCGAGCCGTCTTCGTCCGACGGCGTACCCACGGCGATAAACAGCACTTCGCCGTGTTCGACCGCGAGTTTTTCGTCATGGGTAAAGTGCAGTCGCCCGCTTTCCAGGTTTTCCTTGACCATCGCTGCCAGCCCCGGCTCGAAGATCGTCACATGGCCTTTCTGCAAAGATTCGACCTTGTTTTTGTCAACGTCCATGCAGATGACATCGTGACCGACTTCGGCCAATACGGTGGCCTGCACCAGACCGACGTAACCACTACCAAATACACTGATTTTCATGGGGCATTCCTGGGACTTGTAGCGCTAGCACGACGAGAGTTGATAACCAGCACACCGAGGATGACAAGCGCCACCCCCAGGGTTTTTGAAACGGAAAAATGTTCGTTGAACACCGGCAGGCTGGCCGCCAGCAGGTACACCAGCGCGTAGCTGATGCTCAACAGTGAATAGGCGCGGCCCAGTGGCAGATGCTTGAGCGCGCCGAGCCAGCAGAGCATCGACAGCGCGTAGGCGAGGATCGCCAGGCTCACCACGCCGAGGGCGCCAAGATCGATCTGTGCACTGAGCCATTCGTTGGGCAGCGGCAAGCGCGTCATGCTCCAGCGCATGCCCAACTGGGCAGCACTGACCAGGCCGACACTGCCCAGGGCCAGGGCAAAACCTTGGACCCGGCTCATACGTGACGCCCCAACAACACCACACCACCGATCACCAGCACCACGCCCAGCCAATGACGGCTGTCGATGGGCTCATGAAAGACAAACCGCGCCACCAGCGTGACCAACACAAAGTTCAGGCTGAGCATGGGGTAGGCAATGCCCACTTCCAGGCGCTGCAACACCAGCAGCCACACCAGCAGGCCCAAACCCAGGCACATCAGCGCCGACCACAACCACGGCGAACGCAGTTTCAGCGCCCAGCCCTGGGGCACATCGCGCCAGCTTTCCACGGCGAATTTCTGCGACACCTGGCCCATGCAGGTCAGCAGGCACGCGGCCAATAACAGCAGCAGGGTGATCACGGCGTCACCTGCGGGAAGATCAGGATCACGATATTGCCTTGCTCATAGCGCTTGCCGTCATTGGGCAGCAGCGCCACTTCAGCAATTTCATCGTCACCTTTGACCCGCATCACCACGCCGACCGGGCCCTGCTTGCGCGCCTCGCTCATCCATTGCTGGACTTGAGTGGTGTCAATCTTGTGGTGCGTGGCGTCTGGGTAGGCCAGGCCGTATTTGACTTCGCCGACGGTGTTGTAGAGCGTCACGTCCGGCCGCGCCAGGCGCCACGACAGCGCCGACGCTGCGCCGAGGTCATTGCTCAGCAGAGCAGTGGCCGGCTGTAACTCCTGCAGGTGATCGATGATGAAGTGGTCAGGCGTCTTGTTGTAGACCACCGAATGCGGCAATGCGGCGGGCAGCAAGGCGACCATCAGCCAACTGCCGAGTACCGGCGCGGCCCACAGACGTAGAGGTCGCGCAGCCTGCAGCAGGTTGACCAGGATCCAGGCAAACAGGAAGGTGAACACCAGCATCAGGCTCAGGGTTTCCTGGCCGTGTTCATACACCGGTTTTTTCAATTGGAACCAGCTCAGCGCCAACAACACCACTACGCCGATGATCAGGTTCAACCAGCCATTGATGCGCAATGCGCGGTAACGACCCTGGGCCAACTTGTCGGCCAGGGTATTGCCCATCAACAAGGCCAACGGCAGCAGGCATGGCATGATGTAGGAGGGCAGCTTGCCCTTGGCCAGGCTGAAGAACGCCAGGGGCATCAGCAGCCACAGCAACACAAAGCCGATCTTTGCGCTGCGCTTGTCCTGCCAGGCCTGTTTGAGCGTGGACGGCAACAACGCCACCCACGGCAGGCAGAACGCAACCAGCAGCGGCAGGTAATACCAGAACGGCTCGGCGTGCTGGGCATCGTCGCCGGCAAAGCGCTGGATATGCTCGTGCCAGAAGAAGAAGTTCCAGTAGTCGGGCTCTTGCAGGTGCACGGCCAGCGCCCACGGCAGACTGACTACAATCGCTACAACCACCGCCACCAGGCCATAACCCAGCAGCTCACGGAAACGCTTTTGCCAGATCGCATAGGGCAGCGCGATCAACACGGGGAGCAACCAGGCCAGGAAACCCTTGGTCATAAAGCCCATGCCACAGGCAAACCCCAACAGCGCCCAGGCACCGAGTCGCCCATTACGGGTGGTGCTGTCGAAGCAAAACCACAAGGCCACACCGGTCAGGTTGACCCAGAACGTGAACTGCGGATCGAGGTTGGCATAACCGCCCAGGGCCGCCACGCTGACAAAACTCATGTACAGCACGGTGCTGATCAGGCTTTTTTGCGGGTCATTCCACAGACGGCGTGACACCAGGTACACCAGCAAAATGCTCAGGCCAGTACTCAAGGCCGACGCAAAGCGCACACCGAACAGGTTCTGCCCGAAGATCGCCTGGCCCAGCGCGATCATCCAGTAGCCCGCGGCTGGTTTCTCGAAATAGCGGATGCCCATGAAGTGCGGCGACGCCCACTTGCCGGTCAGCAGCATTTCCTGGCTGATCTGCGCGTAGCGCGTTTCGTCCGGAATCCACAGGCCGTGGGTGGCCAGCGGCAACAGGTAAAACACGCCAAACGCCAACAGGAGCAGGGGCAGGGCCCAACGGCGGATCATGCCTGTTGCACTCCGAGCCAACCCTCGCGGCCGGGCAAGGCGCCGCGCACCAGCTGTTGCTGGGGCAGGGTGGTCAGGTCCGCCGGCAGCAAGTCGCCCAGCGGTTTGAACTCGATGCCGCGCTGCCCTGCCTGGGCGAGCAACTGGCAAAAATCATTGGCCATCAGAATCCCTTCTACTTCTGCGTGGATCGTATAGACGTTGAGCTTCGACGCGGCAAAGCGGTCGAGGATGAACGTGTTGAAGTCTTTGGCAGCCACCACCGGCCCGACGACTTCGTCGAAGGTCGGCAGGTCCACCGGAATTTGTGGGGTGCCCGCGCTGCCATCGGCCAACGTTGGACGAAACAGGCTGGTGCCCCGGCAATCACTGTTGTAGCGGAAATTGAAGCCTTGCTTGGCTTGCACCACGCGCTCGTCGGCACGCCAACCGGCGGCGGCCGAACAGTCGATGCGCTCGCCGAGAATGTCATTCAAGGTGTCGACGCCACGGCGGATCTGTTCGATCAGCTGTGCCTCGCTCCAGCGCCCGGTGTTGGCCTGCCAACCGTGGTGGTCCCACGCATGCAGGCCCACCTCATGCCCGGCGGCCTTGGCCTGGCGCATCAAGTGCCCCAGGTCACGGCCGATCGGCTTGCCGGGCCAGGCGGTGCCGGCCAGCAGGATATCCAGGCCATACAGCCCGACGGCGTTGGAACGCAGCATCTTCCACAGGAACTGCGGGCGGATGAGACGCCACAAGTGGCGCCCCATGTTGTCCGGCCCGACACTGAAGAAGAACGTCGCTTTAACCCCCGCTTCATCCAGGGATTCGAGCAACCGTGGCACACCTTCACGGGTGCCGCGGTAGGTGTCGACGTCGATTCGCAAGCCTGCCTGCATTACTTCTTGTCCGCTATTTCGAGCATGGCTTCACGCAGGAAGAAGTCCAGCGTGTTGCCAATGGTTTCGCTCATTTCCACGGTCGGCTCCCAGTTCAACAGGCGCTTGGCGTTTTCGATGCTTGGCTTGCGGTGGGCCACGTCCTGGTAACCGGTGCCGTAGAACGCCTTGCTTTCTACGTCGCGGAAACCGGCGAACGGCGGGAAGTTGCCACGCAGCGGGTGCGCTTCGAACTGACGCAGCAGCTCTTCACCCAGTTGACGGATGCTGGCTTCGTTTTCCGGGTTGCCGATGTTGATGATCTGGCCGTTGCACGCGTCGTTGTCGTTATCAATGATGCGCGCCAGGGCTTCGATACCGTCAGCGATGTCGGTGAAGCAACGCTTCTGCTCGCCACCGTCGAACAGACGGATCGGCGTGCCTTCCACCAGGTTCAGGATCAGCTGGGTGATCGCACGGGAGCTGCCGATACGTGCCGAATCCAGGCGGTCGAGGCGCGGGCCCATCCAGTTGAATGGGCGGAACAGGGTGAAGTTCAGACCTTTGGCGCCGTAGGCCCAGATCACACGGTCCAGCAGTTGCTTGGAGACCGAGTAGATCCAGCGTTGCTTGTTGACCGGGCCGACCACCAGGTTGGAGGTGTCTTCGTCGAAGTACTGGTCCTGGCACATGCCATAGACTTCAGAGGTCGACGGGAAGATCACGCGCTTGTTGTACTTGACGCAGTAGCGCACCAGCTTGAGGTTTTCTTCGAAGTCCAGCTCGAACACGCGCAGCGGGTTGCGGGTGTACTCGATCGGGGTGGCGATGGCCACCAGCGGCAAGACCACGTCGCACTTCTTGATGTGGTACTCGATCCACTCGGTGTGGATGCTGATATCGCCTTCCACGTAATGGAAGTTCGGGTGGCTGCGCAGGCGCTCGATCGCGTCGGAGCCGATGTCCAGGCCGTAGACTTCGTAGCGGTCGTCACGCAACAGGCGCTCGGACAGGTGGTTACCGATAAAGCCGTTCACACCGAGGATCAGCACGCGAGTACGGCGTGGCTTGCGGCCGGACTCGGCGCCACGCAGCACGGAACCGTCGACCAGGCCCAATTCGTTGGCCAGGGAAGGACCGGCCAGGTACAGGCCGTTGTCGTTGCGCTGGCCGAACTTGACCACCAGGGAGTCTTCACCGCAGGCAATGCGCAGCGGGTTGACGCTGATCACACGGCCCGGCGCGAGGCCTTCGTTGCCCTTGACCACTTCGGCTTGCCACACGATCAGCTTGTGCTCGCCCACCGCGCAGAAAGCGCCCGGATACGGTTGGGTTACGGCGCGCACCAGGTTGAACAGTTCTTCAGCCGGCTTTTTCCACTCCAGCTTGCCATCGGCAGCGGTACGGCGACCGAAGTAGGTGGCCTGGCTTTCGTCCTGGGCGGTTTCAGCCAATTTGCCTTGGGCCAGTTGCGGCAGGGCATCGCGCAGCAGGTGGCTGGCGGCCTCGCGCAGTTTGGCATGCAGAGTCAGGCCGGTATCCGTGCGGTCGATCACGACTTTCTGTTGGGCCAGGATCGCGCCGGCATCGGCACGCTTGACCATGCGGTGCAGGGTCACGCCGGTTTCGGTTTCGCCGTTGACCAGCACCCAGTTGGCCGGGGCGCGGCCACGGTATTTGGGCAGCAGCGAGCCGTGCAGGTTGAACGCGCCTTTGCGGGCGGTGGCCAGCAGGGGTTCGCTCAGCAGGTTGCGGTAGTAGAACGAGAAAATGTAGTCCGGGTTCAGCTTGGCGATGCGCTCGATCCACAGCGGGTGGTTGGCGTCTTCCGGCGCGTGCACCGGGATACCGTTGCGTGCGCACAGTTGGGCAACGGAACCGTAGAAGTTGTTTTCCTTCGGGTCGTCGGCATGGGTGAACACAGCAGCAATTTCGTAACCGGTGTTGAGCAGCGCTTCAATGCCTGCACAACCAATGTCGTGGTACGCGAATACAACAGCTTTTGAACTCATGTTTAGACCTGATCAGCAGAAGTAGAGGTATGGGAAGACACCAGGCCGTCAACGACGACCACGGGAGCCGGTGCTGCCGGTTGGTTGCGCAGCACTTTTTCGATAAAGAAGCGTGGGCGGGCGCGCACATCGCTGTACATGCGGCCCAGGTATTCACCCAAGAGGCCCATGCCGATGAACTGGCCGCCGGTGAACACGAACAGCACCGCGAACAGCACGAACAAGCCGTCGCCGGCCCAGTCGGCACCAAAGGCCAGGCGCATGACGATCAACGCCAGGGCAAACAGCATGCCCAGCGCCGCCAGGCTGAAGCCAACGATGGAGAGCAGGCGCAGCGGGGTGGTGGTCATGCACGTCAGCAGATCGAACATCAGACTGATCAGGCGCATGGCGCTGTATTTGGATTCACCGTGTTCACGCTCGGCGTGGTGCACCAGGATCTCGGTGGTGTGGCGGGCAAAGCCGTTGGCCAGGATCGGGATAAAGGTGCTGCGCTCGCGGCAGGCCAGCATCGCGTCGACGATGGTGCGGCGGTAGGCGCGCAGCATGCAGCCGTAGTCAGTCATGGCAACGCCAGTAGAGCGCTGCACGGCCAGGTTGATCAGGCGCGAAGGCCAGCGGCGGAAGGCCGAGTCCTGGCGATTGTTGCGCACGGTGGCGACCACGTCGTAACCCAGGGCGGCTTGTTCCACCAGGCGCGGGATTTCTTCGGGCGGGTTTTGCAGGTCGGCGTCGAGGGTGATCACCACTTCGCCCCGGCACTGCTCGAAACCGGCCATGATCGCCGCATGCTGGCCATAGTTGCGGTTGAGGATCACCGCGACCACGTTGCTGCCGTCTTCAGCGGCGGCGTCCTCCAGCAGTTGGGCCGAATTGTCGCGACTACCGTCATCCACCAGGATGATTTCGTATTCGTAGGCCAGTTGCTGGCAGGCTGCAGTGGTGCGACGCAGCAATTCAGGCAGGCTCTCTTGTTCGTTGTAGACCGGAATGACGATCGACACGCAATGAATAGGGTAGGGTTTCAAAGATTCATGACCTCGGGGTTAGAGCAACTTGGCGCGTGGCAACAGCAGCAATCATTGGGCGAAAGTCCAGGCCGCAGGTAAACAAACGGCGCTAAAGATGAAGCGTAATCAAGAGGTTAGACGATATAGCGCGGTTTGCTATGAAGTACTGTGTTCAAGATTAAGCGTAAAAATGTGGAACAGATATGAAAGGCAGATGAAAAACTCGTTTATTTGACAGGTAGACAGCTAGGGTTCAGCTAGGCAACTAACGCTTAGTTGGCAGGCCAAATAGGAACTGTTCGCTGTGCATTTGGTTCAACTTCTACGCGCGACCCTGCCCAGCGAAATGAATGAAGAATCTTCTCTGCAATGCGCCCCAAGTGCCGGTAAAGTAAGCCGTCTCTTGCCAGGGTGATCGGATGAATAGCGTGCAGCGTTTACGGGGCCAGTTGCGGCCTGTGTTGATGGGTTTGTTGTTGAGCATGGCCTGTATCACCAACGTACAAGCCGACGGCGGGGTCGCGCTCACGAGCATCGACCAGGTGCCGGACGGTGTGGAAGTACGTGGCAAGCAAATCGCCGCCTACACCTGGGATGACAAGCAAGGCAAGAACCTGCTGGTGCTCGCCGAGCAGGTCAGCGAGCGTGACGACGACGGCACTCAATCGGCGTTTGTGTACGCGGCCCAGTACCTGATCGATGGCAACCGCCCCAAGCGCGTATGGATGCTCTACGACGATGTGCAGCATTGCGAGTTCGACGCCTCGCTGCGCTTTGACCGGGCTGCAACCAAGGTCACTGACCTGACCGGCGATGGCATCACCCAGGCCACCGTGGGCTATTCGCGCACCTGCACCAGTGATGTCAGCCCTAACGAATTCAAGCTGATCATGCATGTCGGCAAGTCGCAGAAGTACCGTTTGCGCGGTGTCGACCGGGTCGGCGCAGCCTGGTGGGACGAAGAGGCCGGCGCCCTGCGTGGCATGCCATTACCCAAGGATTGCAGCGTGGCCGGGCAGCAAGCGTTGGTCAGCCAGTACAAGGAGCAGGGCACCGAGTTGCCATTGCCCGGTTGCTACGGCGACGAGAAGGACTTTGCCAAGGCCCCCGAGGCCTACCTGACGTTCATGCGCCAGCACTGGTTCGCGCTGATGCAGAAACAAGACAGCGACTGGAGCCAGGCCCAGGTCCAGCCGCAGGACCCTACCGAAGATGACGACACCGCCCCGTGATTTTGTGCAAGGGCCGGTCCTGGGTTAGACTCGGCCTTCGCCAATTCACTAAATACCTCGATTAATCAAAGGCTTGTTCGAGGTATTTAAGCCAAAGGCTGACATAACTTGACTGAGTCTATCCGCAACCCGCTGACCCTTTACCTCACCCGCCTGGCGCCCTCCAGCCAACTGACCATGCGCTACGTGCTGCAAGACGCGGCCGACCGCCTGGGCTTCGAGGACATCAACCTCGAAGACATCGACTGGCACCTGCTGCAACCCGAGCACGTGATTGCCCTGGTCGCCGCCTTGCGTGAGGACGGCTATGCGCCGAACACCTCATCGCTGTACGTCAACGCGGTACGCGGGGTGATGAACGAGGCCTGGCGCTTGAACCTGATCAGCCAGGAACACCTGCTGCGCATGCGCACCGTCAAGGCTGCAGCGGGCACGCGCCTGAGCCAGGGCCGCAACCTGCGGCGCAGTCTGATCCGCGAAATGATGGAAGTCTGCGCCGCCGACCCACGCCCTCAAGGCCTGCGGGATGCGGCAGTGATCGGCATTCTCTACGGTTCCGGCATGCGCAAGTCGGAGTCGGTCAACCTCGATCTGGCGCAAATCAATTTCGAAGAACGCAGCTTGCGGGTGATCGGCAAGGGCAACAAGGAGTTGATCAAGTATGCGCCGGACTGGGCGTTTACCAAGTTGCAGGCGTGGCTGGCGTTTCGCCGCGAGCAGCTCAAGGAAGGCGAACAGGACGACAGCTTCCTGTTCAACCGCATCCGCCGCGGCAGCCATATCACCCGCGAGCGCATTACCAAGCACGCGATCTACTACATCGCCCGCCAGCGCGGTGAGCAGGTGGGCGTGAAGATAATGCCCCATGATTTTCGCCGCTCGTTCATCACGCGGGTGATCGAGGAGCATGACCTGTCGATTGCGCAGAAACTGGCACATCACACCAATATCCAGACCACCGCCAGCTATGACGTGCGTGACGACAACGAGCGGCGGCGGGCGGTGGATCGGTTTGATTTGTGAATTTCCGGCTCTAGGGCCTCACTTGACCAGGGAAGATGTAACGACATGACGTTTGTGGAGTTTTGGTGGACGACCGTAGTGGCGGTGGTTGTCTGGGCCGTGCTGACGGCCTGTATCTGTAAACGCGTACGAAGCGGCAACGTGTGGAAAGGCTCCACTGCGGCGCGACAAAATATCCTTTTGGGTTTGTTACTTGTCTTGCTGTCGGCAGTTCCACCGGCGTTTTTGTGGGACAAGCTCGACGACTTCAAGGCTTACCAAGATGAACAGTCCCGACACACACAAGCCGAGATTGATAAAACCAACGCGGATACTCACCGAAAGCAATGCGGCCAGGCCCTCTCGGAGGGTAAGCAATGTGATGCCCTCGTACCGGGACCGGACATTTCCTCATTCAGCCAGCCTCTGTATCGATCGCTGGATAAACTCATCGATGTCATTGGCCTCGTACTTGGCCTGTTGGGTGGTGCGCTGGGGGTGAACATCTTATCCGATGGCTTGCTCAGGAAAGACGCTGCGCCGGTGCGCCTTGTCCGGCGAGAAGTCAAAACGACGCGAACGATCGGCTTCAGCAATTGGCAGATCAAGCAGGTCACCACCAGGTCCTGTACCCGCTCAAGCGAAAACGTCTGACCCGATTTGGTAACTGGCCATACCTGCCAGAGGCATGGCCGCCGTGGTAAAAATCGACCTTAAGCTTATGCGCAAACGATATTTCCAACGGCGGGCTTAGGCTGATTAAGATCACGTCATAACTCGTTATGACAAGTGGCCTTGATGAACGATTCCAGCCTTTCCCCGCTGTCCTGCATCCCCTTGCATGCGCAACTGCGCGACCTGTTGCGCAGTCGCATTCTCGACGGTGAATACGCGCCCAATACCCAAATGCCTTCCGAAAGCGAGCTGGGCGCGCGCTTCAAGGTCAGCCGTATTACCGTGCGCCAGGCCCTGGGCGACCTGCAGAAAGAAGGGCTGATCTACAAGATCCACGGCAAGGGCACGTTTGTGTCCAAACCCAAGGCTTACCAGAACGTCAGCACCTTGCAGGGTCTGGCCGAATCCATGACCGAACGCGGCTACGAGGTGATCAACCGCCTGCGCAGCTTCCGTTTTGTACCGGCCGACAAGCAGGTGGCCGAGCGCCTGGGCGTGGAGGAGGGCACTGTGGTGGCGCAGATCAAGCGGGTGCGCCTGATCAACCGGGAGCCGGTGTCGCTGGAAATCACCTACCTGCCGCAACCCCTCGGCGAGCGCCTGGAAAAAGCCGACCTGGTCACCCGCGATATCTTCCTGATCCTGGAAAACGACTGCGGCCTGCAACTGGGGCATGCGGACGTCGCCATCGACGCCGTGCTGGCCGACAGCGACCTGACCCAGGCGCTGAATGTGGAGCCGGGCTCGCCGATCATGCATATCGAGCGCCTGACCCACACCGCCGACGGCCAGCCGGTGGACTTTGAACACCTGTATTACCGTGGCGACGCCTTCCAGTATCGCCTGCGCATCGACCGTGAACGAGGAAGCCGCCCGTGAGCCGCACAACCCTGGAGCTGGAATACGACATCGTGGTGATCGGCGGCGGCACGGCCGGGCCGATGGCGGCGATCAAGGCCAAAGAAGCCAACCCCGCGTTACGTGTGCTGTTGGTGGACAAGGCCAATGTGAAGCGCAGCGGTGCGATCAGCATGGGCATGGACGGGTTGAACAACGCGATCATCCCCGGCCACTCGACGCCGGAGCAGTACACCAAGGAAATCACCATCGCCAATGACGGCATCGTCAACCAGGCGGCGGTGTACGCCTATGCCACGCACAGTTTCGAGACCATCGAGCAACTGGACCGCTGGGGCGTGAAGTTCGAAAAGGACGAGACCGGCGATTACGCGGTGAAAAAGGTCCATCACATGGGCGCCTATGTGCTGCCGATGCCTGAGGGGCATGACATCAAGAAAGTGCTGTACCGCCAGCTCAAGCGTGCACGGGTGACCATCACCAACCGCTTGGTGTGCACGCGCTTGCTGACCGACAGCGAAGGCGCGGTCAACGGCGTGATGGGCTTTGATTGCCGTACGGCCGACTTCCAGGTGATCAAGGCCAAGGCCGTGATCCTGTGCTGCGGCGCGGCGGGCCGATTGGGCTTGCCGTCGTCGGGCTACCTGATGGGCACTTATGAAAACCCCACCAATGCTGGCGACGGCTACGCGATGGCTTATCACGCGGGGGCCGAACTGGCGAACCTGGAGTGCTTCCAGATCAACCCGTTGATCAAGGACTACAACGGCCCGGCCTGCGCCTACGTCACCGGTCCGCTGGGCGGCTATACCGCAAATAACAAGGGCGAGCGCTTTATTGAGTGCGACTACTGGAGCGGCCAGATGATGTGGGAGTTCCATCAGGAACTCGAAAGCGGCAACGGCCCGGTGTTCCTCAAGCTCGACCACCTGGCCGAGGAAACCATCCAGAACATCGAGACCATCCTGCACAGCAATGAACGGCCGAGCCGTGGCCAGTTCCACGCCAATCGCGGCACCGATTACCGCAGCGACATGGTGGAAATGCACATCTCCGAAATCGGCTTTTGCAGCGGGCATTCGGCCTCTGGTGTGTGGGTGAACGAGCGTGCGGAGACGTCGGTGAAGGGCCTGTATTCGGCCGGGGACATGGCGGCGGTGCCACATAACTACATGCTCGGCGCCTTTACCTACGGTTGGTTCGCCGGCACGAATGCTGCGCAGTACGTGGTCGAACGTGAGTTCAGCGCCGTAGATGCCGACCAGGTCACCGCCGAACAGGCCCGAGTCTACGCGCCACTGGACCGTGAAACCGGCCTGCCACCGGCCCAGGTCGAATACAAGCTGCGCCGCTTCGTGAACGATTACCTGCAGCCGCCGAAGGTCACCCGCAAGATGGAAATCGGCCTGCAGCGCTTCAGCGATATCGAGCGCGACCTGGACCAGATGAAAGCCCACAACCCCCACGAATTGATGCGCGCCATGGAAACCAGCGTGATCCGCGACTGCGCCGAAATGGCCGCCCGCGCTTCGCTGTACCGCGCCGAGAGCCGCTGGGGCCTGTACCACCATCGCGTTGATCACCCGCTGCGCAATGACGCCGACTGGTTCTGCCATTGCCACCTGAAAAAGGGCGATGACGGGCAGATGGTCAGCTTCAAGAAACCCGTTGAGCCCTATGTGATCCCGCTGGACGCCGAAGAAATGCAAGCCTACGACCGCCTGCGTGTTGGGGCTGATGCTGCTTGACCCTATAGAGAGCGCAAAAGCGCCCAGGACACCGTGAAATGGCCTACCAACCCCAGGAAATATTCTTTCGCTCCAACGCGCCGGTAACGATCGACGAAGACAAGTGCATCGCCGAAAAAGGCTGCACGGTGTGCGTCGACGTGTGCCCGATGGACCTGTTGGCGATCAATCCCGCGACGCAGAAAGCGTACATGGCGTTCGACGAATGCTGGTACTGCATGCCCTGCGAAAAGGATTGCCCCACCGGCGCCGTCAAGGTCGAGATCCCGTACCTGCTGCGCTGAGCGTTACAACTCCAAGCCATCCGCCAACACCGGACGCCACTGCCGTACCCCTCGTTTCCCACCGTGCCTGATCACGGCGGAGACGATCCTATAACCATGATTCGAGGGGAAACACCCAATGTTCTTGCGCGCAACCTTTGCCAGCCTGGTGCTGGCTTCCATCAGCCTGTCGGTACAGGCACAAACCATCCGGGTCGCCATCGGCACCCAGGACACCACCATCAACTGCGCCGCCGGCGGCTTGCTGGTCCGCGAGCTGGGCCTGCTGGACAAGTACTTGCCCCACGACGGCAAGTACAAGGACGCCACCTACGATATCCAGTGGAAGAACTTCACCAGTGGCGCACCGCTGACCAATGAGATGGTGGCCGGCAAGTTGGATTTCGGTGCCATGGCCGACTTCCCAGGCGCGTTCAATGGCGTAGCGTTTGAGGGCGCGGGCAAGCACAGCCTGTTTATCAATGTGCTGTCGGGCAATATCAAGGGCAGCGGCAATGGCATCGTGGTACCGACCGAGTCTAGCGCGCAGTCGTTGGCGGACTTGAAAGGCAAGACCATTTCGGTGCCATTCGCGTCCACCGCGCACGGTATGTTGCTGCGGGCCGTCGCCGCCCAGGGCTGGGACCCGCTCAAGGACGTCAACATCATCGCCCAGGCGCCGGAAGTGGCGGGCTCGGCGTTGCAAGCCAATAAAATCGAGGCGCATGCCGACTTCGTGCCGTTTGCCGAGCTGTTTCCCAACCGTGGTTTCGCCCGCAAGATCTACGACGGTTCGCAGTCCAACACACCGACCTTCCACGGCGCGTTAGTGGATGAAAGCTACGCCCGCCAGTACCCGGAAGTGGTGGTCGCCTACTTGCGCGCCAGTATCGAAGCCAATCAGTTGCTGACGGCAGAGCCTGAAAAATACAGCGAGCTGATCGAGAAAGTCACCGGCGTTGAAGCCGAGGTCAACTACCTGTTCCATGGCCCGCTCGGCGTACAAACCCGTGACCTGAGCTGGAAACCAGAGTATCGCCAGGCCGTCGGCACCGCCATCGACACCCTCAAGCTGCTGAAAAAAGCCGACCGCGGCCTGGACCTCAATACTTTTATCGACGACCAGTACATCCGCGCGGCCTTCAAGGCGTCCGGCCTGGACTATCAGGCTCAGCTGGGCAACTACGCCCAGGCCCCGCTCAAGGCCAACGACGCGTTGACCGGCAAGCCGATCACCGACTGGAAGCACGTGGCGCAAATCTGGGTGAAAGGCGAACCCAAGGTGCGTGACTATGCGTCGGCCGAGTCTGCCTTCAGTGCACTGGCCAACTTGAAAAAAGACGGCAAGGCAGTGCGTGCGGTGTACGCCCAGGCCGAAGACAGCGGCATCAAGCTGCTCGCCAATCAAGCCTGGTTCGCCAGTGACCGCCAGGGCAAGCTGAGCGCGTTCCTGCTCAAGGGCCAAGCCCAGCAATTCGCTGACGCCCAGGGCGGCCAGGTGTTTGATTTCACCAGCGCTGGCGCCCAGGCCGTGGCCGGTCGCTGATATGTCGACTTATCGCTGGCTGCCGCGCGCGGCCTCATTGCTGGTGTGCCTGCTGTTTTGGCAGCTCGCGGCCAGTCATCACTGGAACCTGTGGCTGGTGACCTTTGCCAACGTGCCCACGCCGGGCGCTGTGGTGGAGGCAGCGCTGGGCCTGGTGGATTCGGGCAAGCTGGCCCAGCACCTGAGTGCGAGCCTGACCCGGGTGTTCGAAGGTTACCTGGCGGCGGTGCTGGTGGGCGTTGGCCTGGGCATTGCCATCGGCCGCTCGACATGGGCTGAAGATGTGCTGTTGCCGCCTCTGGAGGTGATCCGTCCGATTCCGGCAGTGGCCTGGATTCCGTTGGCAATCCTGATGTTTCCATCGTCGGAGCTGTCGATGGTGTTTATCACCTTTACCGGCGCGCTGTTTCCGATCCTGCTCAACACCGTGCATGGCGTCGAAGGCGTCGATCCCCGGCTGATCGCGTCGGCGCGCAGCCTGGGGGCCGGGCGCCGCGCAATCCTGCTGGAGGTGATTGTGCCGGGCGCCGCGCCGAGCATCATCACCGGCTTGGCCATCGGCATGGGCACCTCGTGGTTCTGCCTGGTGACGGCGGAGATGATTTCCGGGCAGTTCGGCATCGGCTATTACACCTGGGAGTCGTACACCATCCAGAACTATGCCGACATCGTGGTCGGCATGTTGTTGATCGGCGTGCTGGGCATGGGCAGCAGTTGGCTGGTCAAGCGCCTGGGCGCCGTGTTCACCCCTTGGCATCGCCCGCGAGGTAAAGCCTGATGGAAGGTCGTATAACAATCAGTGGATTGTCGATTGTGCTCGGCGAGCGTGAACAGGCGTTCGAGGCAGTCAAAGCGCTGGAGTGCAGCATCGAGCCAGGGCAATTCGTGTGCATCCTGGGGCCATCGGGCTGCGGCAAGTCGACCTTGCTTGGTGCGCTGGCCGGGCACCTGGTGCCGAGCCAGGGCACGTTACAGATGGATGGACAGGCGGTGGTCGGCCCGTCCCAGCAGCGCGGCATGGTGTTTCAGCAGCACACGCTGTTCCCGTGGCGCACCGTGCGTGAGAACGTCGCATTTGGCTTGAAAATGCGCGGCGTGGGCAAGGCTGAACGGCTGGCGGCGGCAGATGAAATCCTCGCGCTGGTCGGGCTGGAAGGCTTTGCCGAGCGTTGGCCGAACCAGCTTTCCGGCGGCATGCAGCAGCGTGTGGAAATTGCCCGTGTGCTGGTCAACCGGCCGAGCCTGCTGCTGATGGATGAGCCGTTCGGCGCACTGGATGCGCTGACCCGCATGAAGATGCAGGCGTTGTTGCTGGAGATCTGGACGCGCATCCGCACCACTGTGGTGTTTGTCACCCACGATATCGATGAAGCCCTGTTCCTGGCTGATCGCATCCTGGTGATGAGCCCACGCCCTGGGCGCATCATCGAAGACTTCCAACTGGATTTTCCCCGACCACGCCACACCGAACTGATGACCACCCCCGAATTCACTCACCTCAAGCGTCATTGCCTGGCACTGCTGCACCATGAAGATGGTCGCCAGTTGCCACGCCTGAACCCGCTCGGGTTGCCCACCGATCATTCAACACCGCGATTTGCCATATGACCTATAACCCGGAAATAGAAGCCTTGCGCCCACGTCTGCAAGCCACGGACGCCGGCATGCGCCGCATTGCCCTGATTGACCTGGCCGATCTGGAAGACCCCGATAGCCTGCAATGGCTGGTGGACAGCCTGCGCAACGACTCGTCCATAGAAGTGCGCGCCCAGGCCGCGACCTTGCTGGAAGCTTGGGAAGACGGCGATGTGGTGCAGGCCTTGTGTGAAGCGCTCACGGATGCCGATTCGTCAGTGCGCGAAGCAGCAGCGCAAAGCCTGAGCGTATTGAAGACTGCCGAAGCGGGCAGGTTGCTGCTGCCTTGGACCGGGCACGCCAATATCAGCGTGCGCACCGCCATCTTCCGTGCCCTGCGCGAATTGCGCCTGGACGCTGCTGCGCCGGCAGCCTTGTCGGCCCTGGTGGATGTTGATGCGGGTGTCCGCCGCGAAGCAGTGGGCGTGCTGGGTTGGCTCAAACATCTGCCCGCGCTTGAAGCATTGGCCACCTTGGCCAGCGGTGACCCCGACACCGAAGTCCGCCGTGCCGCCACCGGAGCACTGGGCTTGGCGAGTGACGACCAGGTCCTACCGGCGTTGCACCAAGCGTTGCTGGACCCGGCCTGGCAAGTGCGCGAAGAAGCTGCGACCACCTTGGGCAAAGTCGGCAGCCTGAATGCCGGAGACGCACTGGTCGCCGCGCTGGCGGATGAGTATTGGCAGGTTCGCCTGCGCGCTACGCGCAGCCTTGGCCGGTTGCGTTACTTACCCGCACTGGAAGCCTTGATCCAGACCCTGGGCCACAGCATCAGTAACCTGCGCAAGGAAGCCGCCCTGGCACTGGGTGAATTGGGCGATCGCCAAGCGCTGACGGCCTTGCGGGATGCCGCCGACGATGGCGACCCGGAGGTGCGCAAGGCCGTGCGGATTGCCTTGGCGCAACTGCAATGACCGTCGCGCCGAACGCCATAGGCAAAGGTCGCGACGGTCGATTGCGCCTGGAATGGGCGCAAGGCGCGCAGTGGATTGATCACGCACGTCTGCGCCGGGAGTGCCCGTGCTCCCAATGCCGGGCGTTTCGTCTACGGGGCAGCCAGCCGTGGGTGTCAGAGGCGGTGAGGGTGGTGCAAATCCACCCTCAGGGTTATGGCGTGCAACTGGTGTTCAGCGATGGCCACCAGCGCGGGATTTATCCCTGGGCGTATCTGGCCGCCATGGGCAATGATCAGGAGGAGGGCGGGGCGCTGGCCAAGTGAGCCGGCAGGCGCCGCAAGGTCCACAGTGTGGTGAGCATCGCGGCGATGGCGCACAGTGCAATGCCCATCAGCATCGGCGCTGGTGTGTGATCGGCGAACACACCGATCACCGTCATGGACACGGCTGCCGTGATCATCTGGATCGCACCGAGCAAGGCTGACGCAGAACCGGCCACCGCGCCGTGGTCCTCCAGCGACAAGACGCCCGCCGCCGGTAACAGCAGACCGAGAAAACCGAAGCCGATAAACAGCAATGTCATCATCAAGGCCAGGCTATCGATCCATAGAGTGGTGGCTGCCAGTACCGCCATAACCGCCGCCACGGCCACCACCGACCAACGAATCAGCGGCGCCAGGCCATAGCGTGCGCTGAGGCGTGCCGTGAGTTGGCTCATGGCGAAAAACGACGCAGCATTCACTGCAAACCCCAGGCTGAACTGCGTGGGCGTCAGGCCGTAATGTTCGATGTACACGAACGGCGCGCTGCCGATAAACACAAAGAACGTCGCCAAACCGAATCCGCACACCACCGACAAACCGATGAATACCGGGTCACGCAACAATGCGCCGTAGCTGCTGAAGGCGTTGCCCAGGGTCTTGCCCAAGCGCCGTTCGGCGGGATGGGTTTCCGGCAATTGCACGATGGTCATCACCAGGCACGCCACTGCGAGCACCGCCAGCACGGCAAACACTTCGCGCCAGCTCCACAAAGAGATGACCAGGCTGCCAGCGAGCGGCGCAAGGATCGGCGAAACACTCATCACCAGCATCAGCAACGCCATGAGTTTCGCGGCTTCATGCCCGGTGTACAGGTCACGCACGATGGCGCGCGGAATCACCATCCCCGCGCACGCACCGAACGCCTGCAGGGCACGAAAGGCGATCAGTGATTCGATCGTCGGCGCCAGCGCGCAACCGACACTGGCTACGGCAAAAATCACCAGGCCGACATAGATCGGCGGCTTGCGCCCGAACACATCACTGATCGGACCGTAGAACAATTGGCATACGCCGATGATGACGAAGAATACGGTAAGGCTCATCTGCACCAACGCTGGCGAGGCGTGCAGGCTCGCGCCAAGGGTTGGCAGCGCCGGCAGATAGATATCGATGGCGAACGGGCCGACGGCAGTGATCAAGCCCAGCAGGAGGGCAAGGTGGGCGATGCTTCGAGACATGAGCAGTTCCGGGCAGAGCAAGGGCCGGTCAGCTTAAGGGATACGCGCAGATCCGCAAACTTAGGCTTCAATAAGCAGTGGGGATGGCCGATAACATGAGCAGCGGGGCTTCTGCGGTTGGGTTCCCAACCGGCTGACCAGGCACGGGGATACCAGCATGACGATCAAACTACGCTTGATGCTGTTGATAGCGACCGGATTGCTCGCCGCCTTGATCATGAGCCTGGCCGGCTACCTGGGGAATACCCGGATGGGCACTGCCGTGCAAGACAGCGAAGTAAGTATGACGGTGCTGCGCAACCATATGGAAGCCGACATGATGCACGACGCCCTGCGCGCTGACGTGTTGTCGGCGATGCTGGTGGGCCTGGGTAAAAGCACCAGCAGCAAGGCCGAAGTCGACAGTTCTTTGAAAGAGCATGCCGAGCACTTCCGGCAGGTCTTGGCGGACAACCTCAAGTTGCCGCTGGACGCTACGCTCAAGGCAAGCCTGGAAAAAATCAAACCTAGCCTGGATAACTACATCGCCACCGGCGAGCGCATCGTCGCCCTGGCGCTGGACAATCCTGAAGCCGCGCGCGGGGAACTAGGCACATTCAACGCCGCGTTCAGCCAGTTGGAAGATCAAATGGCGGGCCTGAGCGAGTTGATCGAAACCAATAACCAGCAGACCAGCATGGGCACCCGGCAGACCATCAGCAACGCCAACGTCACCCTGGGCGTGGTGTTGATTGCCAGTCTTCTACTGCTGTTGGCCCAGGGCCGTTGGGTGATCCTCAGCATCATGGGCCCACTACAAGCGGCTAGCCGCATTGCCGCCAGCATCGCGCGTGGCAACTTGAGCGAACCCATCGTCGAGCCCCAACGCAAGGACGAAGCCAGCGCCTTGATCCGTAGCCTGGCGACGATGCAAAAGGACCTGCGCGGCATGATCGACGTGGTGCGCAGCAACGCCCATGGCGTCAATGGCATGAGCGAGCAACTGAGCCGTGGCTGCCATGAAGTGGCCGGCAGCAGCCAGCAACAGAGCGCCGCCGCCAGCACCATGGCCGCCGCAGCGAGTGAAATGACCGCGAGCATCGAGGAAATCACCCGGCATGCCGGACGCGCACTGGACATGGCCAACCAGGCGCAAATCTTGGCCAAGGACGGCGGCCGGGTGATTCATCAGGTGGTCAGTGACATGGATGGCATTGCCCGTTCCGCGCAGCAATCGGCCCAGGTGATCCGCACACTGGACAAGGAGTCTGAGGCCATTTTCAGCATTATCCAGGTGATCAAGGGGATCGCTGACCAGACCAACCTGCTGGCCCTGAATGCCGCGATCGAGGCCGCCCGTGCGGGCGAGCAGGGGCGCGGATTTGCCGTGGTTGCTGATGAAGTGCGCAGCCTTGCTGGACGCACCAGCGCGTCGACCCAGGAAATTGCCGCCATGGTCGGGCGTATCCAGCAGAACACCCGGGAAGCGGTGACCAGCATGGAGGAGGGCGTTGCTCAGGTGGACAAAGGCATGGCGGTCACTGCCGAGGTAGAGCGGGCGATTCGCGAGATTCTCCAAGCGACGTTGAACACCACGGAAATGGTCAACGATATCTCCCGGACCATCGGCGAACAGAGCCTGGCCAGCAATGAAATTGCGCACCAGGTGGAGATGATTGCGGGGATGTCAGAGAGCAATAGCCGAGTGATCGGGCAGACGGCGTCGACCACTGATGAACTGTCCAACCTGGCCGGGAAGTTGTCGCAGTCGGTTGATCGGTTTCAGATGTAACTTATTGATTTAACTCAACTAAATAGTCATTTAGTTGAGTTGGCTATCAGGGCAGGGGACTCAAGACTGGGAGAGGGTGGCCGTACGCCGCTCAGCGATACGCTCAACGGTTTGCATATGCTCCGTACCCCATTGGCACAGCCCGCCCAACGCCGTCGCCAAGGACCGCCCGAACGGTGTCAGCGAGTACTCGACCTTGGGCGGTATCTCCTGGAAATCCACGCGGGAGATGATCTCGTCGCGCTCCAATTCCTTGAGTTGCTGGATCAGCACCTTATCGGTCACGCCGCCAATCGCGCGTCTTAATTCCCCATATCGATGAACATTTTGCGCAAGGTTGAACAGCACCAGCGGCTTCCATTTACCGCCAATCACCGCCAGGGCGGCCTCGAGCCCGCAATTGAATGAGTTGTTGGCCATGATCGAGCTGACTCCACGTAGGGTACTTACCAAAAGGTGCATACTATTCAAAAGAATAGCGTAGATCTACAGTTGGGCCTCAACCTTATTCATTGGAGTTCACCATGAGCAGGCTCAACGGAAAAATCGCAGTCATTACCGGTGGCAACAGCGGCATCGGCCTGGCAACCGCCATTCGCTTCGCGGCGGAAGGCGCTCAAGTCGTCATTGTAGGCCGTCGACAAGAGGAACTGGACAAGGCGCTGCAACTGATTGGCCCTGAAGCCATCGCCATACAAGGCGACATTTCAAAACTGGACGACCTTGACCGCGTGTTCACCCAAGTCAAAGCCGCCAAAGGCCGGGTCGATGTGCTGTTTGCCAATGCAGGCCTGGGGGATTTCCAGCCGATCGGCTCGATCACCGAGGAATCGTTTGACCGTACCTTCGGCATCAACGTCAAAGGCACGCTGTTCACTGTACAAAAAGCCTTGCCACTGATGAGCGCCGGCAGCTCGGTGATCCTCACGGGTTCGACCACAGGCACCATGGGCACACCGGCATTCAGCGTGTACAGCGCCACCAAAGCGGCGCTGCGTAATTTCGCCAGGAGCTGGGCGCTGGACCTGAAAGGCACAGGCATTCGCGTCAACGTACTTTCACCAGGGCCGATCTCGACACCGGGCTTGGACCTGGCGCTTTCAGGTACAGGCCAGAAAGACGCAATCATCGACGACATGACCGCGCAGGTTCCATTGAGCCGTATTGGCAAGCCCGAGGAAGTTGCAGCGGCAGCGTTGTTCCTGGCATCGGATGAGAGCAGCTTCATGACCGGCAGTGAAATGTTTGTCGATGGAGGCTTTGCTCAGGTTTGAGTGAGATAGGGGTTTTGCCTGTTGAAATCTGATGGGCACTGCCCCTGATTACGCAATACGATATTACGCATAATGTATATTATGTTAAATACCGTATCTGGCTGTTCGTATCACCGCACTATTTTCCGGATCTCAGCCACTACCTGCTTCACCGCATCTTCGACCGTACCTTCATTGCGGCACAGCACCCAACCATGATCTGCAACGGCTCTCTCGAACCTCTCGGTACACACGACATGCTCTGAGTACTTGTGGATCACCGTGCCACCCAATCCACGTGATCGTGCCGTTGCCCTTGCCCATGAAATATCCGGCGCGGTGACGACTCCAACCTGCAGATCCGGCACTCGCACGTTGCGCTCCAGATTCATCTGGAGAATCTCTGCAAATGGGATGGTGTGTCGAAACGCAGCATCAGACGGATACCAGCGATCCATCAGGATAATGCTGCCCCGCGGCTGCTGAGCCAGCACGTTCCGGGAAATCCAGCTACGACTGTCAGCAAAGCGTTCGCACACAGCCCATTCCATTTCCTGCGAAGAATTCCTGGCCAGTTCGTTAACAATAGCCATGGTTTCCCTTCTGTACGGATCGCTTTTTCTCTCGCACAGTCGGATGACTTTCTTATTGTCTGCCCTCAGCGCTGCCGTTACGGCCTCCAGCAGCGTGGTTTTGCCGGTGCCTTTAGGCCCGTCCAAAGAAACAAAAAACGTAGAGTTCATTGGCTGCTCCCTCAACTGCCGTTGAGGATTTCTCTCTCATATGCTTCAGAATAATTATCGTAGGCGCTGTGCACCTCAGAAAACGCACGCTCAAGTCCCGAGTGATAAAACATCATGAACAATTTATGCACATCCCATATATAAGCGGAGAAGTCCATGTCTTTTAAGTAGCGATCAATATCAATCCTGCCACTTTCGAGTGCCTCCCGAATGCAGTAGTCCATGAGCCCTCCTTCATCGTCACGACAAAAAGCAATGGCTTGCTCGCTGCCAGGATTTTCAATTATTCGCTGAACCAGTGTATGTTGGTGCTTTAGAATCAATTCCTTTTTGTGGGTCGCATAATGATCTTCTACTACGCGAACCACGGCTTCCCGAAAGGCGTCAAAGTCGGATTCATCGGCGAACCCCAGCCTGTTTGAATACACCGCGCGAAATACACTGATCACGGCATTTTTCTGCGGGAATGTTGAGTCATCCGTCATCCCGACAAGCTGGGTGATTTTATAAACGTAGTCGGTAAATTGTTTTCCCGCCGGATAGTCATCCCGATCTGCATAAATCACGCGATATATCTCATCAACATCGTATTGATCAGGGGATTCCGTGTTGTAAAACTTAATCATAGCCTCAATAAAATACTTGTTGTTCTCAACGCTCGGGTGAAGATTCAGATACTTGGGAATAGCGACCTCACACTTCATAAGTTCGCCCAGGTCCCGTGCAAGCTTGATTTTCTGCTTCTCTCCCTCGGCTTTTGCGCCCGAGATCAACGCTTGCGACACCCTGGATGCCACAGACTGCTGAGAAACCCTGGTGTATAAGGACGGGTTCTTCAGTGTCTCGTCGAATAGAGCACTAGCCAGCGCTTGATTGTTGTCGGTTATTTCAATCTGCGCCTCATGATACTTATATTTTTTACGTTCCCTTTCGGACAGCGCCAATGATGTTGAGGATATATTTTGCGAGCCTATGACCGTGATCGAATCATAACTCAGCATCTTAATGTGGCACGCCACATGAAGAAAAAGCTCCACCGTTGGAGGGATGCGGTCAATAATAGTAGTCAGCTCAGCCTGCAAGGCTTTCGTATTTAAATTTCGGCCATCCCCAATGCCTGCGAGCCCAAGAATGATTCGATGGGACTTGCCATGGGGAAACACGTGCTCCGTCAGAAATTCGAGTGCATCAACAAGATATTCATAGCTGCAGTACGTTATAACCAATACTCTGTTGCTACCTTGCGCGGCCTTGAAAGTAGCGAATGCATCATCAATATAGTGCCGGTGATAGAGATCACCTACGACTGCGCCTATTTTCTTCATATGCTGCCATTAGCTCCCTGCAATTATAATTTATCTTTCAAACCGTAGTGCCAAGGCCAGACTAGCTGATTCCCACCGTACACTCACCCATGGTTGACGCTCAAGGTTGGGACCCTGTCCACTCCCAAACCGTAAACCCATGCTCCATGCAGTTGCGCCCTCTCTGATGCTGAAACGTCATCATCTCCTATCCGCCCGCATGTTAACCTCGCACTACCACGAATAGACATTGATCGTCACAAGACGATGACCAGAACCAGGAAAGCCCATGCCAAAGATTTCTCACTCAGCCCTGCGCCGCACCTTCCGTGAATTGCTTGCCACCCCAACCTGCGTTGAAACCGCTTCCGTCTTTGACCCGATGTCGGCGCGCATTGCCGCTGACCTGGGTTTCGAAGTTGGCATCCTCGGTGGCTCCGTTGCGTCGTTGCAGGTATTGGCCGCACCCGATTTCGCGCTGATCACCCTGAGTGAGTTCGTTGAGCAAGCCACCCGTATCGGGCGTGTCGCCCAACTGCCGTTCATTGCCGACGCCGACCACGGCTACGGTAACGCGCTGAACGTGATGCGCACCGTCGAAGAGCTTGAGCGTGCCGGTGTGGCCGCGTTGACCATTGAAGACACGTTGCTGCCCGCGCAGTTTGGCCGCAAGTCCACCGACCTGATCTCCATCGAAGAAGGCATCGGCAAGGTCCGCGCCGCGCTGGAAGCCCGTGTTGATCCCGAGCTGTCGATCATTGCCCGGACCAATGCCGGTGTGTTGCCGACCGAAGCCGTCATCGAGCGCACCCTGGCGTATCAGAAAGCCGGCGCCGATGGGATTTGCATGGTCGGTGTAGCGGACTTCGAGCATCTGGAGAAGATTGCAGAGAACCTGACGGTGCCACTGATGCTGGTGACTTACGGCAATCCCAAGCTCAATGACGCCAAGCGCTTGGCGAGTCTCGGCGTGCGTGTGGTGGTTGCCGGCCACGGCGCTTACTTTGCCGCGATCAAGGCGACCTATGACAGCCTGCGTGCCCAACGCCAGTTGACCCACAGCACCGATAACCTCAGTGCCACCGAGTTGACGCACACCTACACGCTGCCGGAAAACTACGTGGCGTGGGCTGAAGAGTTCATGGATGTAAAAGAGTAAGACTCACGCCAGAACGAGGGGGGATCCCCCCTCCTCTTCACTCACCACGCCGCCCCAGCCTTACAATGCCGGGAAGTCCCGGTTGGTCGACAAATGTTCTGACGCCTTCCGGCTGCCAACTTTCCTTCATCACCGCCCCCAATGACGTGTAGTACTGCGCCAATTGCGTGATGTCGTTGATGATCGTCCAAGTGTTCTTGCGCACCGCCGCAATCGGAAACTCGCCTGGCCTGGCGACGGCCCCGGAGACACCGCCAGCCTGTTGCACATTATCTTTTTCATGGCTGACCATGTAGGACAGGTAATTGACCTGCGGGCCGTGTCGCAACACATTGTGCTGGCGCACGGCGAATGGCCGGTTACTGTCATCCAGTGCCACTTCGCGGTTGATGCAATCGATCACTTGCTGCTCTTCAATGGAGCCCGCCAGCACGGTTCGTGGCCGTCCAGCGCCACGGAAGGTGATGATGTCGTGCGCGTCATAATCCCCGGTGAAAGCCTTCTTCTGCCAGTTCCCGAGCCGCTTGAGTGCAGCGAGGCTGCCTTCCAGGTTCTTGATGTCGATGGGTTGGATCGACGTGTCATCCTCAAGATCGCCACTGAGGTAAACGCCGACCAGTCCCGTTGGGTCCCAATGACCCACATAACCCTCCAGCCCGGCGGTGCGCAGGCGCAGCAGCAAGTCGTTGGCCTTGTCGGGACCATATGCCTTGGCGAGGGAGCTTTGCTTGATGGTTTTTTCCAGGATGTTATGGCCCTTGGCGGCTGCGCCACGCTCTAAAGCCAGGAGCGTGGCGCGGCCAGCCGACCTGAAACTGATGGAGAAGTTGCCTTTGACTGAGGCTCGCTCAATGGCGTCCATGTGCTTTTCTAAAATGAATTCACGGGCAACGCGTTGCCTTGTTTTTGTGTCATCCGGCATCGTTAAGGCCAATTTGAGGTAGGAAGGTTCTCCTCTCCAAACGTCCTGGTCACGGGTTTTATTCCATGACGGCCAAACTATGAACCTAAAGCTCATAACTCGTTAACTATTGCGTGGATTATCCAAGGTAATCATCCGCCGTAACCTGTGCCCATAGCGCAAGCACACCGCCTTGCGCAGCACATGAACGGAGCTTTCCATGACCTTATCCACTCCCCGCCAGCTTGAAGGCAAAGTCGCGCTGATCACCGGCGCCAGCTCTGGCATTGGCCGTGCAACTGCCGTTGTCCTGGCTCAACGCGGCGCAAAGATCGTTGCCGCTGCCCGCCGCCAGAGTGAGCTGGACGAGGTGGTTGCCGAGATCATCGCCCACGGCGGTATCGCTTCCTCCATCGTGGTCGACGTGACCCGCGAAGCCGACATCATTGCCATGGTCAAGTTTGCCGTGGACACCTACGGCCAGCTGGACATCGCCTTCAACAATGCCGGCACCGAAGGCGTGTTCGCGCCGCTGATCGAGCAGGACAATGCGCGCTTCGACCTGGTGTTCGAACCCAATGTGCGCGGCGTCTTCAACTGCATGAAGTACGAGGCCAAGGTGATGCTGGAGCAGGGCTTTGGCAGCATCATCAATAATGCGTCCATGGGCGGCGTGATCGGTTTCGAGAATGCCGCGCTGTATATCGGCACCAAGCACGCCGTGGTGGGCATGACCAAGACCGCGTCCATCGAGTGGTTCAAACAAGGGGTGCGGGTGAATGCGCTTTGCCCAGGGCTGATCGAAACACCCTTCCACCATCGCGGGATCTGGCCGTCGGTGGAAGCCCAGCAGGCGTTCGCCGCCAGCACGCCGGCCAGTCGTTTCGGCACGGCTGAAGAGATGGCGACGGTCGTGGCGTTCTTGGGCTCGGAAGATGCCAGCTACGTGTCCGGTCACGCCCTGCTGGCCGACGGCGGCTACTCGGTGGCCTGACGGTTACGCGCCTGGAAGAAGTCGATAAATGCCCGGAGCTTTCCGGGCATTTGCGCACGGTTGGCGTAATACAGGTGGAAGGTCTCGGCGGGCGCGGCGTATTTTTCCAGCAACGCGACCAACGCGCCGCTGGCAATGTCCGCCTGGGCAAACGGCCGGAATACCAGGGCCACGCCACATCCCAGGCGCGCCGCCGACAAGGTGGTGCGCATCTCATCCAGCACCAGGCGTCCCTTCACCTGGAGCTCGACATTGGCCTTGCCGATGCGAAACGTCCAATCCATCAGCGGCCCGCGACTGCTCAAACGCTGATGGATGCAGTCGTGGGCCAGCAGGTCTTCAGGTGTGTTCAACGGCGCCGAGCGTGCCAGATACTCCGGCGTGGCCACGGCCACCATCGGCTGCGACGCCCCCAGCGGCACCGCGATCATGTCACGCTGCAAGGCCTGGCCCAGGCGGATACCGGCGTCGAAGCCTGCGCCGATGATGTCGCTCAAGCCATTGTCCAGGGCGATATCCAGGCTGATGTCCGGGTAGTGCGCGAGAAACGCCGCCACATGCGGTTCGATCAGCGAGGCGTAGGCCACGTAGGAGCTGTTGATTTTCAACGCGCCATACGGGCGGCTGGCGGTGTCGTGTACCTGCTGCACCGAGAAGCGGATCTGCTCCAGGGCCGGGGCCAAGGTGTCGAGCAATTGGTTGCCCGACTCAGTCAACGCCACGCTGCGCGTGGTGCGGTTGAACAGGCGCACGCCCAATTGCGCTTCGAGCTGCTTGATGGTCTTGGACATCGCCGTGGGCGTGACCTCCATCTCGGCCGCCGCCCGCGCAAAATTCATATGACGGGCCACGCATTCGAACGCGATCAAGGCCGGCAGGTGGGTGGATTTCAGGCTCATGCAGCGTCTCGAAGGGTGGATGCCAATGGTGTGGCGCAGCATAGGTGAGTTCAACTAACCCGGCCACGCAAAAAAATCCGCCGCAGAGTCTGCGGCGGCAACCAAAGGACTTTGTCGAAGCAGAGCGGCTAAGACAGCGTCCACGCTACACCCGCAGTCGATTAAAAATAGTGAAGTTTAATTAATCGAGTTTCATCCCTTGGCCCGCTGCAGGCCCCGCAGACTGGGCTTAGAATCAAGCTCGGCAACCACGCCGAACACAATAAAAACCGTAACAGCTCACCTGCAAACATCTGCCCATACAACTTTATGCACCCTCCAATCAGTGCGGTGTTTCTGTGCGCGCGTTCATTCTTCCGGGGAAGTTACAACATGATTAAACAGTCGAGCCTGTTAGCACTGGCGGTGTGTGCCGGTATCAGTCAACTGGCGTTTGCCGAAACGGTCACCGACCAGGCGGACTCCAAGGGGTTTATCGAGGGCAGCAGCGTCACCGGGTTGTTGCGCAACTACTACATGAACCGTAATCGCGAAGGTGGCCGGGCCGATAACATCGACTGGACCCAGGGCGCGATGCTCAACTACGCCTCGGGCTTCACCCAGGGCACTATCGGCTTCGGCGTGGATGCCTACGCCTACGGCGGGCTGAAACTGGACGCCACCCACGCGGATGCCGGCACCGGCAACCTGCCGACCGACCGGCATGGCGACCCCGAAGACGCCTACGGCTCCGTGGGTGCGGCGGTGAAGATCAAGATCTCCAAGACCCAGCTCAAATTCGGTGACATGCAACCCACCGCCCCGGTCTTCGCCACCGGCGGCACCCGCCTGTTGCCGCAGACCGCCACCGGTTTCGACCTGACCAGCAGTGAAATCGCCGGCCTGGACCTGGAAGCCGGGCATTTCACCAGCACCAACAGCGGCATGACCAGCAACCATGACCACGATATCTACGCGACCTACGCCAATATCGCCGCCAACAGTGCCAGTTTCGTCGGTGGCAAATACACCTTCAGCCCGTCCCTGAGCGCGACCGTCTATGCCGGTGAACTGGAAGACATCTGGCGCCAGTACTACACCAACCTCAACTACGTGATCCCGCTGGCCCATGACCAGTCACTCGCGCTGGATGGCAACCTCTATCGCACCCTCGATACTGGCAGCGCCAAGGCCGGCGCGATCAACAACACCACCTACTCGCTGGCGGCGGCGTACTCGTTCCTGCAGGCGCACACGTTGACGCTGTCGTTCCAGAAAGTGCATGGCGACACGCCGTTTGACTACATCGGCACCGGCAACAACGGCGCGGGCGAAGGCGGCGATTCGGTGTACCTGGCCAACTCGGTGCAATGGGGGGACTTCAACGGGCCGGGCGAACAGTCCTGGGGCATTCGGTATGACCTGAACATGGCCAGCTATGGCGTGCCAGGGCTGAGTTTCATGGGCCGCTACATCAACGGCTCGGACATCAATGGCACCCATGCACCGGATCACAGCGCCTATGTGGGCGACTACGGCGCCGACGGCGCGCACCACGAAACCGACCTGGAGGCCAAGTACGTGATCCAGAGTGGCCCGGCGAAAAACCTGTCGTTGCGTGTCCGCGATGCAATCGTGGCGTCGAACGCCGACCAACGTGATGGTGACCTGAATGAGTTGCGGCTGATCGTCGACTATCCGTTTACCTTGCTCTAATCAATCCGGCATCGCCCCCAACCGCTGGCGCATCCCTGCGCTGGCGGCTGGACCGGCTTGGATCGTGCACTGGTCCAACGGCACACATTGGCCTGCGGCATTCGCCATCGCCGGCTGCACCGGCAAACCGGTCGCACGCTCCACCACTTCCACACTGTAGCCTTCTTCGGCGAAATGCCGGTTGCCCCAGGCCACCAGCGACATCAGCACCACACTGAAGTCCTCACCCTTGGCCGTCGGCACATATTCGTAGCGTGGCGGTCGCTCGCTGTAGGGTCGCCGCTCCAACATCCCCGCCTCCACCAGGCCATTCAAACGGCGCGTCAGCATATTCGGCGCGATGCCCAGGCTGCGCGAGAACTCGTCGAAGCGGCGCAGGCCGTGCAAGGCGTCGCGCATGATCAGAATGCTCCACCACTCCCCTACCCGCTCAAGGCTGCGGGCGATCGGGCATTCGTCGCTGATGAGGGACTTGCGTTGCATGGCGCTTCCTGTGGGTCAGTGCAAATGTGTGTGACGCCATGTTACTTTCATGATGATAGTGACGTCCATAGGGTCTGTTCCCTCACCGCAACCGGAGTCGATTGATCATGAGTAAACGCATCGTTGTGACAGGCATGGGCGCCCTGACGCCGTTGGGCGCTGACGTGGAATCCACCTGGCGCCGCCTGTTGGCCGGGCAATCGGGCATCCGTCGCCTGCCGGAAGAGTTGATCGGGGATTTGGCCGTCAGCATCGGTGGCCAGGTGCAGAGCGCTATCCAGGATCCTGAAGCCGGATTTGACCCGGACCGCCTGCTTGCGGCCAAGGAACAACGCAAGATGGACCGCTTTATCCTGTTCGCGCTGGCGGCGGCGGATGAAGCCTTGAAGCAGGCCGGCTGGGCGCCGAACACAGTGGGAGAACAGGAACGTACGGCGACCATTATTGCGTCTGGTGTTGGCGGTTTCCCGGCGATTGCCGATGCAGTACGCACCACTGACAGCAAAGGCCCACGGCGTTTATCGCCGTTTACCATCCCGTCCTTCTTGAGCAACATGGCCGCTGGGCATGTGTCGATCAATTACGGCTTGAAAGGCCCGCTGGGGGCGCCGGTGACCGCCTGTGCCGCAGGTGTGCAGGCCATCGGTGATGCGGCGCGAATGATTCGTGCCGGTGAAGTCGATGTGGCGGTGTGCGGCGGCGCGGAAGCGGCGATTCATCGGGTCAGCCTGGCGGGTTTTGCGGCGGCGCGGGCGCTGTCCAGTGACTTCAACGGCACGCCCGAATTGGCTTCGCGGCCATTCGATCAGGCGCGCGACGGTTTTGTCATGGGCGAAGGCGCCGGCATCCTCGTTATCGAAGAACTGGAGCATGCCCTGGCACGTGGCGCACAGCCCATTGCGGAGTTGGTGGGCTACGGCACCAGTGCCGATGCCTACCACATGACGGCCGGCCCGGAAGACGGCGACGGTGCGCGACGCGCCATGCAGCAAGCCTTGCGCCAGGCCGGCATCGAGGCGGCCCAAGTGCAGTACTTGAACGCTCACGCGACTTCCACACCGGTAGGCGATAAAGGCGAACTGGCCGCGATCAGGACGGTATTTGGCGCTAACGGCAGCCCGGCAATCAGCTCGACCAAATCTGCCACCGGGCACCTGCTGGGCGCTGCGGGCGGTATCGAAGCCATCTTCACCGTACTCGCCCTGCGTGATCAGGTCGCCCCGGTCACCCTCAACCTGCAAAACCCCGACGCGCTTGCGGATGGCCTGGACCTGCTGCGTGGTGCAGCCCGGCCGATGCCGATTGAATACGCGCTGTCCAACGGCTTCGGCTTTGGCGGCGTGAATGCCAGCGTGTTGTTCCGCCGCTGGGCGTAGTTTGCCCCTGCGGTATTTTTCGGGGACCATGGGCGCCTTTCTGAACCTGCCAATGAGAGGCGCCCATGGCCAACTACGACCTGCACTACACCCCGGATCCCGATGCCGATTCGATTTCTTCGGATGTGATCGGCTTCAACGGCATCCTGGTGTCCACCCAGATCCCAACCCGCGCCGATGGCAGCCTGGAGCTGGGCGATATCACCCTGCAAAGCGAATGCACCCTGCAAGCCTTGAAAGTCGCCCTGGAAAAGGCCGGCAGCTCTATGGACCGGGTGATGCACCTGACCATTTATCTGACGGATATGGCCGATCGCGGCGCCTTCAACGAGGTCTACAAGCGCTTTTTTGCCAAGCCCTGGCCCGTGCGTGCGGCGGTTGGCGTTGCCGCGTTGGCGGTAGAGGGCATGCGCGTGGAAGTCACTGCGATGGCCGCCAAGGCCTGAGTCAGCTTCGCCAGCGGTCACAATAGGACAATGCGCGGATGCTTGTAGGGATTTTCATCGCTACAATGCCCGCCTCAACCGTGACAAGCCTGACTAAAAAAACTATGTCCTTGCCCAAGCATCACCTGGAATTGCTCAGCCCTGCCCGCGATGTCGCCATCGCGCGCGAGGCGATCCTGCATGGCGCCGACGCCGTGTACATTGGCGGCCCAAGCTTCGGCGCGCGCCATAACGCCTGTAACGACGTGAGCGATATCGCATCCCTGGTGGAATTCGCCCGCCGTTATCACGCGCGCGTCTTCACCACGATCAACACCATTCTGCATGACAACGAACTGGAACCCGCGCGCAAGCTGATCCATCAGCTCTACGACGCGGGTGTGGACGCGTTGATCGTGCAAGACCTGGGGGTGATGGAGCTGGATATTCCGCCCATCGAGCTGCACGCCAGCACCCAGACCGACATTCGCACCTTGGGCCGCGCCAAGTTTCTCGACCAAGCCGGTTTCTCGCAGTTGGTATTGGCCCGTGAGCTGAACCTGCAGGAAATCCGCGCGATCGCCGACGAAACCGATGCCGCCATCGAGTTCTTCATCCACGGCGCCTTGTGCGTGGCGTTCTCCGGGCAGTGCAACATCTCTCACGCACAGAACGGCCGCAGCGCCAACCGGGGCGATTGCTCCCAGGCATGCCGTTTGCCGTACACCTTGAAAGATGACCAGGGCCGCGTCGTGGCCTTTGAAAAGCACCTGCTGTCGATGAAAGACAACAACCAGAGCGCCAATATTCGCGCGCTGGTCGAAGCGGGCGTGCGTTCGTTCAAGATCGAAGGCCGCTACAAGGACATGGGCTATGTGAAGAACATCACGTCCTACTACCGCCAGCGCCTCGACGACGTGCTTGAAGACCGCCCGGACTTGGCCCGTGCGTCCAGCGGCCGTACCGCGCATTTCTTCCTGCCCGATCCAGAAAAAACCTTCCACCGTGGCAGCACCGACTATTTCGTCACCGATCGCAAGGTCGACATCGGCGCCTTCGACACCCCAACGTTCACCGGCCTGCCGGTGGGTGTGGTGGAAAAAGCCGGCAAGCGTGACTTGCAAGTGGTCACCCATGAGCCGCTGTCCAATGGCGATGGCCTGAACGTGCTGATCAAGCGCGAAGTGGTGGGTTTCCGCGCCAACATCGCCGAGCCTAAAGGCGAGTTCGAGGAAGACGGCGAGAAGCGCTACCGCTACCGCGTCGAGCCGAACGAAATGCCGGCCGGCCTGCACCAACTGCGCCCGAACCACCCGTTGAACCGTAACCTGGACCACAACTGGCAACAGGCGCTGCTCAAGACTTCATCCGAACGCCGTATCGGCCTGACCTGGGCCGCCCGCCTGCGCGAAGCGCAGCTGGAAGTCACCGCCACCAGCGAAGAAGGCATCAGCGCCAGCGTCACCCTGCCCGGCCCGTTCGGCGTGGCCAACAAGCCGGAACAGGCGCTCGACACCCTGCGCGACTTGCTCGGCCAGTTGGGCACCACCGAATACCACGCGACCGACATCCAACTGGATGCGCCGCAGGCGTTCTTCATCCCTAACTCACAGCTCAAGGCCTTGCGCCGCGAAGTGATCGAAGCGCTGACCGCTGCCCGTGTGGCCGCTCACCCGCGTGGTGGACGCAAAGCCGAAACCACTCCGCCGCCGGTCTATCCGGAAGCGCATCTGTCGTTCCTGGCCAACGTCTACAACCAGAAGGCCCGTGATTTCTATTACCGTCACGGCGTGAAGCTGATCGACGCCGCCTTCGAAGCCCATGAAGAAACCGGCGAAGTGCCGGTGATGATCACCAAGCACTGCCTGCGCTTCTCGTTCAACCTGTGCCCTAAACAGGCCAAGGGTGTCACGGGCGTGAAGACCAAGGTCGCGCCGATGCAGTTGATCCATGGCGATGAAGTGCTGACCCTGAAGTTCGACTGCAAGCCGTGTGAGATGCACGTGGTGGGCAAGATCAAGGGCCACATCCTTGGCTTGCCGCAGCCAGGCAGCGCAGTGGAGCACTTCAACCCGGAAAACATCATTTTCCAGGGTACGCACTGACCCTCTGGGAGCGGGGCCACCACCAGCCCCGCTGCAACCCCGCCGCCGCCAGCAGAATCGCCGCCACACCCAGCCATTGCAGCCAACCCAGGCGATGCCCGAAGGCGATCCAATCGACGAAGATCGCCGCAATCGGGTAGATGAACGACAGCGCACCGGTAATGGCCGTGGGCAGTTTCTGGATCGCGCCGTACAACAACACGTACATCAAGCCGGTATGCACCACACCCAGCGTCACCAGTGCCGTCCAGGCATTGGGGGTGGCCGGCAGACTGTTCCAAGGCACCATCGGCGCGAGTAACAGCGCGCCGGTAGTCACCTGGATCAACGCCATCAGATGCGGCGGCACTTCTTTTAGACGCTTGATGATCAGTGCCGCAATGGCGTACAGAAAGGCCGCGCCCAGCGCCAGGGCGATGCCGACCAGGTAGTCGTCGCCAGTCGGTTGGTCGCCATGGGCAGTGACAATTGCCAGCATGCCCAGGAACGCCACACTCAGCCACGCGAGTTTCTGTACGGTGATTTTTTCCCCCAGGAACACCGCCGCCAGCATCACCAACATAAACGGCTGCACGTTGTACACCGCTGTGCTGATGGCAATCGACGCACGGGAATAGGATTCGAACAGCAGCAACCAATTGCCGACAATCGCCACGCCGCTGAGCATCGCCAGGCCGAGCTTGGCCCAGCTCAGCAGGCCCAGGCGCAAGTAACCCAGCAGTGCGCAGACCAGCAACAGCGTCAGCCCGCCGATCACGCAACGCCAAAACACCACTTCGATCACCGACACGCCAGACACCAATACGAACCAGCCAATGGTGCCCGAGATCAGCATGGCGGCGATCATTTCCCACGACCCGCGACGGATGGATGTGTCTATGATTGAAGCTCCTCAAGTGAGGCTCAATTATGGCAATCTGCTCGGGAGCGGCTCCAGCGCCTAAAAAAGGCCAAATCGCTGGATTGCCTTTACTTATTAGGTGGACACCATGATTGACACCATCGACCAGCAACTCATCGCGGCTTTGATGGACGACTCGCGCCTGTCCCTCAAGGCCCTGGCCGGCATTACCGGGTTGTCTTCGCCCAGCGTCGGTGAACGTTTGCGCCGTCTCGAAGAACGCGGCGTGCTGACCCACTACACCGTCGATATCGACCCCAAGCATTTCGGCTACCTGCTGCAAGCCATTGTGCGCATCCGCCCCCTGCCCGGCAAATTGCATGAGGTGGAACGGCAGATCCAGGCGATTCCCGAATTCACCGAGTGCGACAAGGTGACCGGCGATGACTGCTTCATCGCACGCCTGCATGTGCGCACCATGGATCATCTGGACAGCCTGCTCGACAAGCTGAATGCCTACGCCGAAACCAACACTGCCATCGTCAAGAAAACCCCGGTGAAACGCCGCCTGCCGCCGCTGGGGGATTAGTGATTTTGAGTCACTAGCGAAATGCCTGAGCGAGCATTCCGTCATGATTGAGCGCTGTTTATCCTGGCGCCACTCTTTGGAATAACAGGTAAAACGCTCATGTACGTCATTACGGGAATCACAGGCAAAGTCGGCGGCGCCCTGGCGCATAACTTGATCAAGGCGGGCCAACCGGTGCGCGCGGTCGTGCGCGATGCAGGCAAAGCGGTCTACTGGGCTGACCTGGGCTGCGACGTCGTGTTTGCAGAGATGGAAGATGCTCAAGCGCTGACGGCTGCATTCACCGGCGCGACCGGCGTGTTCATCCTGCCGCCGCCAGGCTTTGATCCGCAACCCGGCTTCCCCGAAGCCCGCGCCGTGATCAGCGCCGTCAGCCAGGCCCTGCAGGCCGCCGCACCGCCGAAAGTGCTGTGCCTGTCGACCATCGGCGCCCAGGCCGAGCAGCTCAACCTGCTGACCCAGCGCACCTTGATGGAGCAAGCCCTTAGCGCCCTCGACATCCCCGTCACCTTCCTGCGCCCGGCGTGGTTCATGGAGAACTCGCTGTACGACGTGATCTCAGCCCGCGACACCGGCGTGATCCATAGCTTCCTGCAACCGCTGGACAAAGCCGTGCCGATGATTGCCACGGCGGATATCGGCAGCGTGGCGGCGCAGTTGCTGCAACAGGACTGGGCCGGCCAGCGTGTGGTGGAACTGGAAGGCCAATGGGTGAGCCCCAACGACATCGCCCGGACGCTTGCGCAATTGCTGGGCCGCGACGTGCATGCCGAGGTGGTTGAGCGTGATACCTGGGAAGCGCTGCTGCGCTCGCAAGGTGCGCAGAACCCATTGCCGCGCATGCGCATGGTGGATGGGTTCAATGAAGGGTGGATTTGTTTTGAGCATGATCAGGTGCTTAAAGGGGCGACGCCGTTACAAACCGTATTGCGCGAGCTGATGAATAAATAAACAGGTTTTCTGTGGTGAGCAGGCTTGTTGTGGTGAGCAGGTTTCCTGTGGCGAGCAGGCTTGCCACAAACAAGCCCGCTCGACAGAGAGAGCAGCCCTTAGCCATGCAGCGCTTTTGCCGCAGCAAGCAAGCCTTGGAACTTGCGATATCGCACTTCCAGTACCGCCTGCTGCTTGGCATCCGGCAAGTATCGCGCCTTCACCGCCATCCCCGCCTGCAACAGTCTCTCCCCCTGCCCGATCGACAGAAAGCCCAGCTTCGCAGCCCCGATGCAGGCGCTCAACTCACTGCCGTGCAACGTAAAAATCTCCCGTTGCAGGATATTGGCCAGCAACTGCGCCCAATACTCGCTGCGCGCCCCGCCGCCCACCAATGCGCAGGCCCCGACTTCGGCGCCGGCCGATTGCATGGCGCGCAGCGCATCCAGCAAACCGAAACCCACGCCTTCCATCACGGCATAACCGAGCATCGCGGGTGTGCAGTCGTGGCCCAGGCCCATGAAACCGCCGCGCAGCAGTGGGTCGTTGTGGGGGGTGCGCTCACCGGCAAGGTACGGCAGAAACAAAGGCGTGCTGAGTGGCACGGGTTGTTCGATCGGCAATTGCGCCTGCACCTGGTCCAGCAACGCCTGCTCATCCGCAGTACCCGTCAGCCGTGTGACCCAGCGTAGGCAACTGGCCCCGGCGAGCATGGCGCCCATGGTGTACCAACGGTTGGGCAGCGCATGGCAGAAACTGTGCACGGCGCTGGCCGGGTTGCCGGCGGCGTGGTCGGTGATTGCGACGATGGCTGCGCTGGTGCCGAGGGTGATGAAGCCGTCGCCAGCATTGATCGCACCGATACCGACAGCCGCCACCGGGTTGTCGCCACCGCCGCCAGCAATCACGACGTCAGCCGACAACCCAAGGTCCATCGCTGTCAAACAAGCGCTCGCGGCACCGCCTTCGATCAACCGGGGCATTTGCTCCGGCGCAAGTCCCGTAGCGCGCAGCATGGGAGCGAACCACGCGCGTCGTGCCACATCCAGCCATAACGTGCCGGCAGCATCCGACATCTCACTGATGCGTTCGCCACTCAGGCGCAACCGCAGGTAGTCCTTGGGTGACAGCACACAGTCAATGGCCCTGAACACTTCAGGTTCATGGTGTCGCAGCCACAGCAGTTTCGGCGCCGTCAGCCCGGCCATCGGCAAGCTGCCGGTGATGCCGGAGAATTCCGGGCCCAACTGCTCGGCCTCGGCGACCGCACGGGAGTCATCCCACAGAATCGCCGGGTACAACACCCGATCATCCGCCCCCAACAACACCGCGCCGTGCATCTGCCCGGACAGGCCGATACAGGCCACACGCGCAAATGCCTCATGCAGGCGCAACTGGGCCAGCGCTTGCACACAGGCCTGCCACCAATCCTGCGGGTCTTGCTCGGACCAGCCGCTATGACGCCGAGACACGCTCAAGCGCACGCCGGCATGGGCCAGCACCGTACCGTCGAGGTCCATGAGGATGGCCTTGAGTTCCGAGGTGCCGAGGTCGATGCCGAGGGAAACGGGATTGCTCATACGGGGTCATTCCACTCCATTACAGCCACATGAATGACGCCATTGCAGGGTCGGCGCCAGGCGCAGGCTCTGGGTCGGCGCGTGGGGCGATGCCATGCGTTGCAACAACAGGTTCACCGCCTGGACACCGAGAGCTTGCACCGGCTGCGCGATCAAGGTCAGGCGCGGCACGAAAAAATCCGCCCAGTCGAAATCATCAAAACCCACCAGCGCCATCTGCGCTGGCACGTCGATCTGCGCGTCACGCAGGGCCTGCATGGCGCCCAGGGTCATCAGGTTGTTGCCGGCCATGATCGCCGTCGGCGGTGCCGCCAAGCCCAGCAACTGCACCGTGGCCTGGCGCGCCGGCTCAGTATTGGAGCCGCCATTGACCAGCAGCTCCGGATCAAACACCAGCCCCGCCCCCTGCAATGCGGCGCGGTAACCGGCGACACGCTCATCGGTGGTGCTGAACCCCTCGCGACCGGCGATAAAGCCGATCCGCCGATGACCATGGGCGATAAGGTGTTCAACCAGTACCTGGGTAGGCTGGGCATTCTCCACCCCAACCTGGTCGAAGTGCTCACTCATCATGCGGTCCACCAGCACCGCTGGAATTTCGTTGGTGCGCAGATAATCCAGGGCCTTGGAGCCGTTCGAAGGCGCCAGCACAATCCCATCCACCCGCCGATGATGCAGCGCCGTGACCACTCGCAGTTCCTGCTCCGGATCATCATGGGTGTCGACAAACAGCATCATGTAGCCGTGCTGGGCGCACGCGGTTTCAATCGCGTGCACCGTCTCACTGAAATAGTGGTTGGACAACGCCGAGATCGCCACGCCGATGGTGTTGGTGCTCGACCGGGCCAGCGAGCGCGCCAGGGTGTTGGGGATATAGCCCAACGCCTGGATCGCCTGCTGCACCGCCAGTACAGTGGCCGGGCTGACCTTGCGGGTGCCGTTCAACACGTGGGACACCGTCGACGTCGACACCCCCGCCCTGCTTGCCACGTCATCCATGGTGACCACGACGCTGTTCCTTCTCAGTGGATCAATGTTTGCTCGACCAACCGCTGTACGTCGCGACGTTGTCACGGGTGATCAGTTTGGGCGTGAGCAGGGTAACCGCTTCGGCCGGGGCTTTGTCATTGAGAATGTCATTGCCCACATTGACGGCGGTCTGCGCCATGGCCCACGGGTCCTGGCTGGACGACGCCTGGATCTGCGAGTCGGTCTTCAGCGCGTTCTCGATATCCGGTGCGCCGTCCACCGAGGTGATGATGATGCCGCTGCGCTTGAGCTGCTTGGCGGCCAGGTCGCTGCCGATGGCTTGTGGGTCGTTGATCGCGAACAGGCCATCGATTTTCGGAAAGCGCGTGAGGTAACCCTGCATCACGTTCAAGCCGCCTTCGCGCGAACCTTTGCCGTCCTGGTCATCGGACAGCACCTTGATATCCGGCGCAGCGGCCAGCGCGGCCTTGCAACCTTTGACGCGGTCAGTCACGGCGGTGACTTGCGGGCCGTTCTGGATGATCACGTTGCCTTTGCCGGAGAGTTTGTCCACCAGGTACTGGCAGGCCAGCTTGCCGGCTTCGACGTTGTCGGTCTGCACGGTCGCGTTCACGCCCTTGGCGTCCACATCCACGGCGACGACAACGATGCCGGCATCGCGGGCTTTCTTGATCGCCGAGGCCATGGCAGAAGGGTCGACGGCGTTGATCAGGATCAGGTCGACCTTGGATGAAATGAAATTGTCGATCTGCGAAAACTGCTTGCTCAGGTCGTAGTCAGCCGACACTGAGGTGACCTTGACGTTGGGGTTCAGCTCCTTGGCCCGCGCCGTGGCGCCATCGGCCAGCGTCACGAAATACGGGTTGCCCAGCGAGCCCATGCTGATGCCCAGGGCCTTCAACTCACGGGCTTCGACGGCTTGGGACATCAGGGCAGCCAAGGCAATGACGGGAAAGATACGTTTGAGGTTCATGCGGGTCTCTCTTGTGATTGTTGTAGGAATCAGGTCCGCGCACCGGACTGGCGATAACGATCCAGCGCCACTGCGCCAATGATCACGATGCCCTTGATGATGTATTGCCAGATATCCGACACGCCCAGCAGTACCAGGCCGTTGGTGAGCACTGCGATGATCAGCGCACCAATCAACGTGCCGCCGATGGTGCCGACGCCGCCGGTAAAACTGGTGCCACCGAGAATGACTGCCGCAATCGCGTCCAACTCATAGGATTGCCCGAGTTGCAGGCCATTGGCGGCGAATAATCGCGAAGCGCTCATCACGGCACCCAGCCCGGCCAACGCGCCGGACATCGCGTAGACGAACAGCAGCACTTTCCACACCTTGATGCCCGACAGTCGCGCCGCCTCCGGGTTGCCGCCCACCGAGTAGATCTGCACGCCCATTACCGTGCGGCGCAGGATGAACCACGACAACGCCACCACGGCCACGGCAATGATCACCAGCCACGGCACGCCGAGTACCGAGTCATTGCCGATAAAGGCAAACGGCAGGTCCGGGTTGAATACGGTCTTGTCATCTGCCAGCAAACGCGCCAGCCCGCGCATGGCCGTCAGTGCGCCGAGAGTGACGATAAACGGCGGCAGGCGCATAAAGGCGATCAAGCCGCCATTGACCAGGCCGAGCAACAGCCCGAAACCGATGCCGGCAGCAATCCCGAACATGCCGAACTGCGGCGACATCGACGCCTGCAACGCCACCACGGCTGAAGCGGCCAGGATCGCGCCCACCGACAAGTCGATGCCAGCCGTCAGGATCACAAAGGTCATGCCCGCCGCCAGCACCACATTCACCGACGCCTGCTGGGTGATGATCGACAGGTTCTGCACCGTCAGGAAGTTCTCGCTGGCCAGGGCAAAACCCACCAGCAGCAGGATCAGCACCGGCAACATGCCCACCGTGCGCATCAACTCGCGTGCGCGTTCCGCTTTACCGATTGTCGCGATATTCAACTCAGCCATGGGCAACCACCTGATCGCCACCGGTGGCGAGGTCAATAATGCGTTCCTGGGAAATAGCCTGGCCGGAGGCGCCGCCGACTTCAGCGACGAGCTGGCCTTCGCGCATGATCAGCACGCGGTCGCAGGTGCCGATGATTTCCGGCAGCTCGCTGGAGATCACCACGATGCCGACACCGGCCTGGGCCAATTGATTGATGATGCGGTAGATCTCGGATTTGGAGCCGATGTCGACGCCACGCGTAGGCTCGTCGAGGATCAGCACGTGCGGCTTGACCTCCAGCAGTCGCGCCAGCAACACCTTCTGCTGATTGCCACCGGACAGCGCGCCAACATTCACTTTGCCCGACGCCACGCG
Organism: Pseudomonas sp. P7759; assembly: GCF_013386445.1. Classification (NCBI taxonomy): domain Bacteria; kingdom Pseudomonadati; phylum Pseudomonadota; class Gammaproteobacteria; order Pseudomonadales; family Pseudomonadaceae; genus Pseudomonas; species Pseudomonas sp. P7759. The sequence continues at coordinate 241,484 of NZ_JACART010000009.1, forward strand.
AATCGACAGCGACTTGATCGCGTCATTCGATCGCTGCAAGGCATGCCCGCGGTCCAGCACGCCACCGGCATGCGCATCCGGCACGCAGGCGCAGACGTTGATGTTGTCCGCCACGCTCATGTCGAGGAACAGGCCCTGGGCCTTGCGGTCTTCGGTGAGATAGACCACGCCGGCACGGATCGCGTCCGCCGGCGTGCGCAGCTGGGTAACAGTCTTGCCGACCACTTCCAAGGTGCCCGAGGTGCGTGGGTCGGCGGCAAAGATCAGCCGCGCCAGCTCGGTGCGCCCTGCCCCGACCAGCCCGGCAATACCCAGCACCTCACCGGCATGCAGGTCGAAACTGCAATGGCGCACGCGCTTGCCGTCGGCCATGTCGCGCACGCGCATCACCACGTTGCCAGGGTTGTAGGCGGCGTGTTCCTTTTTGTAGAAACCCGACAGGTCGCGGCCCACCATCATTTTCACCAGCACTTCGGCCGACAGCGCGTCGCGGGTCAGCTCGCCGATGTATTGGCCGTCCCGCAGCACCGAAACGCGGTCCGACAGCTCATAGATCTCGGCCATGCGGTGGCTGATATAGATGATCGCCAGGCCCTGGCTGCGCAGTTGCTTGATCAACGCGAACAACCGGTCGGTCTCGCGGGATGACAACGGCGTGGTCGGTTCGTCCATCACCAGGATCTTGGCGTGGGCATGCAGGGCGCGGGCGATCTCCACCAACTGGCGCTCGGCAATCGATAGGCTGCTGACCCGTGTGGCGGGTGTGAATTCGGCGCCGAGGCGTTGCAGCACCTCGACGCACCCCGCCTCCATGCCCTTGCGGTCGATGGTCCAGCCACGCCGCAGTTCGCGGCCCAGGTAGATGTTCTCGGCCACGCTGAGGTTGGGGCACAGGCTCAATTCTTGATAGATAACGGCAATGCCGAGGGTTTTCGCGGTGGCGGGGTCGAAGCAGGCTACCGTTTGACCGGCAATGCGGATTTCACCGCCGGGATCGGCTTGATAGGCGCCGGAGAGGATCTTCATCAGCGTGGACTTGCCGGCGCCGTTCTCCCCCATCAAGGCGTGGATTTCGCCGGGGTAGACCTTCAGGCCGACATTCTTGAGCACGCGCAAACCGTTGAAGGTTTTGCTGATGCCCTGCATTTCAAGCAAGGGTTCAAGGCTCATGAATGAGCTCCTGGTTTTATTATTTTTGTCGTCAGTGGGCCGACTCTAATGTAGAAACATTTCTTTACGCAAGCGCTTGCCTATCGGTTTTTGCGGGTGAAGAAACGTTTCATCAAGCCAATTTATTGAATAGGCACGCAAAGCATCGGTTTTACCGTTTGTCTGCTATTGTCCAAGGACCTCATCTCCTCCTCATCGCCCCCAAGCGATCTTCTGTGAGCATGCTCTGCGCCATTGTCGGTTGACGGTGGCGGGCCTGAACGTCACGGAACGCCCAAGCGATGGACACACCGTTACCCGAACAGCCGCAATCGCGCGCCGAAAAAATCGTCGAGTTCAAACGGCAGAAAACCCTGCTCAAGACCGGCGCGCTGCAAGACGCCATCTTCAACAGCGCCTACTTCTCCAGCATCGCCACCGATGAAAAAGGCGTGATCCAGATCTTCAACGTCGGTGCCGAACGCATGCTCGGTTATGCCGCCGCCGACGTGGTCAACCGCATCACCCCCGCCGATATTTCCGATCCCGTCGAGCTGATCACCCGCGCCGCGGCGTTGAGCCTGGAACTGGACACACCGATCACGCCGGGTTTCGAAGCCCTGGTGTTCAAGGCTTCCCGGGGTATCGAGGACATCTACGAGCTGACCTACATCCGCCAGGACGGCAGTCGCCTCTCGGCGATGGTCTCGGTGACGGCCCTGCGCAACCGGCATGACACCATCATCGGCTACCTGCTGATCGGCACCGACAACACCGCGCGCAAACAGGAAGAAGCCGAGCGCAAAGGCTTCGAGCGCGCCCTGGAAGAAAAGAACCTGGAACTGGAGCACGCCAGCCACATGAAGTCCGAGTTCCTCGCCACCATGTCCCACGAGCTGCGCACGCCGCTGAATGCGGTGATTGGCTTTTCCGAGGCGCTCAAGGACGGCCTGGTCGGCGACATGAGCGAGACGCAGCGCGAGTACATCGGGGACATCTTCACCAGCGGCCAGCACTTGCTGTCATTGATCAACGACATTCTCGACCTGTCCAAGGTCGAGGCCGGGATGATGGAACTGGAGCTGGAAAGCGTTGAGCTGGCGGGCCTTTTGGCCAACAGCTTGCTGATCGTGCGGGAAAAGGCCGCACTGCAACGTATCCAATTGAAACTGGAATGCCCCGACGACCTCGGCCACCTGGAACTGGACCTGCGCAAGACCAAGCAGATCGTCTACAACCTGCTGGCCAACGCGGTGAAGTTCAGCGAACACGGCAGTTCGGTAACGCTGACGGTGCGCCAGGTCACCCGCGAACAGGTCGGACAGATTCCCGGCGATTGGCCGGTGTATCGCTTTGCCTTGCCCGCGAGCCCTCAGCAGCAATTCCTGGAGTTTAGCGTCAGCGACACCGGTATCGGCATTGCCGAAGATGACATGGGCAAGCTGTTCAAGGCCTTCAGCCAGATCGACAGCAGCCTGGCGCGCAAATTCGAAGGTACGGGCCTGGGGTTGGCGATGGTCAAGCAACTGGCGGACTTGCAGGGTGGCAGTGTCGCGGTGGCCAGTCGCGAAGGCTGTGGCGCGCGGTTTGTGGCGTGGTTACCACTGCACCGCGCGGCGGAGGCTCCATGGCCCACGTCCTGATCGTTGAAGACAATGAAGCCAATATGCGCCTGGCGCGCCTGTTGCTGGTGAACGCCGGCCATACAACCGTGTGGGCGCCCGATGCCGAGACCGGCCTGACCCAGGCCCGCGAACAGCAACCGGCCTTGATCCTGATGGACATCCAACTGCCCGGCATGGACGGCCTGACCGCCACGGCCCTGCTCAAGCAGGACCCGCTGACGGCGCACATTCCGGTGATCGCCCTGACCGCCATGGCGATGAAGGAAGACCGTGAAAAGACCCGGCTGGCCGGCTGCGACGCCTATGTGATCAAACCCCTGCGTTACAAGGAGCTGTATCAGGTGATCGATACGCTGCTGCAAACCCACAACGACCCTCTCAGATGAGAATGCACCCATGGCCACGCTGCTGATCGTTGATGATGAACCTCAGGTGCGCAAGCTCCTGGAAACGCTGTTGCACCACGAAGGCTACCAGACCGTCAGCGCGAGCAGCGGCGAAGAGGCGCTGCAGGTGGTGGCGCAACAGCCGCCCGACCTGATCCTGCTGGACATCATGATGCCGGGGATGGATGGGTATGAAGTGGCCAGCCAATTGAAAAGTGACGACGTCACGGCGGGTATTCCCATCATCATGCTGTCGGCCCTCAGTGATCCTGGTGCGCGCGTCAGTGGTTTGGAGAGCGGTGCCGAAGAGTTCCTCAGCAAACCGATCGAGCGTATCGAACTGTCCCTGCGCGTGCGCAACCTGCTGCGGCTCACCGCTCACGGCGAGCGGGCGGATAACCTACGCCAAGCCCTGCAACCTGACGTCGACCGTCGGGACCTGGAAACCGCCCTGCGCCAGGCCGTGCAACGCAATGAGTTCATTGTTCACTACCAGCCTAAAGTCGAGCTTGCGACGGGCCAGCTTTGCGCGCTTGAGGCCCTGCTGCGCTGGGACCGACCGGGTCATGGCGCCGTTTCCCCGGCGGTATTCGTACCGGTATTGGAGAGCCTCGGCCTGATCGTAGCGGTGGGACGCTGGGTGATCGAAGCCGTTTGCCAACAGATTGCGGACTGGCAACGCAGTGCCATTGGCGCCGTGGAGGTGTCGGTCAACGTTTCCGGCCATCAACTCATAGAAGGCGACCTGATTGCCGATATCGCACGTATCCTCGCGCAAACCGGCGTCGAGCCGCACTGGCTGGAAGTGGAGCTGACCGAAGGCTCATTGATGGAAAACACCCAGCACACCATCGCCAGCCTGCAACGCTTGCACGCCATGGGCGTGAAAATTTCCATCGACGATTTTGGCACCGGCTATTCAAGCCTGGCGTACCTGCGGCGTTTTCCCATCGACACGCTGAAGATCGACATCGCCTTTATCCGCGAAGTCACCAGCAACCCCCAGGACGCCGCGATCACCCGCACCATCATTGAGCTGGCCCACAGCCTAAACCTGCGGGTGGTCGCCGAAGGCGTGGAAACCCAGGCGCAATTGGCGTTCTTGAAAGACGCCGGCTGCGACCAGATCCAGGGTTACCTGTTCAGCCGGCCATTGCCGGTGGCCACCCTGGAGCGGCTGCTGCTGGAGCGTTCAGAGACTCCGTGAAATCTCCTCGCGCAGGCACTCGATCAATCCACGGTGAGTCGCGCTCAGGCGCTCGGCGCCGCTGACCAACGCCAGTTCCGACGACGGCACAGGAGGAAGCTCGGTGCAGATTAGGTGGCTGGGCAGCACGGCACTTTTCGGCAGGATGCTGACGCCCAACCCTGACGTGACCGCCGCCTGGATCCCGGTAAGGCTATGGCTGCCAAACGCCACGCGCCAACTGCGCCGGGCCTTGTCCAAGGTGCGAATGGCGCGCTGGCGGTAGATGCAGCCTTGGGGAAACAGCGCCAGGGGCAAGGTGTCGAGTTGCATATCCTGGCCCTGGCCACATACCCACACCAAGGGCTCAGGCCAGCTGGCGTGGCACTCGCCGCTGCCGGCTTCGCGCTTGACCAGGGCGATGTCGATTTCGCCGCTTTCCAATTGCCGGCGCAGGTCGGTGCTCATGCCGCTGACCGTCTCCAGCCGCGCCTCGGGGCGGGCACGTACGAAACCCGAAAGCATCGACGCCATGCGCGTCGCGTCGAAATCCTCGGGCACGCCCAGGCGCACCGGCACTACGCTGGCCTCAGTGTCCAAGGCATCGCGGGCTTCGCGGGACAGGTTCAACAGGCGGCGCGCGTAATGGGTCAGCAGTTCGCCGTGTTCGGTGGCACTGACTTGCTGGCCCGAACGGTCGCGCACCAGCAACACCTGGCCGACGCTTTCTTCCAGCTTGCGAATCTGCTGGCTGACCGTGGACTGGGTGCGGTGCACGCGCTCGGCGGCACGGGTGAAGCTGCCTTCGTCGACCACGCAGACCAGTGTGTGCAAGAGTTCCAGATCAAACATGGCGGCAACCTTCTTATCGACAATTCAACTGTGATGTAGAGGTTAATTTAATTTCCTACTAAGGGCGAGGTTTCCTATGCTGCATCGACCACCCACTCTTTTTACAGGTGCTCCATGCCACTCGAACACTCGCCTCGCCCGCTGTGGCTGACCTTTGATTGCTACGGCACCCTGATCCAATGGGATGAAGGCCTGCGTGCCGCCATCGACCGGATCCTGGATCAGAAAGGCGAACACCAGATCGACCGCGAAACGCTGCTCAGCGTCTACGACCACCACGAACACGCCCTGGAGCAAACCCCACCGCACCGCAGCTTTCGCACCCTCGCCGGGCTGAGCCTGCAACTCGCGCTCAAGGAGCTGGGCTTGCCTGCCAATGACCACGATGGTGCGACTCTCACTGATAGTATCAGCGCCATGCCACCGTTTCCCGAAGTGGTGGATACGCTCAAACAGTTGAAGGCCCTGGGCTACAAACTGTGCATCGTTTCCAACACCGACGATGACGTGATCGCCGGCAATGTGGCGCAACTGGGTGGCTACATCGACCGGGTGATCACCGCCCAGCAAGCCGGTGCCTACAAGCCCAACCGCCGTCTGTTCGACTATGCCCATGAACAACTGGGGGTGAGCCTGGATGAGGTGGTGCACATCTGTGCCAGCCCGCACCTGGATCACGCCGCCGCGCGAGATATCGGTTTTCGCTGCGTATGGATCGACCGTGGCACCGGTCGCCAATTGCTGGCCGACTACACACCCGATGCGATCCTGCCAACCCTCGACGGCGTTCCCGAACTGTTCAAGTCCTTGGGGTGGTGAACCATGGCCCATACCTTCACGCCCTCCTCCCTTGGCCCGCGCGCCGGGCGCTGGAATCTCGATAGCCTGGCCGCCATCGAAGCCCGCGTAGAACTCGCGGCTTGCCTGCAATTGGCGGCGCTGCATGGCTTGGAAGAAGGCATCTGCAATCACTTCTCGGCGATGGTGCCGGGGCATGACGATGTGTTTTTCGTCAATCCGTTCGGCTACGCCTTTGAGGAAATCACTGCGTCCCGTCTGCTGGTGTGTGATTTCCATGGCAACGTGATCGACGGCGACGGCACGCCGGAAGCCACGGCGTTCTACATCCACGCCCAGCTGCATCAACAGCAGCCGCGCATCAAGGCGGCGTTCCATACCCATATGCCGAATGCGACGGCACTGTGCCTGCTGCAAGGCCCGCCCTTGCTGTGGCTGGGGCAGACGGCGTTGAAGTTCTATGGGCGCGCGGCGGTGGATGAGGATTACAACGGCCTGGCGTTGGATAACCGTGAAGGTCAGCGTATCGCTGCAGCGTTGGGCGATGCCGACATTCTGTTCCTGAAGAATCATGGAGTGATGGTGGCTGCGCCGAACATCGCCGAAGCCTGGGATGATCTGTACTACCTGGAGCGGGCGGCCGAGGTGCAGTTGAAAGCCATGGCCAGCGGGCAGCCGCTCAAGCCGATTGCCCCGGCGGTGGCGCAGGTGGCGTATGAGCAGATGCGTGAAGGCGACCCGGCCAGTGCGCGGGCGCATCTGGACAGTGCGATGCGGCGGTTGAAGCAGCGCGGTTCACCGTTCGATCAATAACAAAATGGGGGCCTGGGCCCCCACTCTTTTGGTTACTGCGCGTTGGCCTTGGCCGCATCGTTGATGATCGCCACCACCCGCGCCGGGTTCGACACCATCACCACGTGGGAAGCCCCCTTTACGTCCACGGTTTCCTTGGAGCCCGCACGGTCAGCCATGAATTTAAGCGCGGCCTCGGGAATATTTTTGTCCGCTGAACCGTATATGAAGTAGGACGGCACGGTTTTCCAGGCCGGGTCACCCGCCGGTTCCTTCAGCGCAGCTTCGGTGATCGGGCGTTGCCCGGCCGCCATCAACTGGGCTTCCTTGGGCGCCACGTCGGCGGCGAACTGGCTGTTGAACTTGTCTTGCTGGATGTACAGGTCGGTCACGCCGTCCTTGGAAATCACGGGTTTGTCCAGGGTCGGGCCGAGGGTGCCGCCAGGGTAGCGGCCGGACAGCTCAAACGCGGTCTCGCCTTTTTCCGGGGCGAAGGCGGCGACGTAGACCAGCGCCTTGACCTTGCTGCTGCCATGCACGGCGTTGGAGATCACCGAGCCACCGTAGGAATGGCCGACCAGGATCACCGGGCCTTGGGTGTGTTCGACGATATCGGCCACGTAGTCCGAGTCGGTCTTGACGCTGCGCAGCGGGTTGGCCACGGCGACCACCGGGTAGCCTTCAGCCTTGAGCCCGGCGATCACGCCGTTCCAGCTGGAGGCGTCGGCGAACGCGCCGTGCACCAGCACGACGGTGGCTTTCTGTGGGGCGGCAACACTGGCGGTGGCGACACCGAGGGCGAGTGCGCCGGTGATCAGGGCGGCGGCGACGCGGGAGAACTTGAAGGTTTTCATGAACGTTTGCTCCGTTGGGGGTGGGCGCTCAAGGCGTTGAACGTGAGGCCATGATGCCGAAGCGTATTTTACAAATGGAGGCTAATGGTCGACAATATGGCGCAGATCGTCTAAATAGATCGTTAATTGAAATCAGGTGAGTCATGGATCGTTTGTCCACACTGCTGGTGCACTTCGGCATCGGTGCCGATACCTTTCACAGTGGGCCGCTGCACGGCGCCCTCGACACCCGCGATCTGCAGCAGCGCGGCCGGGTCTACCTGCTCAAGGACGGCCAGGCCAGCCTGGAAATGCCCGACGGCACCCTGCGCATTCCCGAACCCAGTTTGGTGCTGGTGCCGCGTCCCCTGCCCCATCGGCTGGTGGCGGCCAAAGCCGATGGCGCCCAGGTGGTGGCGGCTTCGCTGCGTTTTGATGGGGGCATCGATAACCCGTTGTCCGTGGCGCTGACCGACACCATCGTGATGCCGCTCAAGCAGATCCCGATGATCGCCGGCACGCTGGACTGGCTGTTCGATGAAGCCTTCGCTGAACACTGCGGACGCGAGGCGGTGATGAACCGGCTGTTCGAGCTGATGGTGATTCAGTTCCTGCGCCACATGATGGCCTATCACAGCATGACCACCGGCATGATGTCGGGCCTGGCCGACCTGCGCCTGGCGCGGGCCATGACCCTGCTGCACAACAACCCCGAACGCCCATGGACCGTGCAGGAAATGGCGGTTGAGTCGAACATGTCCCGTGCCAGTTTCGCCGCGCACTTTCATAAAGTGGTCGGCCAGACGCCAGCCGACTATGTGCTGAGCTGGCGCGTGAGCCTGGCGCAGAAACGCCTGCGTGAAGGTCGCCCCATCGCGCTGATCGCCGATGAGGTTGGTTACGAGAGCCCCTCGGCGCTGGCCCGTGCGTTCCGGCGCAAGATCGGCACCAGCCCGCGCGAATGGCTGCAGTTGCAGGCGCCGCTACGGGTCCAGCACACCGCCGCTGTAGCTGTCGGATAAACGTGTACCGGTGAACTTGGCGACCACCGAGCCTTGCGCCACCAGGCGTTCGCGGTGGCGTGTGACTAGCCGCCCGGCCTGGGCGGCGTGCAGGGTCACTTCGGAGGTCGGGTCACCGAGGCGGCCGATAATGCGTGCGAAACGCTGGCCTTCTTCCAGGTCATCGCCCAGGCCCTTTTCGAACACCAGTACGCCGGCGCAAGGGGCAAGGACGGTTTCCATGCAGCCCATGTCAACCACGTCGCCTTGCCATTCAGCAATGTTGGCCACCTCGTCGATCACGCCATTGATGCACAACCACGCCCACAGCCCATCGGCGTCCTGTTGCGCCAGGGCATCACTGACGTCTGCCTGCCCGCGCAGTTCAATAGTGGCGGCCAGTTGCGGTGAAGCGTGGTTGATGAGGGTTTCTTCAAAGGAGCCATCACCGCCTTCATCCCAGACAATCACCAGGTCCACCTGCAATGCTGCCGCCAGTGCCAGGCCTTGTTCGGGCCAGAAGCTGCGGTGGATGTAGAGGTAGGGCAGCGCCTCGTCGTCGGTGTGCAGGTCTAGAATCAAGTCGGCATCGGCGGCCAGTTGCACCAGGCGTTTCTGCCATTGCGCCAGGTTGCTCGCCGGGCGCGCCATGGCCAGCGAACAATCGAAAGCACGGTTGAAGTTCTGCCCGGTGGCTTCGTGGAAACGCCCGAGCAGGCGGCCCTGGCGAAACTGGCCGATGCCAAAGGGATTGGCTTGGGGCACCACCGTGACCGTCCCCTTGAGTCGGCCCTGCTCGGCGCACGCCTGCAAGCGCGGCAGCAGTTGATGCAGCACCAGCATCCCGGCGATTTCGTCGGCGTGCACACCGGCCTGCAGGTGTACCTTGGGCCCGCAGCCGTCGCCGTCGAAACGCCAGGCGCCGATGTGCAGCACATTGCCGGAATCGCCTGTCACCTGCCACGAAAGGTCTTTCGCCATGCCTTGCCCTCCTCTGATCAATTAATCGGTAGAGATTGAACACATGTTCAACTAACCTGAGCGCTGTGCTGTTCCATCCAAGGCCTGCCCATGACCCCCGAGCTGCCCAAACTGCGCCGTGCCGATCCCGACGAACGCCGGGACCTGCTGATTGCTGCCACCCTCACCTGCCTGGCGCGCGATGGGCACGCGGGGATTTCCGTGCGCCGTATAGCTTCCGAGGCCGGGGTGTCGGTGGGGTTGCTCAACCACCATTTCGGCAGCATCGACGCGCTGATTGCCGAGACCTACCACAAGCTGGCCAACGAACTGACCAGTGCCCTCTGGGCGCACGTGGAACAGGCCGAAGGCCCTGCTGCGCGCCTGGATGCATTCCTCAGCGCCTCATTCTCGCCCCGGGTCATGGACCCCGACCTGCTGGGCGTGTGGGTGGTGTTCTGGAGCCTGATCCGTCACTCGCCCCATGTGAACCAGTCCCACGAAAACAGCTACCACGCCTACCTGGCATTAATCCAACAACTGCTGGACGATCTGGCCCGCAGTGAAAACCTGGTGATCCACGACAGCCACCTGGCCGCCATCGGCTTATCGGCGATGCTCGACGGACTCTGGCTCGAGGGGTGCCTCAACCCCGGCACCTTCAGCCCCGCCAACGGCCTGCACATCTGCCGCTGCTGGGTACAGGGGTTGCGTCAGGGTGCATTCGGCGCCGACCACGTCCTGTGACACCGGATGCCGTGCGCTGAGCATGGCCAAGGTGCCGCTGATGGCGATCAACACCGCGCCGATGATCAGCGAGCCATCCATCAATGTGCCCCACACCAGGCTCGACAGGAGGAACGCCCAGATCAGCCCGGTGTATTCGAATGGCGCGAGTAAGGTTGCCGTGGCGCGGCGAAAACTGGCAAACAGCAGGAATTGCCCGATGCCGCCAACCAAGCCGGCCGCCAACATGCCCAGCCAGGCCGGCGCGGGCGCCGGTGTGTGAGTCCAAGGCAAGGTCACGCCCATGCACAGCACAAACACCACGTTGGTGATCAGCATTTGCTCCAGCACCGAGCTGCTCGGGTCGACCTGGCGCAACTGGATATAGGTAAACGCCCAGCACAACGCCGCGCCCAACGTCAGGGCGATGGGCCACGGGTCGAGCATATGCGTGGGACGGCAGGCGATGACCACCCCGACAAAGCCGATTATCAACGCGATCCATTGGCCCCGGCTGGCGCGCTCCTTGAGGATCAGCGCAGCCAGCAGCGTGACCATGATCGGCGCAGAAAAGTACAGCGTGGTCATTTCCGCCAGGCTCAGGTCCTTGGCCGCCGTGTAATACAGCAACCACGCGAGCAACGACAACAGCCCGCGAATGATCAGCAAGCGCCGGCTCACCGACGTCCAGGCACTGCGTACCAGGCCCATGCGCCCGGCGATCAAGCACGCGACGACCACCACCAGGCTGCGCCAGAACAGGATGGTGAACACCGAGTAATCGGCCACCAGCCACTTGACCACCGCGTCCTGCAACGCCAGGAACAAATACGCCAGCGAACACAGGGCAATCCCTTGCAACGAGCGGTCCTGTTTCATCCGGCCGACCTGCGCAGCGGCGTACCGCGCCGTTCGGCGATGGCGTAGACGCCTTCGATCAGGAAGGTCAGGCACAGGTAGACCGCCGCCACCAGCAGCAGCGGCTGGTAGATCTGCAAGGTCTGCGCGCGGACCACGTTGGCCGCGCCCAATAGGTCGACCACGGCAATGGTCGAGGCCAGCGCGGTGGATTTGAGCAACATCACCGTCTCCCCCGCCAAGGTCGGCAACAATAGGCGCATCGCCCGTGGCAAACGCACGCGCAACAAGGCCTGGCGTGGCGTCATGCCGAATGCCGAGGCGGCTTCCATTTCGCCCTTGGGCACCGCCAGCAGGCCACCGCGGATCACTTCGCCGACGTAGGCACCCACCGACAACACCAGGGCAAACACGATGTACCAGTAACCGTCACGCAAGTAAGGCCACAGAAAGCTGCCGCGAATCATCGGGAACTGGGCAAACAGGCTGCCCAGACCGTAGTAGAAAATGTAGATCTGGATCAGCAGCGGGGTGCCGCGCAACACACTGGTGTAGGCCAGTGCGCCACGGGCCAGCCATTTACGCCGCGACAACCGCGCCAACGCCACCAGCACCGCCAGGGCAAAACCCAACACCGCCGAAATCACCAGCAGCGACAAGGTGGTCTGCAAGCCTTTGGCGATCAGGCCGGCGTAGTAACTTATCCAATCAGGCATGGCCCGCTCACTCGACAACCGGCATCCAGCGACGGATTCGTCGCTCCAGGCGCCCGGACAGGTAGTTGGAAGCCAGCGTCACCAGGTAATACAAGGCGGCGGCCGTGAGGTAGAACAGCAAATACTGACGGGTCGAGCCCGCCGCCTGCTTGGCGGTGTACAGCAACTCGTTAGTGCCGACCACGCTGATCAAGGCGCTGTCCTTGATCAGGTTGATCCACAGGTTGGACATGCCGGCCAGGGCGAACGGCGCCATGATCGGCAAGGTCACCCGGCGGAACAGGCCAAACCCGCTCAAGCCAAACGCCCGCGCCGCTTCGATCTGGCCGTGGGGAATCGCCAGGATCGCCGCGCGGAAGATCTCCGACGCGTAGGCGCCCTGCACCAGGCCCAACACCAGGATCGCCACCAGCGGGCCGCTGATGTTCATCTGCTCGAAGCCCATCCCGAGCATCAGCGCGTTGAGGCCCATGGACCCGGCGTAATACAGCAACAGGATCAGCAGCAGTTCCGGCACCGCACGAAACAGCGTGGTGTAGCCGCGCATCAGCAGCGCAATCGGGCGTGGCGCACTGAGCTTGGCGCAGGCCACCACCAGGCCGATCAACACACCCACCGCAAACGAGCCGGCGGAGATTTGCAGGGTCATCCATAACCCTTTGAGCAACGCATTGCCCCACCCTTGTTCGCCGAAGCTTAAGAGGTCGAGCATTATTCGGTCTTCTGGGCGACTTGTTGATAGGGGCTGTCACAGGTCTTGCTGACAAACGCCGGGGTGTCACCGCGCTTGCACGGGCTGACCGACAAGCCGAAATAGTGCTGCGACAGGTCGTCGTAGTCCTTGCTCACCAGCAATTCGCCGATGGCCTTATCCAGCCGCGCCTTGAGCGCAGTGTCTTCCTTGCGCAGGCCGGCGCCGACGCCACGACCGATGATCGGGTCGTAAGGCACGCTGGCAATATGCGCCAGACCGCTGGCTTCCGGAGTCTTGACCATCATGGCGATGGCGGTGTCGTCGGCCATCATGTAGTCGATACGCCCGGCGATCAGGTCGGCGTTGGCCGATTCCTGGGTGTCGTAGTACTTCAGGTCCGCGATGTTTTCGTAGTACTTCTTCAGGTAGTTGGCACTGACCGTGGAGATCTGCACGCCGATCAACTTGCCCTTGAGGCCCGCCGGGGAGATCTCGACTTCGCTGCCTTTGGGGCCGGCAACGCCCAACAGGGAATCGTAGTAGGCGCGGCTGAAAGCGATCTGTTTTTCACGCTCATCGGTCACCGACATCGACGAGAAAATCACGTCGATTTTCTTCGCCAGCAACGAGGGAATAATGCCGTCCCACGCCACTTCCTTGATCTGGCACTCGGCTTTCATGCCTTCGCAGAGTTTGTGGATCAAGTCCACTTCAAAGCCGGACCACTGGCCGTTGCCGCCTTTAACGGTGAACGGCGGATAGGGTTCCGCGGCGACCGCAAACACGATGGGCTTTTCCGCCGCCTGGGTGAAGCCTGCAGCCAACATCAACACAGCACTGCTCAACCACGTTGCCATACGCTTGGATTTCATGATTTTGCCCCGTCTTTTTATGGAGTTAGCGAGTTTGATGCGCGTTGACGAACTGTCGGCAACGTTCACTGCGTGGGTCGATAAACACCGCATCCGGCGAGCCGGTTTCTTCGATCATGCCTTGGTGCAGAAACGCCACTTTCGACGACACATCCCGGGCGAAGGCCATTTCATGGGTGACCAGGATCATGGTGCGGCCTTCCTCGGCCAGGGAGCGGATCACCCGCAGCACTTCGCCCACCAATTCCGGGTCGAGGGCCGAGGTGGGTTCGTCGAACAGCATGACTTTGGGACGCATGGCCAGCGCACGGGCAATCGCCACCCGTTGCTGTTGGCCGCCGGAGAGGAACGCCGGGTATTCGTTGCGCTTGGCGGCCAGGCCGACGCGGTCGAGCAAGGCTTCGGCGCGTTCGATGGCCTCGGCACGGCTTTCGCGCAGGACCTGGGTGGGGGCTTCGATAAGGTTTTCCAGGACCGTGCGGTGTGGCCACAGGTTGAAGTTCTGGAACACCATGCCCAGGGTCGAGCGGATACGTACCAGCTGTTTGGCATCTGCGACCAGAGGCGCGCCGGGCCGACCGTAGTTGAGCTTGATGCTTTCGCCATCCACATGGATGCTGCCCTGGTCCGGCACTTCGAGCATGTTGATGCAGCGCAGCAAGGTGCTTTTACCCGAGCCGCTGGCGCCGATCAGCGAGATCACGTCGCCTTCGTGGGCCGTGAGGGAAATGCCCTTGAGGACTTCGATATTGCCGAAGCGCTTGTGCAGGTCGATGACCTCGATCATCTTTTTGACTGCGGCCGGCGGCACGCCTTCGATCCTGGGCGCCGCGGCAACACGCGGCTCACCGGCCAGCTTGGCGACAAACTGCACGATGCGTTGGCAGGCTTCGCTCAGGCGCTCTTCACCCAGGGTGAACGACAAGCGCACGAAGCCCTGGGCCGGCTCGCCAAAGGCGGCGGCGTCGAGCACCGAAACCCCGGCTTCCCGAAACAGGCGCCAGGCAAAGTCGAGGGAGCCCAGGCCGGTGCCGCGCACATCCACCAGCACAAACATCCCGGCTTGCGGTGCCTGCACCTGGATGCCTGGGCACGCACTCAGCCCCCTCACCACCAGGTCGCGTCGGCGCCGATAGATCTCGCGCATGCCCTGGGTCACCTCGTCATGGGCCAGCACGGCGGCGGTGGCGGCTTCCATCACAAAGCCCGGCAGCCCGTAGAGCATGCTCAGCACCAGGGTTTCCGCGTGGGCGACCATCTGCGGCGTGGCGATGATCCAGCCAATGCGCCAGCCGGTCATGGCATGGGACTTGGACAGACTGCCAATCACCACACAGCGCTCGGCCATGCCCGGCAGTGCTGCAAGGCTGTGGTACTCACCGTCGAACACCAGGCTTTCATAGACCTCATCCACCACCACCCACAGGTCGTGGGCGATGGCCAGGTCGGCAATGGCTTGCAGTTCGTGCGGGTTGAGTACCACGCCGGTCGGGTTGTTCGGGTTGGAGAAGAAAATTGCCCGCGTACGCGGTGTGATGGCTGCGCCGAGCAACTGGGCATCGAGGCGAAAGCCGGATTCCGGCGAACAGGGCACACGCACCAGTGTCGCACCGCTGGCCTTGAGCGTGGCCTCGTAGGTGACGTACATCGGGTCGAGCACCAACACTTCATCACCCGCTTGCAACAGACACAGGGAGGTCACGAATAAGGCGTTCTGTGCACCGGCCACCGTGATCACGTTGTCGGCGTTCAGCGGACGGCCCAGGGTCTGGCTGTAGCGTGCCGCAATGGCATCGCGCAATGCCGGGCGACCGGGAATTTCGGTGTAGTGGGTGTCACCTTCGCGCAAGGCGCCCACGGCGGCGTCGGTAATGAAGGAGGGCGTGGCGAAATCCGGATCGCCAACGCTGAGGATGATGATGTCATCGCCCTGGCTGGCCGCTTGGAATGCGGCGTGGTGGATGTCCCAGGCGGCTACGCCCTGCCCTGCAATTCGTTCGACGAAGGGGGAAAACCGCATGCCAGAGCCTCTCGTTCAAGAAGAAACAGCGCGAACCCGTTACGTGACAAACGGGTGGATACGGTCAACATAGTTCAAACTGAACAGTCGTTCAATGGGTAAGTTTGCGGCGGTGTCGTTTATGCTCCAAAGAGGTCGTTGTGGTGATTTTTGTCGGTTTACAGCTGGCTCATCAGGTCGCAGCGATAGTCCTGCAGTTCGCCAGCCGAGCCGAGGTTCAGCTCGCTCAACGTGACATGAGTGCTCAGCAGCACGAAATTGCCATCGGCACGCGGTGCCATCAACAAGCTGTACTGGCTCATCGAGTCGCCTTGGGCATCCACGTAATCACGCAACACTGCCAGTGGGTCGCGCAGCTCGGCATCGGCCGCCGACAGCAGCCGGGCGCTGTAGGTGTGCCCCATCAACTGCACCGGTAGCGTGCGCCACTGCTCATCCAGCACTTGCTGGTTGAGCGTGCTATAGACGTCCGGGCGCAGGCAGGCGATATGCACGTGCAACTGGTTCTGGGAGCGACCGTAGCGAGAGTTGATCGCCACCGAGACGAACTGATCGGCGATTGGTTTTTTCAAGCCCTCGGACAACACCCGCCGATGTTGCCAGGCCTGGGTGAAGTAATGCGGCAGCAGCTCGCGGCCAAGGGCCGGGTCTTCAATACCGGTGACCTTGTCTGCCGGCATCAGCAGGTTGTGCAGCGGGCCGTTGCGGTCTTTGTACAGGACGTAGCCGCGGTCCAGGTCCACCGCCAGGCAGGGGTCGGGCTTGAGCTGCTGTTGCTGGTGGGGCACACATTGCTGGCTGACGGTCTGCCACAAGGCATCCGGGTTTCCCCGCCACTTCCAGGCCCCCACGAGCACCAACCCACAGAGCAAACCACCAGCGATCGTGACTACGGAACCGCGCTTCATGCAAAAACCTCGACGTACAGGGATGTTGTGTGTGTTGCTGGCGACATCCCTGTCGCAGGGTTAACGCTTGGGCGGGGCCAAAAATTCCGGGCCGATCGGATCTTTTATCGTGCTGGCCAGGATACGGTCGATATGCGTCAGGTCTTCGGGCGTCAGGTGCCAGCCGAAGGCTTCTTCGTAGCCTTTCAACTGCTCCGGGCGCCGGGCACCCCACAGGGCGATGGTCGGGCCTTGATCAAGCACCCAGCGCAGGGCCAGGGCCAGCACCGATTTGCCGTGGCACTCGCGGGCATACATATCCAGCGCGGCCACGGCGGCCAGGTATTGTTCGAAACGCGGGGCCTTGAACTTGGGGTCGAGCTTGCGCACGTCATCGCCAACAAACCGCGTGGCCGAGTGCATGCTGCCGCTGAGCAAACCTCGGCACAGCGGCCCGTACGCCAACACCACCAGGGAATGCTGCTTGGCGTAGGGCAGGATGTCGCTGTCGATGGCCCGTTCGAACAGGTTATAGGGCGGCTGCACCGTGGCCAGTGCGGTGTACTGGCTGAAATCGTCCATTTGCGCGGAGGAATAGTTGCTCACGCCGACCGCGAGGATCTTGCCTTCACGGCGCAGGCATTCCAGTTCATCGGCGGTTTCTTCCTGGGCCACCAGCGGGTCGGGCCAGTGGATCTGGTACAGGTCGATGTAGTCGGTTTGCAGGCGCACCAGGGAGTCTTCGACTTCCTTGCGGATGCGCTGGGCCGTGGCGTTGCGCCGGGGTGTGCCGGTGTCCCATTGCAGCCCGGCCTTGGTCGCGATCACCGCGCTGTGGCGCACGCCGCGCAGGGCCTTGCCGATCAGCTCTTCGGACAGGCCAAAGCCGTACACGGGCGCGGTGTCGATCAAGTTGATACCGATGGCCAGGGCGTGGCGCAGCGTTCGGATGGCCTGTTCATTGTCCGCCCCGCCCCACAGG
>NZ_JACART010000089.1:0-1648 GCF_013386445.1 Pseudomonas sp. P7759
CCCCACCGCCTCGAACACCACCGCCACCCGCGGCACCCGGCGCATGTCCTGGTGCATGGCCACCCACACATCCACGTCGAAACCCACCTGCTGCGGCAGCAACCTCACCAGGCCATACCGCCGGGCCAGTTGACTGGAACATACGCCAATGCCCAGGCCAGCACGCACGGCGGCCAGTTGCGCCAGGTGGTCATCGGTACGAATCTGCGTGCACTCACTGGCGCAGTCGAAACCCTGCTGCTGGAGCAATTCGATTTCTGCCAGGTTGCGGTCTGGCCCGATCAACGGGAAATCCTTCAATTGCACGATCGAGTCCGGCACTCCCTGCTCTGCCAGCAATTCGGGCGTGGCATAGAGTCCGACGTGCAAGTCACCGACTTTGCGGGTGACCACGCTGGACTCGTTGGGCCGCCGTATGCGCACCGCGACGTCGGCCTCTTGCAGGGCCAATGCCTGCAGGCGGTTGGACACGCTCAACTCCATGGCCAATTGCGGATGGCTGCGGCGCAAGGTGCGCAACAGTGGCGGTAGTACCTCAACGCCGAGTAACTGCCCGCTGGTGAGCCGCACCGTACCAGCGGCCACCGCGCTGTCCGCCGAGGCCGCGCGGTTGAAGGCATTGGCGGCAACGGCCATGGCTTCCACATGGCCGATCAGTTCGCGGGCCATGTCCGTGGGGAGCAAGCCTTGGGGCGAGCGAATAAACAGGCTGACGCCCACACTCTGTTCCAGCGCCTCGATGCGCCGCCGCGCGGTGGCCTGGGCAATGCCGAGCAAGCGTGCCGCACCCGACAGGCTGCCGGTGCGTAATACAGCGAGGAAGGCGCGCTGGGTTTCCCATTGAAGTTGAGGGGCGTTCATACATTTCCTGTGAGCCGGTGGGCCATTTTGGCGAATGTTCTTTGGGTTGCCATTGGGGCAAGCTGGCGAGCATACCCGATGGGCCTTGCGCCCACGCTCACAGGAAAGGACTGGAAGTCGATGATATTCACTGGCCAATGCCGCTGCGCCGCTGTCACTTACCAAGTGGAACTGCCGGCGCTGCCCGCGATCTATGCCTGCCACTGCCGCCATTGCCAGACCTGGAGCGGCAGCGCATTCGCCCTGCACGCACTGCTGCCCGCAGACGCCTTGATCGTTGAGGGGCCTCTGGCCGAATACGCCTACGACATGCACGACCAACACTCGACCCACCAGCTGTGCGCGCGGTGTCACACGCGTATCAGCAACACCACCAGCGCCGCGCCGGGCCTGCGGGTTTTGCGGGTCGGCACGTTGCACGACAGCCCCGCCCTGGCACCGGTCGCGCATATCTGGGTCAGCCGCAAACAGCCATGGCTGGTGTTGCCGGACGGCGTGCCATGCTGGCCCCAGAGCCCGACACCGGAAGCTTTCGCCCAGGCGCTGACGGCATGATCGCGCCCTTAGCGCTGCGCGACTCGGCGTAGATTGGCCACTGCGGGCCTTGCTGTTGATGTATCCACCTCTACCCCAAGCAGGCTCAGCAAGCGCGCGCGAATGTCCTGGAACCCATCCTGACCGGTGTCCCGTGCGCGGGGAAGATCAATCGTCAGTTGCTCGGCCACCTTGCCATCCGCCAGCACGATCACCCGATCGGCCAACAGAATCGCCTCGTCCACATCATGGG
>NZ_JACART010000090.1:0-1455 GCF_013386445.1 Pseudomonas sp. P7759
GGCGCAGTACAACGCGCCGCCCTTGCGGTAGTCGCAGTCAATGCCTTCACGCGCCAGCACTTGGGCGACTTCATCGGGGATTGCATGTAGCAGGTCAAACGAGGCGCGGCGCTGTTCGGGATTCAGGCCGGCCAACAAACGGTCCTCGCCCAACAGATTGCCCATCAGCCAGCCGCCGTTGCGGCCAGAGGCACCAAAACCTGCGGTTTGCGCTTCGATGATCGCGATGTTCAGTTCGGGCGCCTGGCGTTTCAGGTAATACGCGGTCCACAACCCGGTATAACCGGCGCCGATGATGGCCACGTTGACGTCCAGGTCCTGCTCCAGCGATGGCCGCGCGAGCAGCGGGTCATCCAACTGGTCCATCCATAAGCTGATGTTGCGCCATGCCGGCATGCCGGGTTCCCCTACCTCGTTTCGATAGGGTGGATCCTAGAGCGCGGTGTCAGGGGCTGTCTTGCGCGCGTGCACGCAGGGAAATTTGTTTGACGTAGGCCTTGGGTGACTGGCCCGTGTGCTGACGGAATGCGCTGTAGAACGCTGACAGCGAGTTGAAACCGGCGGCAAAGGCCAGGTCGTCGACCTTTATCGGCGGTGCTGCCTTGTCCAATGCGGCCAGCAAGTGCTGAAGCCTGGCCTGGTTGACGTAGCGATAGAAGCTTTGCCCCAGCACCTGGTTCAGCAAGTAGGAAATCTGATTACGACTGTAGCCACACTCTTTGGAGACGCGCTGCAGGTCCAGTTCCGGGTCCAGATAAGGTTGCTTGCGTTCGAAATACTGCTGCAGGTCATTGGCCATATGCCCCAATTGCTGGGGCGACAAGCCCAAACGACTGACCGAAGGCCGCGCGGCCTGGATAGGTTGCTCGTGCACCAGGGAGGCGTATTCGTTGACCCGCCAGATCAACCCATCGCGCACCGTGATGGCTTCGCTGGTGCGAAATGACACCAGGCCGTGGCCGCCACGCAAAGTGATGCGGTACTGGATGAAGGCCGTATCGCCATCGGCACGGATACGGTCGGTGTGTTCGATGGCTTCATCGGCCTCACGCGGCATGCTGGCTTGCAGGTAATCACGCAGTTCGGCGTAACCGACGACACGGTTCTGGAAAAAGTCGTGGTACTGGATGTCCGGATGGTAGTAGGACATGACGCCCTCCAGGTCCCGATGACGCCAACACAGGTGGTGACGCAGCACCAATTCGCGTGTGGCGTGGGACTGCTGGGGCTCATCGTCTTGGGCGATGTCGGGCATGGAAGGCTCTGCGGCGGGTAAACCCTGGAGATTGCCGAATTTTGCTGGGGGCTTCAATGGCGAATTGGTACTTCTGACTAATGGCCTTTTGCCCAATTCCAAGTAAGAAATGACCCACATCAAACTTATGAAAAACAACCGCCGAACGGGCCCAAAAAAGTCACCTTGCGTTTGCGAACGGATGCTATTTTTAAGTTCTT
>NZ_JACART010000091.1:0-4882 GCF_013386445.1 Pseudomonas sp. P7759
GCCAGCGCCTGCTGGGCCAGCTCCTTCTCCGCCTCCTTCAGATCCTCTTCGCTGATCATCTCGGCAATCGCGCGCAACCGCTCGACTACGCGCGCGTTCACCGTGCCTTCCGGGAATTGCCCCTCGGCATCCGGCTCACCCGCATCCTCGCCCACCAGCAGGCTCAGCGCCTCGTCGGCCTGGCGCACGGCATAAATGTGGAACTGCCCAGCACGCACGGCCTGCAGCACCTTCTCATCGAGCATCAGCGTGGCAACGTTGGCCTGGGGAATGATCGCACCCTGCTCGCCGGTCAAACCGCGCGCTTCACACAGGCGGAAGAAACCTTCGATCTTCTCGTTGACCCCGCCCACCGCCTGCACTTCACCAAACTGGTTGATCGAGCCGGTGATGGCAAAGCACTGCTTGAGCGGCGTTTTCGACAACGCCGAGATCAAGGTACACGCCTCGCCCAGGGACGCACTGTCGCCGTCCACATAGCCGTAGGATTGCTCCAGCGCGATACTCGCCGAGATCGCCAGCGGGAATTCCTGGGCATAGCGGCTGCCCAGGTAACCGGTGAGGATCATCACGCCCTTGGAGTGGATCGGCTGGCCGAGGTTGACCTCACGCTCGATGTCGACAATGCCGCTGCCGCCTGGATACACCGTGGCGGAAATCCGTGCCGGTACGCCAAAGGCCGAGTCACCGACTTCCAGCACCGTCAGCCCGTTGCACTTGCCCACCGCCGCACCGGCCGTGTCGATGAGGATGACCCCGGCGAGCATGTCGTCGAGAATCCGCGCCGACACGCGCCCAGTGCGCGTGGCCTTGGCCTTGAGGGCGCGCTCGATATGGCCGGCATCGGTCATCTCGTCGCCCGCCAGGTGGCGAATGAAATCCGCCTCGCTGACCAGCTGGAACAAATCACCAATACGCGCCGACAAACGGCCCTGATGCTCTGCCAGCCGCGCGCTGTAAGTGGCCAACCGCGCCACCGCATCCGACGTCAGCGGCGCCATGCCTTCTTCCGAGGTGCGGGTTTTGAGCAACTGGGCAAACTGCTCCAGGCTTTCGTCGACCATCGGGATGTCTTCGTCGAAGTCCACCAGTACGCGGAACATCTCCTGGAAATCCGGATCGGCGTCCTGCAACGCGTAGTACAGCTGACGCGAACCGATGATGATCACCTTGACCTGCAACGGGATCATCTGCGGGTTGAGGGTCACGGTGGCCAGGCGGCCCAGTTCGCCCAGCGGTGACTCCATCTTCAGTTTGCGCGACTGCAGGGAACGCTTGAGCGCGTCCCACACAAACGGCTCGCTGAGCATTTTTTCGGCTTCCAGGATCAGGAAACCGCCGTTGGCACGGTGCAGCGCGCCCGGACGCAGCTGGCGATAAGTGGTGTAGAGCGCGCCCTGGTCGGTGCTGTATTCGATGCGGCCGAACAGGTTGTCGTAGGTCGGGTGCGGTTCAAACACCACCGGGGCGCCACCGTTGACCGGATGGCCCACCACCAGGCTTGGGCAGTACTGTTCTTCCAGCAGCTTGCGCGCCTGGGCGTCGGTCTTGGCGTCGTCCACCAATTGCTCGACCACGGTCTTGAGCAGGTACACCTGCATGGCTTGCAGGTAACCGCAGACAGCGGCGTTTTCTGCGTACTTTTCCGACAGCGGTGCAAGCAACGGCTGCAGGGCCAGGGTGATGGTTTCTTCGTTGAACTGACGCAGTTGGTTGTTCGACTCACGCTTCCACTGCGGCAGGCTGGCCAGTTCTTCGTTGAGGCGCTCTTCCAGCTCGGAAATGTCCGTGTGGAAACGCTCGCGGTCGGCTTCCGGCAACTGCGAGAACTCAGCCTCGTCCAGCGCCTTGCCGTCGAGCATCGGCGTGAAGGCGATGTTGGTGCTGTCACGGTAGAGCGCCACGTCCTTTTCCAGGGCCAGGCGTTCGATCACGTCCAAGGCCTTGTCGTAGCGCTGGTTGAAGGCGCGGTCGATGGCGCTTTTGCGCTGTTGATACGTCGGGTGTTCGAAGACCGCCGGAAAGGTGGCGACGAGGTTGTCGACCAAACCGTTGATGTCGTTGATGAACGCCGCCGCAGCGCCGCCCGGTAATTCCAGGGCACGGGGTTCGCGAGGCTCATCGAAATTATTCACATAGACCCAATCCGCCGGGGTCTGCAGGCGCTTGCCTTCGGCTTTCAGGTAGCGTTTGACGAACGAAAAGCGGCCGGTACCCGGCTCGCCCATGACAAACACGTTGTAACCGGGGCGTGGCATGGCCACACCGAACTGCAAGGCTTCAACCGCACGTTCCTGGCCAAGCACACCGCGAAAGGGCTCCAAATCATTGGTGGTCGAGAAGCTGAACTGTTCAGCGGAGAAAGGGCGAGTCAGCGCTTCGGGCGCTAGACGCAAGCTGGCAGCAACAGGATCAGGCATCGGGCTTCCTTACATCAGGCGGGGCAGATAACGGCATTCTGGCTCCCGGTTACGCACCATGGCAAGGCGCGCTTTCGGGAAAGCATAGACAGGGGATGCGTCCTACAAAAAAATCGCGACAACGCTGATTGTTTTATAAAAATGCACGGAACCCTTGGAACGTGCCTAAACTCCAAACTGCGCGGGTTGGACTAATAACTGGCCCCTAGGGCGCTGCGACGCGCCTGAACCCTTGTCCATTGGTTTGCACACAAAGAGAACAAAGCTATGAAACGGATCCTTCTCGGTACTCTCTTCACCGTCGTCTCCCTCAATGCAATGGCAGAAGCACCAGGTGGCCCGAACTGCGGTTGGGGCAACATGTTGTTCGAAGGCCAGCGCGGCACGCCAGCTCACTTCCTGGCTTCCACCACCAACGGTACGTCGGGTAACGCCACCTTCGGCATGACCTCGGGCACCAACGGTTGCAGCACCAACAGCGCCCTGACCTACGGCGGCAAGTCCTGGATTGCCATGAATGGCATGATGAACGAGCTGTCCGAAGACATGGCCAAGGGTAACGGCGAAGCGCTGACCACCTACGCCGTGGTACTGGGTGTGGCACCGGAAGATCGCGAGCACTTCGCGGCCGTGACCCACGAGCACTTCCAGCAGATCTTCAGCAAGGCTGACGTGACCGCTGACGACGTGCACAACAACACCATTGCCGTACTGAAAAGCGATGCCCGTCTGGCGAAATACGCAACCCAGGCTTAAGCTCGACCGACCCGCGCCTACCCAGGCGCGGGCACTATTTTTGGACCCGCCTCCCCTTTGGGTCTTTTTTATATCCGACTTAAGTTGCCCCTATGCTCAAACGCTTTGCCTGGATGGCACTCTTCGCCTGCGCCCCGCTGTACGCGGCCCCGCACCTTGATGATCAACGTTTGCAGCAATTGGCCAATGATCCGTTCTGGCTTTCCCTAGGCCATTACGAAGCCGGCAAGATCAGTGGCTGGCGCAGTTACGTCAGCGACAAAAAGTTCTTCCTCGCACCCGATGGCGCCCACCACCCGGACGCCGAACTCAAGGCCACCGTTGATGCGCTCTACGCACCGGCCAGCCTGGGTGAAAAACACGCCCAATGCGTTTACCCCGCTCGGACCCGCTGGCTCAAGGATCAGTTGCACCTCACTGACCTGCCTGCCGTGGACTGCACAGAATTCAAGCAATGGTTCAAGGACGTCGCCCCCCATAGCGCGGTGATGATCTTCCCGGCGGCCTACCTCAACAGCCCGTCGTCGATGTTCGGCCACACGTTGCTGCGCATAGACCAGGCCGACGTGCAAAGCAACAACACTGCCCTGCTCAGCTACGCGATCAACTTCGGTGCCTACATCGAAGGCTCCGACAACAGCATTCTTTACGCCTGGAAAGGCCTGATGGGCGGTTATCCAGGCCTGTTCGCCCTGGTGCCTTACCAAGAGAAGCTGTCGGAGTACCGCAGCCTTGAGAACCGCGACCTGTGGGAATACCGCCTCAACCTCACGCAAGTCGAGACTGAGCGCATGGTCGAGCACGTGTGGGAGCTCAAGCAGATCCAGTTCGACTACTTCTTCTTTGACGAAAACTGCTCCTATCGCTTGCTGGAACTGCTGCAAGTGGCGCGTCCCGGCCTGCGCCTGACCGAACAATTTCCGCTCACCGCCATCCCGACCGACACCGTAAAGGCCGTGAAAGACGCAGGTCTGGTAGAGAGGATCGATTACCGCCCCTCCCGTGAGCGCGAGCTGCTGGAGCGCGCCAAGCCGCTGGACAGCGACGAGCAGCAATGGGTATTGAAGGTCAGCGACGACCAGAAGCAATTGCAGGACCCCGCCTTCAAGGCCATCGCTAAAGATCGCCAGGCCCTGATCATCGACGCCGCCTACCGCCTCGGCCGCTACCGCGCCAATGGTCTGGAACGCGACACCGCCCGCTCCCAGCGCAGCTTTGAACTGCTGCGCGCGATCAACCAGAACCCGGCGCCCGACCTCAAGATCACCCCGCCCGGCCTGCCGGAAAACGGCCATGAATCACGCACTTGGCAAGCCGGTATCGGCACCCGTGGCGACAAGGCCTTCGGTGAATACGGCCTGCGCATGGCCTACCACGACCTCAACGACAACGCCGAAGGTTTCCCCCTGGGCGCACAGATCGAAATCCTGCAGATGAAACTGCGCCAGTACGAAGGCAACCACTGGCAACTGCAGCAACTGGACCTGGCCACCATCCGCTCCCTGACCCCACGCAACGCCTTGTTGCAACCATGGTCATGGCAAGTCACCGGCGGCCTGGAACGCGTACCGGGCAAACACGACGACGAAACCCTGGTCGCCCACGTCAACGGCGGCGCCGGCGGCACTTGGCAACTGAGCGACGACATGCTCGGCTTCGCCCTCGGCACCGTGCGCGTGGAGCACAACAACGACTTCAACGAAGCC
>NZ_JACART010000092.1:0-2389 GCF_013386445.1 Pseudomonas sp. P7759
GATCAACGCCGCCCAGCCCAGCACCTTGAAGTGGATCATCAAGCCCAGGTTCGAGCGCAACTGGCATTCCCAGCGGCTGGCCTCATCCGCGCAGATGCCCACCCACTGGCCATCTTCCATAAAGCCATAGCGCGCGCCATAACTGGCGGCCAGCCACAGCGGCAGGGCAATAAGCAGCAGAATCAACGGCAAACGACGGGACATGAGGCACTCCGATAGGCAAAAACGGCGCTCAGCTTAATGCGCCAGTGGGCGTTAGCAAGGTGCATACACACAATTAATGTTTACCTACACGTGTCAAAGTGTATCGTCTGGCTACTATTACCCCGATTCCGACGTTATTTTCCGACATTTCGTGCCGCGTGATGGCACTTCGGCGATAGGACGGCGGTCATAGCCTGCGAACTTCATCAAGCACGTTTCCTCCTAGGGATTAAGTCATGCTCCGTTCCTTGCGCTGTGCTGCCCTGCTGGGCAGCCTTTTTCTGAGTGCGTCAGCACTGGCCGTCGACATTGACCAAGCCAGCTATGGCTACCCTTTGACCAACCCGTTTGAAGCCACCATCGCCACTACCCCGCCTGACCTTCGGCCCAAATTGCCGAGCGATGACGAGATCAACCAGTCCGATTACACCCTGAACATGCGCCCCGAGCGCGAATTCAGCCTGCCGGACAACTTCTGGGCGGTGAAGAAACTCACCTACCGCATCGCCAAGCAGGATCGCGCCGCGCCGCTGATCTTCCTCATCGCGGGCACCGGTGCGCGCTTTGACAGCAGCATCAACGAATACCTGAAAAAGCTGTATTACCAGGCCGGCTACCACGTGGTGCAACTGTCGTCGCCCACCAGCTTCGACTTCATCAGCGCCGCCTCGCGCTTCGCCACGCCGGGGATCACCCAGGAAGATGCCGAAGACATGTACCGCGTGATGCAAGCCGTGCGCGCGCAGAACGCTTCGCTGCCAGTGACCGACTTCTACCTCACCGGCTACAGCCTCGGCGCCCTGGATGCGGCGTTCGTCAGCAAGCTCGACGAGACGCGCCGCAGCTTCAACTTCAAGAAAGTCTTGCTGCTGAACCCGCCGGTCAACCTGTACACCTCGATCACCAACCTCGACAAGCTGGTGCAGACCGAGGTGAAAGGCATCAACAACACCACCACCTTCTATGAGTTGGTGCTGAACAAGCTGACTCGCTACTTCCAGCAAAAGGGCTATATCGACCTGAACGACGCCCTGCTCTACGACTTCCAGCAATCCAAGCAGCACCTGACCAACGAACAGATGGCCATGCTGATCGGCACTTCGTTCCGCTTCTCGGCGGCCGACATCGCCTTCACCTCGGACCTGATCAACCGCCGCGGCCTAATCATCCCGCCCAAATACCCGATCACCGAAAGCACCAGCCTAACGCCATTCCTCAAGCGTGCGCTGCAGTGCGACTTCGACTGCTACCTCACCGAGCAGGTTATTCCGATGTGGCGCGCCCGCTCCGACGGCGGCAGCCTGTTGCAACTGGTCGACCAGGTCAGCTTGTACGCCCTCAAGGACTACCTGCACACCAGCCCGAAAATCGCCGTGATGCACAACGCCGACGACGTGATCCTCGGCCCTGGCGACCTCGGCTTCCTGCGTAAAACCTTCGGCGATCGCTTGACCGTCTACCCGCTGGGCGGCCACTGCGGCAACCTCAATTACCGCGTCAACGCCGACGCCATGCTGGAGTTCTTCCGTGGCTAAATATCTTCTGCTGCTTGCCGCCTTGATGTGCGCAGGCGTGGCCAATGCCGACAACAGCAAGGCCCACGAGCCAGTCAAGGTCGATTCCGATGGTTTCAAGGAACCGCTGACCAAGCTCAAGTTCAACCCAGGCCTGGACCAGCGCGAGTTCGAGCGGTCGTCGCTCACGGCACTCAACGTGTATGACCCCCTGGAGTCGTGGAACCGTCGCGTCTACCACTTCAACTACCGCTTCGATCAGTGGGTGTTCCTGCCGGTGGTCGACGGTTACCGCTACGTCACCCCGAGTTTCCTGCGCACCGGCGTGAGCAACTTCTTCAACAACCTGGGCGACGTGCCCAACCTGTTGAACAGCCTGCTGCAACTCAAGGGTCACCGCTCGCTGGAAACCACAGGGCGCCTGCTGGTCAACACCACCATTGGCATCGCTGGCCTGTGGGACCCGGCTACCGCCATGGGCCTGCCGCGCCAGAGCGAAGACTTCGGCCAGACCCTGGGCTTCTACGGCGTGCCCGGCGGCGCGTACTTGGTGCTGCCGATCTTCGGCCCGTCGAACCTGCGCGACACCGGCGGCTTGCTGGTCGACTACACAGCCGAGAACCAGATCAACTTCCTCAACGTGGCCGAAGTCAGTTCCAACCACCCGGAAG
>NZ_JACART010000093.1:0-349 GCF_013386445.1 Pseudomonas sp. P7759
GAATTCCGGCCAGCGTGTTTAACGGGGCGCCTAAGATCACAATCAAAAACAGAGCGCGGCGGCCTAATAGCCGACCGAAACGTTGAAGCGTGTGCGTTTTCCTGTGGGAGCCGGGCTTGCCCGCGATGGTCGTCAACGATGATGCAAAAAAACGGGACACACACCAACGTATCTACGATGCGAAGCGAGTCGCTCTTGATCTTGATCTGAGGCGCCCCGTCAAACACGCTGGCCGAACGCAGGCTTGAATCCGTGGGTAACCCGGCAGGACGCCGGGTTAGCCGCGCTGGGCCAAGGATGGCCCATCGCGGCGGCCCACGGATTCAAGCCGGAGTGAGGGCACCCCGAG
>NZ_JACART010000094.1:0-34181 GCF_013386445.1 Pseudomonas sp. P7759
CGGCCCAGCCCAAAGTAACCCGCCGTAAGGGCGGAACCCATATCAGCCATCACCCAAACAACGGATATGTACTCAGGATGGCCGAGACATCACCGCCAAACGCACCGCCAGCACCGTCAGCACTGTCGCCAACCCCCACTTCTGCAGCCAGGCACCTTTCGAGCGCCTGGCAAAAAACCGGCTGAGCGCTCCACCAAACACCCCCAGCAGCACATGAAACACCGCTGCAATCAAGGTCAGCACGCCCCCCAGCACCATCAACTGCACCGCAATAGACCCCGCCTCCGGCCGTACAAACTGCGGCAAGAACACCAGAAAAAACAGCAAAGCCTTGGGATTGAGCAAACTGTTGAGCATGGCTTGCAGAAACACCCGCCCCAAGGGCACACGGCTGACATGCACAGCGTCGCCTCCAGCATTTTTCTGTAACGTCTTGAACACCAACCACAGCAAGTAGACCACCCCGGCATACCGGATCAGGTCAAAGGATGGCGGCCAACTGGCAACCAACGCCGTCACCCCAGTAGCGGTCAAGGCGGTCAGTAGCAGGTCCGCCACGCCGATACCCAAGGCCGACGCCATCCCACCCCGCCAACCGTGGGTCACGCCATGGCTGATCACAAAGGCCATGTTCGGCCCCGGCGATAGCAGCAACAACAGCACAGCACCGGAAAATACCGCCAGGGTCGCAAGGTCGATCATGCTCAAGCCCTCCCCGTGAAAAGCCTGCAGATTAGTCGGTGCCCCTGGAGCGGACAAAAAATTGTGCTGGATACAATGCTCTGCGGTAACTGCGAATGGCCAGGCGACTACAACACTGTCGGCACTGCCTCGCGAGGCAACTTCTACGGTAAACCGCATCATTTCATAGTTACTGTTGCAGACAACTTCCCTTCAGGCGAAAGCCCCGCAGACAGGGCACTTAGTGCGCCCTGCCAACCCCCTTCTGTCCCCCTTTCCCACCTCGTCTCGAAAAAGGTTTTTCCATTAAGCAGGAAAAATCTCACATTTGTTCCTACACTCAAAAACACACCTGATGACCGAGTGTTCAGACAAGGAACGTCAATAAAATGCCGAAGAAAAGACTCATTAACCTGTCTAGCATGCTACCTCCGCACCATAGTCAATTCATTGACTGAATACAGTAAGGGAACACTCCTTTAGTCACTACCCCCGCAAAATCCCTTCAAATGGATAGCTGCATTTGGAATGGAAAGTTGCGTATTACCCAGAGTAGCCGTTTGACCTGCGCTCTAAAGCAACTCTCTGCTTTAGTGAAAAAACCGTCGAACAGTTACGCCTGGAGTGCAATGAGGGATGTTTTTATGCGAGAGAAGTCGTCCGTCGACAGTTTGTTTCTAACACGCGCCGGTTTTGTTGAGTTCTTTGTTGTTTTCGTCAAGTTGATCCATGGCCTGACGGCCATTTTGCCCCCACTGGTCCTGGTGCTCTTCCTGGACCCGATGGACCCTGAGCTGCGCGCCCATTTCCTGGGGCTGCTGGTGTTCTTTGCGGTCCTGACCATTATTCTGTTCCAGGCCCTGGGCATCTATTCCGAAGAATTGTTCAGCAACCGGCTGCGCCTGAAAACCAAGATCAAGGCCTGGACGGCGGCCTTTTGCATCCTGCTGTTCATGTACCAGATCCTGCAGTTCTTCCCGCAATTGACCCCGCGCAACCTGGTGACGTGGTACGTGGCCAGCCTGGCGCTGTTCTGCCTTGAACGCCTGGTGATGTTGCGCCTGTATCGTCGGCTGATGCGGTCTGGCAAATACCTGCAACGCACGGTGATCCTGGGTTTTACCGACACCGCTGTGCACGTCGCCGATCACTTGCAGCGCAACGGCGATATCCGTTCCGGCCTGATCGGCTTCATCGACGACCGCACCGAGCGCATTCCCAAGGAGCTGAGCAACCTGCCCCTGTTGGGCAACACCCGCGACCTGGAAAAACTGATCCGCGCCGAGCAAGTTAACCAAGTGATGATCTGCCTGCCCTGGGCCGCCGAGCAGCGCATCCACGGTTTGGTCAATCGCCTGCGGCAGTTGTCGGTGAATGTAATGCTGGTGCCGGACATGGCCGCCCTGCGCTACGGGCACAGCAAAATCACCGACGTGGGTGGCATCCTCATGTTCAACACCTCGCAACTGCCGTTGCGCGGCTGGTCGCCGGTGATCAAACGCTGTGAGGACTTGCTGCTCGCCAGCCTGGCCTTGGTCGCTCTGTCGCCGGTGATGCTGGCGACAGCGATTGCGATCAAGCTCGACTCCAAGGGCCCGGTGCTGTTTCGCCAGAATCGCTATGGCTACAACGACAATGAAATCCGCGTGTTCAAGTTCCGCTCGATGTACACCGACCAGAGCGACTTCACCGCCGAACGCCAGACCACCCGCGCAGACCCGCGAATCACCCGCGTGGGCCGCATCATCCGCAAGACCAGCATCGACGAGCTGCCGCAACTGTTCAACGTGCTGCTGGGCAACATGTCCATGGTCGGCCCGCGCCCACATGCCACGGCGACCAAGGCGGCAGGCGTTCCCTTTGAAGTGGCGGTCAGCGAGTACAGCTCACGGCACCGAGTCAAGCCAGGGATCACCGGCTGGGCACAGATCAATGGTTACCGGGGCGAGACCGACACCCTGTTCAAGATCCAGAAACGTGTCGAGTACGACCTGGAGTACATCTCCAAATGGTCGGTGTGGTTTGACTTGTACATCGTCTTCATGACGGTCCCGGCCGTCCTTTCCACCAAGGAAGTCTATTGATGAATACCCTCAACGGATTAATTCCCTGCATCATTTCCGGTGGTTCGGGCACGCGGCTGTGGCCGGTGTCCCGGCAGAACATGCCCAAGCCGTTCATGCGCATGCGCGACGGCCAGAGCCTGCTGCAAAAAACCTTCCAGCGCGCGGCCAAATTGCCCGGCGTGGAAAGCGTGTTGACGGTGACCAACCGCGACCTGCTGTTCCGCACCCTGGATGACTACCGCCTGGTCAACAAGGCCCACCTGCCCCTGGATCTGCTGCTGGAGCCGTTCGGCCGCAACACGGCGGCGGCGATCGCCGTGGCTGCGTTGCACGTGCAGGAACACTTCGGCGGTGACGCGCAGTTGCTGGTGATGCCCGCCGATCATTTGATCCTCAACGAGGTGGCGTTCGCCGAAGCCGTGACCCAGGCCCGCGACCTGGCCGAAGCCGGCTACCTGGTGACCTTCGGCATCCAGCCGGATCATCCGGAAACCGGCTTTGGCTACATCGAGCAAGGCGAGCCGTTGAGCACGGGCAATCGGGTCAAACGCTTTGTCGAAAAACCCGATCTGGCCACCGCCCAGGCCTACCTCGACGGTGGCAAACACCTGTGGAACGCCGGCATGTTCTGCTTCAAGGCCAGCACGCTGGTGGACGAACTCGCCGCCCATGCGCCCGACGTGCTGGAGGCCGCCCGCGCCGCGCTGGACCACAGCCAGAGCCTGCAGAACAAGACCTCGCGCCAGCGCGAACTGGACTCGGAGGCCTTTGGCAGCGCACCGGATATTTCCATCGACGTGGCACTGATGGAGAAGTCCAAGCAAGTCGCCGTGGTGCCCTGCGACATCGGCTGGAGCGACATCGGTTCCTGGGAAGCCCTGCGCCAGCTCACCCCCAGCGACGCCCATGGCAACCAGGTCAATGGCGAAGCGATTCTGCATGACGTGCACAACTGCTACATCGACTCGCCCAAGCGCGTACTCGGTGCCGTGGGCGTGCGCGACCTGATCATCGTCGACACCCCGGACGCCCTGCTGATCGCCGACGCCCACCGCAGCCAGGATGTGCGCTACATCGTCGCCGAGCTCAAGCGCCAGAACCATCCGGCGTACAGCCTGCACCGCACGGTCACCCGGCCTTGGGGCACCTACACCGTGCTGGAAGAAAGCAGCCGTTTCAAGATCAAGCGCATCGTGGTCAAGCCCCAGGCGTCGCTGTCGTTGCAGATGCACCATCACCGCAGCGAGCACTGGGTGGTGGTCAGCGGTGCGGCGCAGATCACCAACGGCGAGCGCGAATTCCTGATCAACGCCAACGAGTCCACCTACATCCCCGCCGGGCACAAACACCGCCTGACCAACCCCGGCATCATCGACCTGGTGATGATCGAGGTGCAGAGCGGCGAATACCTGGGCGAGGACGACATCGTGCGCTTCGACGACATCTACGGGCGCGCCCCGGCTGAAGTGAAAAAATGATATGCGTACGTCTCTGATCATCCCGACCCGTAACGCCTCCAGCCACCTGGCACGCCTGCTGCCGGCGCTGCGCATGCAAACCCTGCAACCTGACGAGATGCTGGTGGTGGACAGCGCCTCCAGCGATGACACCGTGGCGCGCTTTCGCGAGTTCGGCGCACGGGTCGAGGTGATCGACGCGCGTGATTTCAACCATGGCGGCACCCGGCGCTGGGCCAGCCAGCAGGTGGGCGGCGATGCGCTGATCGTCATGACCCAGGACGCGATTCCCGCCACCCCCGAGACCTTCGCCAACCTGCTCGCCGAATTGCAGCAGGACCCGCTCAACGGCGTGGCCTACGGTCGCCAGCTGCCCCACCCCGATGCCGGTGTGCTGGGTGCGCAATCGCGGCACTTCAATTACCCCGAGCAGAGCCGCAGCAAAAGCCTGGCCGATGCGCCGGAGTTGGGCATCAAGACCTGCTTCAGTTCCGACTCGTTTTCCGTATACCGGCGCAGCGTGCTGGAAGCAGTGGGCGGTTTTCCAGCGGATGTGATCGGTAGCGAAGACGCCTTTGTCGCTGCGCGCATGCTGCTTGAAGGCTACAAGGTGCGCTACGCCGCCACGGCGCTGGTGCATCACTCCCACGATTACAAACTCATGGATGAGTTTCACCGTTACTTCGATATCGGCGTGTTCTACGGCCGCGAACCGTGGATCAAACAGGCCTTTGGCGACGCGGGGGGCGAAGGCAAGCGCTATGTGCTGGCCGAACTCGCGGCCTTGCGCAAAGCCGGGGCCTTGCACCGCGTCCCCGAAGTGCTGGTGCGCAGTGCATTCAAACTGCTCGGCTACCGGCTGGGCCATCTGGAGCGTCGCCTCCCCCTCGCCCTCAAGCGGCGCATCAGCATGTTTCCCGGTTATTGGAGGTGAGCATCATGACCTACAGGAAGTCCCCCTTGATGAAACGAACCCTGCTCGTCGTGGCCATGATGGCCCTGGCCGCCTGCAATACGCCGGCACGCATCGTCCCGCCCGATGGCAAGACCGTCGAGGAAGGCAAGCGCGCCCTCGAGCAGCTTGCCCAACTGCCACCGGCGGTGGAACGCATCCGCATCGGCGACCAGCTGCGCATCGTGCGCGATGCCGGCGAAATGCCGACGCTGTCGGCGTTCAACGTCAGCACCATTTATGAGTTGACGCTGTACACGGTGCAGACCGACGGCAAGATCAACTACCCGTTCCTGGGGCCGGTGCAGGTCGCCGGTCGCCAGCCTTCGGAACTGGCCACGGAGTTGACCGGCAAGCTCGCGCCGATCTACCGCGAACCGCGCGTGACGGTGAACATCAACCAGGCGCCGGGCAGCTCGATCATCGTCGGCGGCGCGGTGAACAACCCGACGGCGGTGCAGATCGGCACGGCCAACACCCTGGAGCAGGCCATCCTCGGTGCCGGCGGGGTCAGCCCGGCGGGCAATGCGAGCATGGTCGCCCTGCTGCGCGAAGACGCCCAGGGCGCGTATCGCGCGTACTTCCTGGACTTCAGCCAACTGCTCAAGACCGGCCCCAACGGCCGCAAACCCGTGCGCCTGCAACGCGGCGATGTGGTGTTCGTGCCCAAATCCAACGTGGGCGAGCGCATCCAAGGGGTGGATACCTACATGAACCAACTGATCCCGTTCACCAAGTCCATTGGGGTGGGCTACAACTACACCCGAACCAGCGGCGGCAATAACTAAAGGAGCGACATCCCATGATCGAGATCCGTTCTTTTCGTGATCTTCTGCGCTTGTTCTTCATCTTCCGGCACGAGTTCAAACTCGCGGCGATTGCCGCGCTGGTGATCATCCTGCTGGGGGCGTTCCTGCTGCCGGCCAAGTACGAATCCACCGCGCGGCTGTTGGTGAAACCGGGGCGTGATTCGACCTTGCCCATCGAGATCAGCAACCGCCAGGCGCTGGTGATGCCCAGCACCCAGCGCGACCCGATTGTCGACGAGGAGCGCCTGCTCACCGGCCGGCCCATCGTGCGTGCGGTGGCCGAGCATTACCTGGAAGTGATCGAAAACGCGCCGCCGCCGGAGGGCTTCTGGAAGCGCACCAAGTACTACGTCAAGAGCGGCGTGGGGGCAGTGTTCGATGGCGTGCGCGTGGTCATGGAAACCGTGGGTATCGTTGAGAAAACTACCCCGGTCGAACGCCTGGCCGCCGGCCTGGAGAAGAACTTCGAAGTGAGCCACGCCGCCGGTTCCACGGTGATGGACATCACGTTCAAGTGGAGCGACCCGGAAATCGCCCAGGCGGTGGTCAAGGATTGGGTCGAGACCTACATCAACGAGCGCACCGAGGCCTTGGGCCGCAAGAGCCTGTATGCCTTTTATGAAGGCCAGGTGGCCAACAGCGCGACCGAGATCAAGAGCTACAAGGAACAGATCCTCACCCACTTGAACGAGATCGGCGCGGCGAGCATCACCGACCGCCTGGAAGACTTGTCCGAGCGCATCAACGTGCTGCGCGGCGAGACCTTCAACACCACGCGGCTGATCGCGTCCTCCGATAGCGCCATTGCGAGCACGCGCACCCAGCTCAAGGGCCAGCCCAAGGAAGTCACCACGGTCCGCCAGATCGCACTGAACCCGCAGCAGCAGGATTTGCGTCGCCTGCTCAACCAGAAGCTGCTGGAAAAGGCCGACATGATGCGCACCTACACCGACAACGCGCCGCCGGTCAAAGCCCTGGACGCGTCGATTCGGGCGATGCAGGTGCAGGTCAACAGCGAGGCCAGCACCGTGCAAGCCTCGGAGAACCGTGCGCCGAACACCCTGGAAATCCACTTGCAGCGCGTGTTGCTGGATGAAACCAGCAACAACCTGGCGCTGCGCACCCAACTGGTTCAACAGCAGAAACAACTGGTGAACCTGGAAGCGCAACGCAAAGAGGCCCTGGAGATTGAACCGGAGCTGGCCCGCCTCTCCCGCGAGCTGAACACCACCGAGCGCAACTACGCGCTGTACGTGGATAACCTGGAAAAATCGCGCATCGACCGTGAGCTGGACAACAGCCAGATCAGCAACATCGCGGTGATCGAAGAAGCCACCCTGAACCCGGGTCGTATCTTCCCGAAAACCCTGGTGATGCTGGTGTTGGCGATCCCGTTTGCCATCGTGGTCGGCCTGCTGGTGATCTACCTGTGCTACCTGCTCGACCAGCGCATTCACGACGGTGGCCTGGTGGAACGCAAATTCGGCCTGCCCCTGTGGACCACCCTGCCGGAGCTGGACACCTCCACCGCGCAAAGTACCAACGCGTTCAATGCGAGCATCTACCGCTTGTACAGCCTGCTGCAGCCCGACCGCATTGCCGAGCAAGGCCTGACCCTGGGCCTGACCTCGGCGCGCCACGGCGAAGGGGTGACCTTTGTGGTGGAGCAACTGCGCCAGTTGCTGCATGAAAACGGTGTCAATGTGCGGGTCGGCGGGCTGGAAGCCGCAGCGCCGGGTGAAGTGGTGCTGCTCGACGCCTCGGCCCTGCTGGACAACCGCGATGCGTTCGTCAACCTGCGCCGCGCCGACCTGATCGGCCTGGTGGTGGAAGCGCGCAAAAGTACCGTACCAGTGGTGGAACATGCGCTGTCGATCCTCAACACCGCGTTTGGCAAGGTGGACGGCATCATCATCAACCGTCGCAAGTTCGAAGTGCCGGGCAAAGTGCTGCACACCATCGGCAAATACCGGGGAGCGTTCTGATGCGTATCGCCCTGCTCGCGCCCTTGCCGCCGGAAAAGAACGGGATCGCCGACTACGCGAACCATTTCCGCACGGCACTGGAACAACTCGGCGTGACGGTGCTGACACCGTTGGCCGGGGTGGCGGGCAATTCCGAGGCGATCCAGCACGCTATCGCGGCGTTCGACTGGCAATCGGTCGACCTGGTGCACGCTGAGTTGGGCGGCGGGCGGCTGGGGGAATTCCTGGCCTTGCGTGAACTGCGCAAGGCCTACCCGCAGCTGCCGTTGACCGCCACCGTGCATGACCCCGAGCGCATGGTGTGGCGGCGTGAACACCTGCCCTTCCCCTTGAACCTGATGGAACGTTTGCCGAGCCCATTGCCCCAGGCGGCAGTAGTGCTGGCAGACCCGTTGACCCTGCGCGAAGAACGCCAGGTCGCCAAAGGGCTGACCCGGCTGGTCACCCTCACCCGCCTGGGCGCCGACTGCTTGACCCAGCGCATGCAACTGCCGGCCGGCAAAGTCGCGGTGATCAACCATGCCAACCTGGCGATTGCACCGGCGCCGCTACCGTCACTGGACACCCTGCGGCTGCTGTATTTCGGCTTTATCTACCGTGGCAAAGGCATCGAGGACCTGGTGCAAGCCTTGGCGGATGTGTTCAAGCAAGCCCCCGAATTGCGCGACCGCGTGCGCCTGACCCTGGCCGGCGGCACGGCCGCCGAAATGGCGTTTGGCACGGGCGGCAACTACCTGGAACAGTTGAACGCACAGATCGCGGCACAGGGCCTGACCGACGCCATCGACTGGCGCCTGAACCTGCCGGCCGATGACATCGCCCAGACCATCCAGGCCCACCATGTAATGGTGCTGCCCTACCGCGAATCGAAAAAACTCGGACTGCTCGGGCGCCAGCGCGGCACCAGTGGCGCGTTGTCCTGGGCCACCGCCTGCGGGCGCGGCGCGATCACCTCCGATGCGCGCGCGTTTGCCGAGGAAGTCGCCAGCGGCAACGGCGCGATCTACCCCGAAGGCGATGTGGCCGCACTGGGCGAACAGCTTTTGCGCCTGGCGCGCACGCCATTGCTGGCGCGGGATTGGGCCGAGCGTGCCGGGGAAATCGGTCGCGAACGCCTGTGGCCGTTGACCGCGCAGAAATTCAAACAGCTCTTCGAGCAGGCCATCAGCGGAGCCCCTTATGGCGCGTAAACGCACCTACCTTGCCACCTTTGCGCTGGTTGCCGCCCTGGGCCTGACCGCATTCTTATGGGGACGCCAAGCGGACGCCGAAAGCCATGTGCTCAAGGGCAGCAAGGAGGTGGTGTGGAAGGATTTCCTGGGGGTGAATGCGCAGTTCCTGTGGTTCAGCCCCGAGCGTTACCAGAAGCAGATCGACCGCCTCAAGGCCCTGGGCCTGGAATGGGTGCGCCTGGATTTGCACTGGGATCAACTGGAAACCGCGCAGAACCAATACAAGCTCGCCACCCTCGATGAACTGGTGGGCAAGCTGCAACAGAACCAGATCAAGTCGGTGTTTTACCTGGTGGGTTCGGCACGCTTTATCACCAGTGCGCCACCGCTGTCGCTGTACCCGGACCAGTACCCGCCAAAAGACCCCAATGTGTTCGCCAACCGCATGGCGTTGCTTTCCCAGCGCTACCCCAGCGTCGAGGCCTGGCAAGTCTGGAACGAGCCGAACCTGATCGGCTTCTGGCGCCCGGTGGCGGATCCTGCCGGCTACGCGAACCTGTTGACCGTCACCACCCACGCCTTGCGCGCGGTGAACCCGACCAAACCGGTGGTCGCCGCCGGCATGGCGTTCTTCAGTGAAATGCCCAACGGCCAGACCATGTTCGATGCCTTGGGCGCGCTGGGCGTGGTCAGTCTGAACACGATCATCTCCTACCACCCCTACACCCAATTGCCCGAAGGCAACGACCCGGCCAACCTGGACTTCATCGCCAAGACCACCCAGCTGAACCAGGCCCTGCGCAACGGCGGTGTGCAAACCTTGTGGAGCACCGAGTGGGGCTGGTCGACCTACAAGGGCCCAAAAGACGCTCAGGACATCATCACGCCACAGGCACAGGCCGACTACGTGGTGCGCCGCCTGGCGCTGATGAGCGCGATGGATTACGACAAGATTTTCCTGTTCACCTTGAGCGACCTCGACCAGCGCGCCAGTGTGCGTGACCGCTCCTATGGCTTGCTCGACATCGACACCAACCCCAAGCCGGTCTACACCGCGCTGAAGAACTTCCTCGATGTCAGCGGGCCGAAGCTCACGCCGGGCGATCCGCCGGCTGCCGACGCATTGCCCGACGGCCTGTTCAGCATCGGCTGGACCCGCACCGACGGCCGCAAGCTGTGGTTCTTCTGGTCGGCCCAGGGCGGCAACGCGCACCTGCCGGGCTTGGCCAGCGCCACCCTGTACGACCCGCTGCGCGGCACACAAACCCCGGTGAGCGGCACCAACGGCCTGACCGTTCCGGTCAAGTCGAACCTGCAAATTCTGTTATGGGAGTGAGGCCTGCCATGCGCATTTTATGGATCCTGCCCTACTCGCCCTGGCCCGCCACCAGCGGTGGCAAGACGCGCCAGTTCCACCTGCTGCGCAGCCTGGCCGCGCGTGGGCATCGGATCACCTTGCTGCTGCATGACAAACACCCGGTGTCGCTCACCGACCGCCAGGTGCTGGAGGCGTTTCTCGAGCAACTGATCATCCTGCCACGTCGCCCGTTGCGCAGCGTGAAGACGCTGATCGCCGGGCTGTTCGCGCCCTACCCGCTGCTGGCCAGCGTGAATGGCTTGTCGGGCGCGTTGCAGGACTGCTTCAACCAACTGCTCAACGAACACTGGGATGTGGTGCAGATCGAGCACACGTACACCTTTCAACCGTATGAAGATGCGCTGGCGCGTAAATCCCAGCCGTTCGTGCTGACCGAACACAATGTCGAATCCGCGCTCGGCGCGGCCACGTATGACCGCCTGCCAGGCTGGTCGCTGCCGTTCATTCGCTACGACCAATGGCGCTACACCCGCTGGGAACGTCGGGTGATGCGCCAGGCCACGCAGGTGGTGGCGGTGACCGACAGCGATGCTCAGATCCTGGAAACAATCGCCGGCAAACCGGTGTCGGTGGTGGTCAATGGCGTGGATTGCGATCACTTCGCAGCCGCGCGTCCCGACCCGTCGACTCGCCGCGTGCTGTTCCTTGGCAACTACGAATACGCGCCCAACGTGGACGCCATCGAGTGGGCCCTGGATGAAATCCTGCCCAAGGTCTGGGCGCGTTGCCCGGACGCGCGCATGAGTGTGTGCGGCTTCGGCATGCCGAACAGTTGGCGTGAGCGTTGGCCGGATCCGCGCATTGAGTGGCAGGGGTTCGTACCCAACCTGCTGAAATTGCAGTCGAGCTGTTCGGTGTTTCTGGCGCCGTTGCGTCACGGCGGCGGTTCCAAGCTCAAGGTGCTGGAGGCGTTGGCCGCCGGCTTGCCATTGGCGAGTACCGAGCAAGGCGTGTCGGGGTTGGACCTGGTCGAAGGCCTGGACTACCTCGGCGGGCAGACCGCCGCAAGCCTGGCCGATGCCGTGGTGCGCCTGCTGCAATTTCCCGACGCCGCCGCGCCCATGGGCGAAGCCGGCCGTGCCTACGTGCGCCGCGCCCATGACTGGAGCGTCGCCGCCAGCCAGTTGGAAAAGGTGTACGCCAGCCTGTCGCCCCTGACTCACAAGGAGCC
The DNA here is from genome assembly GCF_013386445.1 of Pseudomonas sp. P7759. Lineage (NCBI taxonomy): Bacteria > Pseudomonadati > Pseudomonadota > Gammaproteobacteria > Pseudomonadales > Pseudomonadaceae > Pseudomonas > Pseudomonas sp. P7759. The sequence goes on from NZ_JACART010000094.1 coordinate 11,672, forward strand.
CGCATGCGTGTAGGCCTGGATTACCGCACCGTCGGCACCTCGCCGCAATCGGGCATCAGCCGCCAGGTGTACGCGCTGGAAAGCGCCCTGCACGGTCTGCCGGGCATCGAGCTTGAGCGGTTTACCGTGGCGCCCCTGGGCGATGAAACCCGTTTGCAGGCTCATTGCCCGGCCTGGGGCTGCGCCAAGACCGCGATGCACCAGCCGCAGAATCGCCTGCGGTTCGAGGCTGGTTTTCTGCCGCGTGCGTTGCGTGAACAGCAGATCGATTTGTACATCAGCACCTTCAACATGGGCCTGCCTTTGCCGCCCAAGCCGAAGGGGCTGCGCACGGTGGTGCTGTTGCATGACCTGTTTCAAATCACGCTGAACAACTACCACGCCAACCGCCTGAAGGCGCTGATCTACAAGACCTGCGATCGCCTGTCGATTGCCTACGCGGTGCACAGCGCCGACCGGGTGTGGACGCCGTCGCAATACAGCGCCGATGAAACCGCGCGGTTGTTTCCCAAGGCGGCCGGCAAGATTCGCGTACTGCCCAACCAGGTCGATGGCTTTGCCGACCTGGCGGCGGACCTCAGCGCACGCCAATTGCCCGAGCACTTTTGGTTGCTGGTGGGCACGCGTGAGCTGCGCAAGAACGTGCCGTTCCTGGTCGACGCCTGGCAGAGGGCGCGGCAGCAATCCCCCGCCGTGCCGGAGTTGGTGCTGGTGGGCAGTCTTGAGCATTTGCCCGAGGCCCAGCGTACCCTGCCGGGGATACGCGCACTCAGTGGCGTGTCGGACGCCGAATTGCATGCGCTGTACCGCCAGGCCTCGCGCCTGTGGCAGCCTTCCTATGCCGAAGGTTTCGGCCTGCCGGTGATCGAAGCCTTGAGCGTCGGCACCCCGGTGGCGGTGGCCAGCGGTACCTCGCTGGATGAAATCACCCCGCCCTCGGCGCCGCGTTTTTCGCCCACCGACGGCCCGGCGTTGACGCAACTGATGCTCAGCCTCGGCGAACGCACTGAAGAAGAATCCCCCGAGCAACACCGGCAATGGGCGCAACGCTTCAACCATCACGCCTATCGCCGACGCCTGGCCGAATTGATCGAGGAACTGAAGTGAGAATGACCCTGCCCAGCCTCGTCGCCATCCTCTTCGGCCTGTTGTTTGGCGCCGTTGCCCTGTTGTTGTCGCCGGCCAAGGCGTTCCTTGCCGTGATCGGCCTGGCCGGGGCGGTGACCATCCTGCGCTTTCCATTCTGGGGCCTGTTGCTGTTCGCGCTGGTCGCTACGTTTATGCCGTATTCCACGATCAACCTGGGCATTCGCAGTACCGTCAGCGAAGCCATTTTGGCGATGACCTGGGGCGCCGTGCTGTGGAACAGCTTCCTGGTACGCCTGCCGGATACGCCGAGCCTCACCCGGCGCCCGACCGACCAGATGCTGTTGTGGCTGATGCTGTTCAGTGTGTTTCCCTTTATTGTCGGCCAGGTCACCATCCACGCCGACAGCAGCGGCGTGGCCAACTGGCTGCGTTGGTTGCTGAACTTGTCGGGGGTGTTCCTCTGCGCCAAGCTGCTGGTGGACCACAAGCACCGCGAGTCCCTGGTGATCGCCCTACTGCTGGGCAGCCTGGCCATGCTGGTGCTGTCGATCGCGGTGTTCGTGCGCACGCGCTCCGGGGCCGGCATCGCGCCAGTGCTGGCGCTGTTCAACTACGGCAACTTCGACATGCTCAAATTCGGCCTGGAGGCCATGGCTTCGCGCATGGGCTCGCCGTGGATGCACCCGAATGCCATCGGCGGGATCATGGCGCTGCTGCTGCCCCTGGCCTTCTGTTTCGGCATGACAGAACAGGGCTGGAAACGTGCATTGGGCCTGGGCGTGGCGTGCCTGGGCGCGGCGGCCTTGCTGCTGGCGAGTAGCCGTGGCGCGATGGTCAGCCTGGCGTTGGTGCTGCTGTGGATGGCCACGCGCCGGGTGCCCTACACCGGGCGCCTGCTGATGATCGGTGCGGTGCTGACCGTCGTACTGGTGATGGCGTATCCGCCATTGCAGGAACGCTTGGCGACGATCTTCTCTTCGAGCAATGCCAGTACCGAAGTGCGTTTCGACGAATACCGCATGTTCCCCCAGGCGGTGGCGTCGTACCCGTTCGGCATCGGCTTCAAGGTCGACCCACCGGTGCCCGACACCCACCTGCTGGGCATCTCCAACCTGTGGCTGAACTACATCTACAAGACCGGCATCGTTGGCATGCTGTTCTTCATCGCGGTGACCGTGCGCTGGTGGCGTGAAGCGCGCCCGGAACGCGGCCCGATCCGCCTGACCAAAGACAATGCGCTGTGGCTGGGCACCACGGCCGGGATTCTCTCGGCGCTGGTCAGCGGCCTGTTCGACCACTACTTCAGCTTCGCCGTGGTGATGGTCGCGCTGTTCTGGCTGATGGTCGGCATCAACGTGCTGGAGGCACGCCGGTTGTTTCCGGCACGCCTACCGCAGGTCAAACCGGTGGTCTTTCGCAAACCCGTGCTTGATGGCGCCAAGCCCTGATGCTGGGTTCCGCCGTCTGGCTGACGCTGGCGACACTGCTGGGCCTGTGCCTGGGCTTTGCCCGCGAATGGTTGCTGGTGGCGGCCTGGGGCGCGGGCGAGCGCAGTGACGCATTCCTGATCGCGCTGTTTTTACCGGAAGCGCTGCGCATGTCACTCGCCGGCGGCGTGCTGAGTGCCGCGGCGCTGCCGCTGTACCTGGCGCGCAAGGACCACGAACGCCTGGGCTGGCTGGCCGTGTTGTTCCCGGCGCTGCTGCTGATCGCGCTGGTCACCAGCCTGTTGCTGACGCTGTTGGCGCCGTGGCTGGTGCAACTGCTCGGCCCGGGCTTGGCGGCGAGTGCCACGGCGCTCGCCAGCAGCAACTTGCAGATCGTGGCCTGGTGCGTGCCGGGGCTGATGCTGCACGCGCTGTTCAGCATCCCGTTGCAGGCCAGCGAACGGTTTGTGCTGGCCGGTCTGGGTTCGTTGTTGTTCAACCTGCCGCCGGTAACCTATCTCGCCCTCGCTGGCACCACGACCCAACCGCACTCGCTGGCCCTGGCCTGCCTGGCCGGCAGCCTGTTGATGCCGTTGGCGCTGCTGCCATCGATGTGGCGCCAGGGCTGGCGGCCGTGGCGCTGCCAATGGTCGCTGGCGCCGCTGCGGGAGTTGGGCCAGCGCATCGGTCCATTGTTGCTGAGCAACGGCGCCAGCCAAGGCTTGGCCCTGATTGAACGGCTGGTGGCGTCGCTGCTGGGTGAAGGCGCGGTGACCTGGGTCAACCTGGCGCGCAAGCTGATGAACCTGCCGCTGATTGCACTGATGAGCCTCAACCAAGTGCTGCTGGGCATGATGAGCCGCCGCCAGGGCGATGAACGCCTCGCCCTGCTCAAGCGCGGCCTGGAAACCGCCAGCGTACTGACCCTGCCCGCCGGTGTCGGCCTGGTGGCAGCGGCCCCGAGCCTGGTGGCGTTGCTGCTGCCCAAGCAATCGCTGGACTCGCCGTTGCCGCTGCTGCTGGCCTGGTTTGCCGTGCCGTTGGTATTCGGCGCCTGGAACGCTTTGCTCGCGCGGTATGCCTACGCGGCCGGGGACACGCGCCAGCCACTGCGCTGCGAATTGCTCGGCAGCCTGGTCAACGTGCTGCTGCTCGGTGTACTGCCGTTTGTGTTCGGCTTGGCGGGGATTCCGTTGGCGGCATTGGCCGGGGTGATCTGCACCGCGCTGCTGCTGATGCAACGCCAGGCCTTGCTCGGCGCCCTGCCTTGGGCGCGGAGCTGGCTGCTCAGTGCCGTGCTGATGGGCGTCGCGGCGTTGGCGCTGTTTCGGATTGAAGGCGTGTGGCTGCAACTGGGGCTGAGTACCCTGGCCGGCGCCGTGGTGTTGCTGGGCATGGGGCTGTGGCTCAAGCCGTGGCGCAAGGCATGAATGATCGATCGGGGATAGGTGGATGAAACATCGTTGGATTCAAATGGACATTGCCAAGGGCATCGGCATCCTGATGATCGTGTACGGTCACAGTTGGTTCGTGGCGAACTCGCTGGAGCTGCAGTACCCGATCATCGCCTCGTTCATCTTGCCGTTGTTCTTTTTCCTCTCCGGCGTTTTTTTCAAGCCAGAGCAGCCGTTTGTGGAGATGGCCGTGCGCAAGGCCGATGGCCTGCTCAAGCCGTTTTTCTTCACCATGCTGGTGTATGTGATCGTCCGCGACGTGCTGCGCGGCCAACCCCTGCTGCCGGACATCGGCGGCGTGCTGTATGCCTCGGTGGATACCATTCCCTGGCAGGCGCTGTGGTTTCTGCCGCACTTCTGGGTGGCGATCCTGTTCAGTTGGGTGATGCTGCGCCTGATCCAGCGCCTTAAGCTGTCACTGCCGGTGAGCTGCCTGCTGATGGCTGTACAACTGTTGATCGGCATCTGGGTTCTGCCGTGGTTCTGGCAAATACCGGTGAGCGTCGGCGGGCAGACCTGGACGTTGCCCGGCCTGCCCTTCGGCCTGGAAATCACCCTGATCAGCAGCACGTACTTCATCTGCGGTTACCTGCTGCGCGACTGGCTGCGTCGACATGAGGGATCGTGGCTGGGGCTGCTGATGTCGGTGGCGTTGTTCGCCGCCGTGTTCCTCTACAGCCACGCCACCATGGACCTGGCGCAGCGCCGCTACGACCACTGGCTGTGGACCAGCCTGCTGGCGGTGCTCGGCGTGTATGCGTGCTGGTCGCTGGCGCGGGTGCTGATGGTGTCGACCGTCATCACACGGGCGATGACCTACATTGGCCAGAACACCTTGATCCTGCTGATCTTCCACGGCGAGATCCAGCACAAGACCGTTGACCTGCTGGAGCGCCTGGGGCTGCACGCACTTGTCGCGGCCTGCGTGGGTTTCGTGGTGGCTGTGGTGGTGCCTTTGTTGATCGGGGAAGTGATCAAGCGGGTGGCGTTTTTGCGGTTTTTCTACTTTCCGTTTCCGGTGCGCAAGGCGCCTGTCGCAAAAACGGCGCCTTGAGGGCGCCGTTCAATCGCTACGTCAGAAGTCGTATTTGACGCTGGTCATCAGGTTACGCGGCGGCCCGTACATGCCGTGGTTGCCGGCGTAGCTCAGGTATTCACGGTCGAACAGGTTGTTGAGGTTCAGCGAGGCGCTCAGTTTGGGGGTCACGTCGTAGCGCACCAGCAGGTGAGTGATGGCGTAGCTGCCCTGGCTGAAGGTGTGCAGGTCTTCCCCGACCTTGCTCTGCCAGTTCACCCCGCCGCCCACGGTCAGTTTGTTGAACGCGCCAGGCAAACGGTAGGAGGTAAAGGTTTTCAGGCTCTGGCGCGGCAAGGTGGTGACGATGCGTTTGTCGTCGGCATCGGTGCTGACCGCATAAGCATAGCCGGCGGAGGCCTGCCAGCCGTCAGCGAGTTCGCCGTTGAGTTCCAGCTCCACGCCTTCGGTGGTGGTGCCCTGCTCGTTGCGATAGGTGTTGCCGCCCGGGGTATCGATCCAGATGGCCAGGTTGTCCTGCTCCAGCTTGAACAACGCCAGGCTGGTGTTCAGCTTCTCGTCGAAGAAGCTGCCTTTGAGGCCGACTTCATACCCTTTGCCCTCCATGGGCGGCAGCGCCTTGTTATTGATGTCGCGTACCCAACTGGCCTGAGGGTTGAAGATTTTGGTGTAGCTGGCATACGCCGACCAATTGTCGGTGAGGTCATACACCACGCCAGCGTAAGGAATATAGACGCCGGTTTCCGATTCGTCGGAGCGTGTCGCCGTGCCGCCGTAAGGGCGGTCTTCGGTTTCGCGCTTCCAGTCGATCACGCGGCTGCCGAGGATCACGCTCAGGTCATCGGTGACCCGCAGCCGCGTGCTCAGGTAAGCGGCGTACTGGCTCTCATCCACCGAGGATTTACCGGTGACATTGAACACGGGCTTGGCTGACTGGCCGTCCCAGTTGAGCAGGTTGTCGATGGCACCGGCAGGCGAGCTGGAATAGTCGTAATGCCATCCGCCGTAACTCGGTACGCTTTCCTTATATTTTGACAAGGTGATACCCGCGATCAGCTCGTGCTCACGGCCGAGCAGGTCGAAGGGGCCGGTGGCGTAAAGATCGAGGTTGTCCTGGCGCGGTGTACCGGAGAAACGCACCGGCAATTGGGTGGTGCCGCTGCCATCCGGGTTGAGGGACCCGTTGACGTAGTTGAAGACTTCGTCGAACTGGTTTTCGGTGTGGGTGAATTCGGCCTTGGCGCTCCAGCCGCTGTCGAACTTATGTTCGATCGCCGTGAAGAAGCTGGTCTGTTCATGATCGTTGTAGGACCAGGCCGGAGCGGTGCTCAGCGAACGGTTAAGGTTAGTGCGCGAACCGTCGGTAAACCGTGTGGGTAAACCGGAACGCGCTGGCGAATCGACGTCGGTGCGCAGGTAGCTGAAGCCCAGGGTCAGCAGCGTGGCTTCGCTCAGGTCGAATTCGGTGATGCCATAGAGCAGTTGGGTTTCCTGCTTGTAGCGGTCGATCCAGGCGTGTTCAGTCTTGTAGTCCGCGACCAGCCGGCCGCGCACATTGCCGGTTTCGGTCAGCGGGCCGGAGACGTCCAGGCCCGTGCCATAACGGTCCCAGGTGCCCCCTTCAGCCGTGACGCTGGCGCGAGCCTCGGCCGTCGGGCGTTTGCGGATCAGGTTGATGGTGGCCGCCGGATTGCCCATGCCGCTGATCAGGCCAGTGGCGCCGCGCACGATCTCGACACGGTCGTACATGGCCATGCTTTGGGTGTAGTTGTCCATGCGCGTGGCGGTGGGCACACCATCGATTTCGAAGTTCTGGATCTGGAAGCCAAGCGAGAAATAACCGTCACTCTCCGAGCCCAGGCCATCGCGCAACACAATGATGCCGGGAGTGGCATCGAGGGTGTCACTGAGGTTGGTGAGGCGCTGATCATCCAGGCGCTGGCGGGTCATTACGGTGAGCGACTGCGGGGTTTCCCGAGGCGTCAGATTCAGGCGCGTCGAGCTGCTGGACGACTGCGTGGTATAGGAACCGGTGCCTTCGGTGGTCGAGCCCGGTGCCTTGCCCGAGATCGATACGGTGCCCAGTTGCAGCGCGCCACCCGCCGGGCGTGGCTCCAGTGAATAGGTGTTACCGCTGCCATGCACCGCTTGCAGATCGCTGGTGCTGAGCAGGATCGCCAGGCCAGTGTCCAGGTCATGCCGGCCGTGCAGGCCGGGGCTGGTCTTGCCATCCGTGAGCGTCGCCGGGTACGACAACAGGATCTGACTGGCCTGACCGAACTGATTGAGCGCCCCGGCCAACGAGCCGGCCGCAATATCGAAATCCAGGTCCGGTGCCGCTTGAACCCAGGTCGACGTCAGCAACAATGGCGTGGCGACCGTCACGCTGGCGATGCCTTGCATGACGGCCAGGGCCAGAGAGGTGTTCAACGTTCTGCGATGTGGTGTGCGTGGCTGCATGCCCAATTCCCCAGTGAAGGTAGTGTCTGGGGATATAAGTCTCGTGAGAAACGCAAACGGACCACCCTGGCGCGAACTAAATTCAAACCCGGTTCTGGCGGGGGTTGAGGGTGACCCAGAAACGTGTGAAATGCTGCACTTCCAGCTTCAAGGTCTGCCCCAACGCGGCAAGGATGCGGTCGGTGTCGGACAGCGGATAAGTGCCGGACACACGCAAGCCTCGCACGGCCGGGTCACAGGTCAGGCGCCCGCGCCGGTAGCGGCTCAACTCGTCGAGGAAGTCCTCCAACCGCATGCCTTCGGCGACGATCATGCCCCGGCTCCAGGCCAGCTCGCCATCTCGTTGCGGACGACGGCCGAGCAAGGTGTGGGCATCAAAGCTGACCAGCTCATTCGCTTGCAGCACCAGGCTGCGTGACGGGATCTGCACCGACAGTGCGCCCTGGTCGGCCCCCAACTGGGTAAAGCCATCGCGCTGGCGCACGCTGAAGCGACTGCTGACGGCACGGGTCAGGCCCTCGGCGGTCTGCACCCACAGCGGACGGGCGTCGGTGAGGTTGGGGTCCACCAGGATTTCACCGCGCAGCACCTGGATTTTCCGTACGTGCGCCGTGTATTTCACATCAATGGCGGTGTCGGTGTTGAGCTGCACCTGGGTGTTATCCGCCAGGCCGATGCGCCACTGCTCGCCGACGGTGGTGCTGTAGTCGCTGGTCCAGTGCTGCACCAACGCCGTGTCTTTGACGCTCCAGGCAGTAGTGCCCGCCGCCAGCAGCACGGCAAGGTGCTTGATCACTCGACGACGGGACATTGCCGGCAGCAACGTTGCGCGAGCCAAGGCCTGATGAGCCGGCGCGCGCACGTCTTGCATGCGTTGGAGAAACCGCTGGGAATGCTGCCAGGCCAGTTCATGGGCCGGGTCCTGCTCGCGCCAGCGCTGCCAGTCGGCGCGGGTCTGTTCAGTGACGTCCGGCGCCTGTAATTCCAGTTGCCAGTGCATCGCCTGCTCGGCGGCTTCGAGGGATAACGGCGATGGGTTCATCAACGTTGGCTGTCCAGCAGGATGCACTGCGCACCCGCCTTGACGATGTAGCGCTTGACCGTGGTAACGCTGGCGCCGAGGCGCTCGGCAATCTCGCCGTGGCTGAGACCATCAAGCTGCGACCACAGGAATGCCTGGCGCACCGGCAAGGCCAGGCGGCTGAGCACTTCATCGAGGGCCATCAGGGTTTCCAGCAGAATCCACTGGGTTTCGGCGCTGGGCGCAGACTCTTCCGGCAACAGGGCCAGGGCTTGCAGGTAGGCTTTTTCCAGCTTTTGCCGACGGAAATGATTGGACAGCACACTCTGCGCCACCTTCGCCAGGAAACTGCGCGGCGCCAGAATTTCAACCGGCTGGTTTTTTGCCAGCAGCCGCAGAAAGGTGTCCTGAGCCAGATCGGCGGCACTCTGCGGGCAGTTCAAGCGACGCCACAGCCATTGCTGCAACCAGCGATGTTGTTGGCGGTACAGGGTGGCCAGATCAGTGGGGCTTACCGCAGGAGTCGAAGACATGGAAGGCGCGCGCGAAGAATGAGGCGTAAATGATAACGGTTATCATATTCTTCGTTGCGTCGATGCTGCAAGTTTCTGCTGCAGGAGCCGGCTGGCCGGCTCCTGGCGGGGGTCAATCGTCCAGTGGTTGCGGGGCTGCGTGCTTGGCGGGTTTGCCGGCCTTGGCACCGGGTTTCGCCGCCGGAGCAGCGGCAGCCGGTTCAGGCTCGGCGGGAGCGGCGGTTTCTTTCTCGGCCATCGGCATCTGGTCGATGGCGCTGAAGAACTCCTTCAGGTCGAGGGTATCCGGTGGCACGGTCTTCTCGACTTTCTTCTCGCCGTCCTTGCCCACCAGGATCACTTTGGTGCCACTGCCGGCACCCAGTTTGAGGGCACGGATCAGTGCATTCGTTTCCGGAGGCGTGAGCTTTTTATTGTCCTTGGGGTCCTTGGCGAACTTCTCGCCTTCGGCGCCGATGCTGCCGAACTTCACGGTGTAGAACACCATGTTGCGTTCTTCGAAAGACTGCTTGGTCGCAGGCTCGTCCAACTGTTTCTTGAGGGTCGCCAAGGTGTCGTTGCCGGAATCAAGCTCTACCACCACCAGCGGCCGGGCCTTGCCCAAGTCTTGCTTGAGCGGGTTGATATCATCAGCAGCCAACAGCGGCCCCGTAAAAGCCATCAAGGTAGCCAGGGTCAGCGACCGGATGAGCATGCGCACCTCCTTTGTATTCCATGCAGGGTTCTTGAGTTTCATGTCTGCGACAGTCAAATTCAAGGATGATTCCTACACCACTTTAAGAAAGCGTAGGACAGGACGCCCGCTACGCAAGGGTTTGGTAGGCTCAAGTGTCATTGTTTCCACTGATTTCGGAAACATCATGAGACCTTCCACTCGGGCCAATGCCGCGCAAATACGGGGGCGACGATGGGGTCGGCATCCACCTGCGCCAGGCTCTGGGCAAAGCCCGGCGCCAGGCCGTTCAATGCCTCTCGCGCTTCATCCCAGCGCGACACCGCTGCCGCCATGAGGCCCAACGCATTCGGCACGCCGTTGGGCGCAAACAGTTGCTCGTCGAACTGATCGGCGAACACCACCCAGGCCTGATGCAGGTAACGCCGGGTGCCCGTCACCAATTGCGCCTGCACGGTTTCGTTGACGTTGCCGAGCCAGCGTTGCGGATAGTCGATGATGCCGATGGCCGAGTAACAATTGGCCGCGATGTACACCAGCCCGCGAAGGATCTGCGCACGGTTACCGGCCAGCAGGTCCGAGGCGGGATATTCCAGGCCCAGGTGGATCAGGATCGCGGCACTTTCCGTGAGCACCTGGCCATCGGCGGTGACCAGGGTGGGCACCTGCTTGAGCGGGTTGATCCGGGCCAACTCATCACTGCCCTCACCCTCCGCCCAAGAGGCCGCGTCCACCCGTCGCCACGGCACTGCACAGCGTTGCAGGGCGATTTCGATCATGCAGGAGCCGGATTCGTCGATGCCATACAGCGTGTACATGGGCTTTTCCTCCTAGCGTTGCAGTTTGGCCTGCAAGTTCGCCTTCACCTGCGGCCATTCAGAATCGATGATGCTGAAACGCACCGAGTTGCGCTTGCGTCCGTCGGGCATGATGCGTTCGTGGCGCACGATGCCTTCCTGCACGGCGCCGAGGCGCAGGATCGCGGCGCGCGACTTTTCGTTGAGCTCATCGGTGGTGAATTGCACGCGCACGCAGTCGAGCACTTCGAACGCGTAGGTCAGCAACAGCAGCTTGGCTTCGGTGTTGATCGCGCTTTTCTGCGTGGACAGCGACAGCCAGGTATGGCCGATTTCCAACTTGCGATTGACCCGGTCGACCTTCCAGAACCGCGTACTGCCGACCACTTGGCCGTCTTCACGACGCACCAGGGTGAACGGGATCACGCTACCGGCGTCACGCCCCGCCAGGGCGGTGTCGATGTACTTATCAACCGTGTCCGGGCCCGGTACGTTGGTGACCTTCAGGTTCCACAATTCGCCATCGGCGGCGGCGTCGAGCAAGGCAGCCCTGTGTTCCCTTTGCAGGGGCAGGAGTTCGACCGTGGTGCCGGTCAGTGTGATCAGGGTCATGGTGGCAGCGCCGTCTGGGTGGTCATCAGAGACAGAGAGTGCAGGCTGCCACCCTGACGAATCAAGCGTTTTAAAACAGGCCCATCTGACCGCCCACCAGGGTACTGAAATCGTCATTCACGAACGGCAGGATCGCATCCGCCACCGGTTGTAATTGCCGGGTGACGTAGTGGTCGTAATCGATGGGCGCTTGCCGCACTTCCAGCGGTTCCGGGCCGTTGACGCTGATCACGTAGCTGATCCAGCCACCGCGCTGGTACTGGCGCGGGCGGTTCAGGCGGTCGTTGTACTCATCGGCCAGACGCGCGGCGCGCACATGGGGCGGCACGTTGCGCTCGTAGTCGTCCAGCCGGCGGCGCAGGCGTTTGCGGTAGATCAGCAATTCATCGAATTCGCCGCTGAGGGTACGGCGCACGTAGTCGCGGATGTAGTCCTGATGCGGCTGGCGATGGAAGATGCGTTGGTAGAGTTCCTGCTGGAAGCGGCGGGCCAGGGGCGACCAGTCGCTGCGCACGGTTTCCAGGCCTTTGTAGACCATTTCTTCACTGCCATCGCTGCGCACCACCAGGCCCGCATAGCGTTTTTTGCTGCCCTCTTCCGCGCCACGGATGGTCGGCATGAGGAAGCGTGTGAAATGGGTTTCGTACTGCAACTCCAGGGCGCTTTGCAGGCCGAACGCGGTGAGCAGGTGCTCGCGCCACCAATCGTTGACGTGCTGTACCAAGGCTTGGCCGATACGGCTGGCATCCTTTTGGGAATGCGCGCTGCCGAGCCACACGAAGGTGGAGTCGGTGTCGCCGTAGATCACCTCATAGCCTTGTGCTTCGACCAGTTCGCGGGTCTGGCGCATGATCTGGTGGCCACGCATCGTGATCGACGAAGCCAGGCGTGTATCGAAGAAGCGGCAGCCGCTGGAGCCGAGTACGCCGTAGAAGGCGTTCATGATGATTTTCAAGGCCTGGGACAGCGGCGCGTTGTGTTCGCGCTTGGCCTCTTCGCGGCCTTCGGAAACCCGCGCGACGATGGACGGCAAGCAATGCCGGGTGCGGGAAAACCGTGCGCCGCGAAAGCCTTCTACCGAGTCACTGTCGTCGGGGTACTTGAGGCCTTCGATGAGACCCACCGGGTCGATCAGGAAACTGCGGATGATCGACGGGTAGAGGCTTTTGTAGTCGAGCACCAACACCGATTCGTAAAGGCCGGGACGTGAGTCCATGACAAATCCGCCGGGGCTGGCCTGGGGCGGTTTGTCGCCCAGGTTCGGCGCGACGAAGCCCTGGCGGTGCATCAACGGCATATACAAATGGGTGAACGCGGCGACGGAGCCGCCGTTGCGGTCGGCTGGCAAGCCGGTGACGCTGGCGCGCTCCAGCAGGAACTTGAGCAGTTCGGTCTTCTCGAAAATCCGCGTGACCAACTCGCAGTCCTTGAGGTTGTAGCGCGCCAGGGCGGGCTTGTCCTCGGCGAACATGCGGTTGATCTCGTCCATGCGCTGGTACGGCGTGGAGATGTCCTTGCCTTCGCCCAGCAGCGTTTGCGCGACGTTCTCCAGGCTGAAGGATTCAAAGCTCCAGGTGGCCGAACGCAGGGCTTCGATGCCATCGATGATCAAGCGCCCCGCTGCGGCGGCAAAGTAATGATTGCGGCTACCGTGCTCGCGCCAGGCCATCGGTTCTTCGCCCCGGCCGAGCATGAGCGGCACATTGAGGCGCTGGGCATGTTCGTGCAGCACGCGCAGGTCGAACTGCACCACGTTCCAGCCGATGATCGCATCGGGGTCGTGCAGCGCCAGCCATTGGTTGAGGCGTTCGAGTAGTTGGGCACGGGTGTCGCAATAGTCGAGCTTGAAGTCCACGGCGTCGGTTTTGTTCGGCGGGCCAAGCATGTACACCTGGCGCTCGCCGCAGCCTTCAAGGGCGATGGAATAGAGATCGCCCTGGGCGGTGGTCTCGATGTCGAGGGACACCAGTTTCAGCGGCGGACGGTAGTCGGGCGCGGGTTTCATCTGTGCGTCGCACAGTACGCCGCTGGCGTCGGGTGTGCCGCCGAACCACACCGGGGCAGTGATGAAACGCTCCATCATGTAGCGTTCGGGCGGGCGCACGTCGCCTTCGTAGACGTCGACGCCCGCCGCGCGCAGGCGTTTTTCCACATCCATCGCCTGGCGGTGCTGGCGGGTGTACAGGCCGAGGACGGGGCGGTGATGGAAATCGCACAGCTGCAAGGGGCGCAGCTCGATGTCGCGCTCGCCCTTGAGCAGCCAATCCAGCGGCTTGCGATGGGCCTCGGGAATGAACATCACCGAGGTCTGCACGGGTAGGCGGACAAACCTCGGGCCCTGGTCGGTGGCCAGCCAGAAGCTGACCTCCGTGCCCGCCGGGGTATCGCGCCAATGCCGGGTCAGGACAAAACCCTGCTGTAAATCCACCGTACCGCACCTCAGGAATCGCTTTCAGGGCGTGATTCTACTCGGCATCCACGCACGCAGACCGTGTGAGTAAAAATTTGTTGCGTGACGTTAATAATAATTACTATCATTCGCGCCGGAGTCGTATCCGCGCAGTGAGGACGCGCAACGCCGTTGCCCTTTTCCTCACACATGACGGTTAGCCGTCAGGATCGCCCATGCCCGCCCCATTCGCCGTGCCGTTGCGCCCAACCCTGCTCGCCCTGTGCTGCTCACTGAGCCTCAGCGCTCACGCTGCAACCCCAGCCACCCCGCAGGATGCGAACACCGGCCAGGAGGGCAACACGCTGGAACTGGGCGCCACCAACATCAACGCCGATGCCCCCGCGCCAAGCGCACTGCCCCCTGTATATGCGGGTGGCCAAGTGGCACGCGGTGGTCAATTGGGTGTGCTGGGCAACCAGGACATCATGGACGTGCCGTTCAGCATGGCCTCCTACACCGAGAAACTGATTCGCGACCAGCAGGCCGAAACCGTCGGCGATGTGCTGCTCAACGACTCGTCCGTACGCCAGGCGTCGGGGTTTGCCAACCAGGCGCAGACCTTCATGATCCGTGGCCTGCCACTGAATGGCGACGACATTTCCTTCAACGGCTTGTACGGCATCCTGCCGCGCCAGATCCTCTCCACCGACGCCTTGGAGCGCGTGGAAGTGTTCAAGGGCCCGAACGCCTTCATCAACGGCGTGACGCCCGGCGGTTCGGGGATCGGCGGCGGTGTGAACCTGCAACCCAAGCGCGCCGATGACGTGCCGCTGCGTCGGTTCAGCACCGATATCAGCAGTGATGGCCGGGTGGGCGAACACTTGGATATTGGCCAGCGTTTCGGTGAGGACAATCGTTTTGGCGCACGGGTGAACCTGTCACAGCGCGAAGGCGATACCGGCATCGACGATGAAAACCAACGCTCGAAGCTGTTTGCCGTCGGCCTGGACTACCGTGGCGATGCGTTGCGCCTGTCGAGTGACTTTGTGTACCAAAAGCAGCGCATCAACGGCGGGCGCAACTCGGTCTTTTTGGGCACCGCCACCCATGTCCCGGATGCACCGTCGGCCGACACCAACTACGCGCCGAGCTGGAGCAGTACCAACCTTGAGGACACCCTGGGGATGCTGCGCGCCGAGTATGACTTGAATGATAACTGGACGGCCTATGCGGCGGCCGGTGCCAAGCACACCCGGGAAATGGGGCAGTATTCATCTGTCACCCTGACTGACAACAGCGGCAACGCCCTGGCGAGCCGCTCGACCATTGCCCACGAAGAGGACAACCGCAGCGCCATGGGCGGCCTGAATGGCAAGTTCCAGACCGGCGCTGTCAGTCACCGTCTCAACTTCGGTTTGGCCGGTATCTGGACCCAGGCGCGCAACGCCTATGTGTTCAACGCCTCATCGACAGCGACCCCCACCAATATCTACGACCCGGTCACTGGCGCGCCGCCCACCTTGAACAACCCACGCAATACGCCAGGCACGGATTTCAGCGACCCGACCATTACCGCCAAGACCTTTGTGCGCAGTACGGCGGTGTCCGACACGCTGGGGTTCTTCGATGACCGCCTGTTGGTGACGGTCGGTGCACGCCGCCAGCAGATTGTCGTGCAGGGTTACAACTACATGAGCGGCACCCGCACGGCGAACTATGACGAGTCGATCACCACGCCGGTCTACGGCCTGGTCTTCAAGCCGTGGGAGCACGTGTCCTTCTATGCCAACCGCATCGAAGGGTTGGCCCAAGGCCCGACCTCCCCCGTCAACTCGGGCAACCGGACCATCATCGGCGGTGGCGAGGTGTTTGCGCCAGCACGCTCCAAGCAGATTGAAGCGGGCGTGAAAGTCGACATGGGCACCTATGGGGCAACACTGGGTGTTTACCGTATCGAACAACCGGGGGCCGGTTACGTTCAGGTCATCGATGCAACGACAGCGCGTTATGTCCGCGAAGGCCTGCAAATCAACAAAGGCGTGGAACTGAACGTCTTCGGCGAACCGGTCAGCGGCCTGCGTCTGCTGGGCGGTGTGACGGTGATGAAGACCGAACTCAAGGACACGCAAAACGGCGCCAACGATGGTAACCGCGCAATCGGCGTGCCTTCGTTCCAGCTCAATGCCGGCGTGGATTGGGATGTGCCCGGCCTGCAAGGCGTGACCCTCAACGGCCGCATGCTGCGCACCGGTGGGCAGTACGCCGACGCCGCCAACAACCTGAGCCTGCCAGCCTGGAACCGTTTCGATATCGGCGCGCGCTACAACTTCAAGGTGGCCCAGCGTGATGTCACCCTCGGCGCCACCGTGGAGAACGTCGCCAACGAGAAGTACTGGGAATCGGCCCAGGGCGGTTTCCTGAGCCAAGGCGATCCGCGCGTCGCCAAGCTGTCGGCCAGCGTGGACTTCTAACAGGACGGCAACAACGTGAGCCGGCAGATTTGCGCATCGCCGGCTCACCACTAGACTCAGGGCTCCTCTCACATGGAAGTCCTGACAATGAAGTTAACTCGTTCCCTGCGCCAGGCAATCGCCCTGGCCACCCTGCTGTCTGCCGGCCACCTGGTGGCCCATGCCGCCGATATCCCGCTGTCCAAATCCCTTGAAGCCGATGAAGTCACCACCAAGGTGCTGGCGGTGGATGCCGCCAAGCATCAAGTCGTGCTTGCGGGTGCCGAGGGCCGTGAGGTGCATGTGCAGCTCACCGATGCCGCCAAGGACCTGGGCAATCTCAAGGTCGGCGACCAGGTCAAGGTATTGACCACCCACTCGGTCGCGGCCGTGCTGGACACCGACGTGGACAAGGGCGCACCGGACGCCAGCGAAAAAACCGGCGTGATCCGCGCCACCGCCGACAACCCGAACCCAGGTGGCGCGGCCTTCCGCCAGGTGCAGGTGCAGCTGAAGATCACCCATATCGACCTGAAGAAAAACCAGGTCACCCTGGAGAATCCAGCCGGTGCGACGAAGGTGTTGAACGTTGAGAAACCGGAAATCCGCGCCGGCCTCAAAGACCTCAAGGTCGGGCAGAGTGTGGTGGTGACTTACACCGACACCCTGGAGATCACCACCGCTCACGAAAGCTGAGACCGGTGAAAGGCGGGCATCACTGATGATGCCCGCTACCCTCAAGCCTGACGGGCCCGGCTCAAGTAGTTTTCGATGTTGCCCATCTGTTCGTCCCAGCCACGGGAATTCATTTTGAAGGCCTTCTGCCGTCGTGCCTCAGGCACGGCATCGAACCCGGATTCGACCACCCGCAGCAGAATGCCCGGCGCCCGATCCTCAATCGTGAATTCCACCAAGGTTGGGGTTTCCTGGTCGTAGTCGACACCCTCCTCGACCGCGAAGGGATGCCACCAGAATGAGAACAGGGTTTGCGGCAGGATGCGTTCGATCCTGGCCTTCCAGATCACATGTTCGTAACCAGGATACGTGATCGGCGCTTCGATGCTTTGCCCGGCTGTGAAGGTTTTGCCGTCGAGTGCGATACCAAACCACCGGCCGAATTGCTCGGCATCGGTGAGGGCTTCCCAGACCTGTTTACGTGACGCGTTGAGCAGGACTTTTCGTTCGATTCGATCCAATACGTGCATAAGTCACCTCCTCCATTGACAGTAGGCGACATCGAACAATGCGCAACCTTTCGGCCACGCATTGGTGTTGCGACTTGCTTCAGAACGTCCACTTGGCGGAACAAAGGCTATGGCTATGCGCCGCGTGGTGGCAAAAGGTAGATTGTCTCCTCTCCTCTGAGGTGACGTGTGATGACCCAACCACTCAATGGCAGTTGTTTCTGCAAGGCTGTGCGGTACCAGTTAGACAGCTTGGATATGCCTATCAGCCACTGCCATTGCGACAGCTGCCGCAAGGTGCATGCGGCGGCCTTTGTCGCGACGGCCGGCGTGATGCGTGAACACTTTCGCTGGACCCAGGGCATCGAGTTATTAGCGTCCTTCGAGTCTTCGCCGGGTAAACACCGACATTTCTGCTCGCGCTGCGGCTCACACCTGATGGCGGAGCGTGGGCATCAACCCCACGTCATTGTGCGGGTGGCGACGCTGGACGATGATCCGGGGGTCAGGCCTACCGCGCACATCTGGACCACCCATGATGTGCCTTGGCTGGCCTACGAAGGCGTAGACCAGTGGGATGAGTGGATGACCTGAATCAAACCTTGGGATCACCGGGCGCTTTGGCTGGCGTCGCATATTGGGGTTTCAGATGGCCTTGCTGGTCGAGCAGCCAGGCGTCCATGATCTGGCGCACCACCGGACCCGCCACGCGGCCGCCGGCCTCACCGTTTTCGATCATCACCGAAATCACGATCTTCGGGTGTTCCGCTGGCGCGAAGCCGACGAACAGGGCGTTGTCGCGATGGCGTTCGAGGGTCTTCTCACGGTTGTAACGCTCGCCCTGCTTGATCGCCACCACTTGCGCCGTACCACTCTTGCCGGCAATGCGGTATTGCGCGCCTTGTGCGGCAGCACGGGCAATGCCGCGTGGGTCGTGCATCACCAGTTGCATGCCGTGATTGACCTGTTCCCAATCACGTGGGTCCTTGAGGACCACGTTCGGCATCGGGTTTTCATCCACCGGCGGCACGCCGTTGATGGTCTTGGCCAGGTGCGGTCGGTTCCACACGCCTTTGTTGGCAATCAGTGCGGTGGCCTGGGCCAGTTGCAGTGGCGTGACCTGCATGTAGCCCTGGCCAATGCCGAGAATCACGGTTTCACCCGGGAACCAAGGTTGGCGACGCGTGGCGCGCTTCCAAGCCTGAGAAGGCATCAGGCCGGCTGATTCTTCGAACATGTCCAATGAGACTTTCTGGCCAAGGCCGAACTCAGCCAGATAGTCGTGCAAGCGATCGATACCCAGCTTGTGTGCAAGGTCGTAAAAGTAGGTGTCGTTGGAGCGCATGATGGCTGCGTCCATATCTACCCAGCCGTCACCGCTGTGGTTCCAGTTGCGGTATTTATGGTCAAAATCCGGCAGTTGGTAGTAACCAGGGTCGAACACGCGGGTTTGTGCAGTAACAACACCACTGTCGAGACCGGCGATGGCGACTTCCGGTTTGATCGTCGAGCCTGGCGCGTAGAGACCCCGTAGCACACGGTTGAACAGCGGCCGGTCGATGGAATCGTGCAGTGCAGCGTATTCCTTGAAGCTGATACCGGTGACAAACAAGTTCGGATCGAAACTGGGTTTGCTGACCATGGCGAGAACTTCGCCGGTTTGCGGGTCCAGTGCAACTACCGAGCCACGGCGATCGCCCAAGGCTTCTTCCGCGGCTTCCTGGAGGTGCACGTCGAGGCTCAGCACGATGTTTTTGCCGGGAATCGGGTCGGTGTGCTTGAGTACGCGCAGTACGCGGCCCTGCGCATTGGTCTCGACTTCCTCATAGCCGACGTGGCCATGCAGCTCCGATTCGTAAAAGCGCTCGATACCGGTCTTGCCGATGGACTGCGTACCGCGGTACTCCACGGAGTCGAGGGCTTTGGATTCTTTCTCGTTGATCCGGCCTACGTAACCGATGGAGTGCGCAAAGTGAGCGCCCAACGGGTAATGGCGGACGAACTGCGGTTCTACGTCTACGCCAGGGAGGCGGAACTCATTCACGGCCAGCAGCGCGATCTGCTCTTCGGTCAGCTCGTAAAACAAGGTCACAGGGACGAAAGGATGGCGTGCCTGCTTCAGCGCCTTGTCGAAGACCGCGCGGTCTTCAGCCGGCAAGTGCAGCAAACTGACAATGGCGTCCAGCTCGCCCTTGAGGTCGGTGGTGCGCTCGCGAGTGATGGTCAGGTTGTAGCTGGGGCGGTTGTCGGCCAGTACCACGCCGTTACGGTCATAGATCAACCCGCGCGTCGGGGTAATCGGCAA
The DNA here is from genome assembly GCF_013386445.1 of Pseudomonas sp. P7759. Classification (NCBI taxonomy): domain Bacteria; kingdom Pseudomonadati; phylum Pseudomonadota; class Gammaproteobacteria; order Pseudomonadales; family Pseudomonadaceae; genus Pseudomonas; species Pseudomonas sp. P7759. The sequence continues at coordinate 31,105 of NZ_JACART010000094.1, forward strand.
CACGTGGACACGGTTGTTTTCGGAAATCGTCGAGTGATAGTCGAACTGTACGACCTGCAGGAAGTACATGCGCCCTACCAGCGCACAGGTGATGCCGATCACCAACAGTGCGCAGGCGAGCAAGCGCTTGTTGACCAGGCGGTTCTCTTTTTCGTGATCTTTGATCGGTATCGGTTCAGGCATTTCTACAGCATCTCGTTGAAGAAGGTCGACGCCGCGTCCTGCGGATGAAAGATCAATCCCTGTGAAAATGTGCTGCACCATACCAAAAATGCAGAAACACTTTGCATCGATTTCCCCAACGGCAGGTTTTGAGGGTTAAGAGAGGATGGATTTTGGCTCCAGAAAAGCCTCCAGACCGAAAGTACCGTATTCACGACCGATGCCGGATTGTTTAAAACCGCCAAAAGGCGCAAGGGGTTCGTGGGCCAGGGTGTTGATCAGCACGCGACCAGCGTCGATTTGAGAGGCCAGGGTGTGAGCTTTCTTTACATCGGTGGACAGAATATAAGCCTGAAGGCCATAGGGCGTGTCGTTGGCGATGGCCAGGGCTTCTGCTTCATCTTTGTAGGTGATAACCGAAAGCACTGGGCCGAAGATTTCTTCGCGAGCAATGGTCATCTGGTTTGTCACGCGGCTGAAGACAGTGGGTTTGATGAACCAACCGGCCGTGCATTCGTCGGGTAGACCCGGGCCCCCCGCCAGTAGGTGAGCGCCCTCTTCGATACCCATCTGGATATAGGCCTGAACCCTCTGCCATTGCTTGAGGCTGACCATGGGACCGACACTGGTGTTCGGGTCCTGCGGGTCGCCTGCACGGATGTTGGCAACTTCCTTGATGATCAACCGCTCCACCTCAGCCAAACGATGAGCAGGTACGAGGATTCGGGTGCCCGCGATACAGGCCTGCCCGCTGTTCATGAAGCCTGCCTGAAGCGCCATGGGGATGGTTTTTTTCAAATCGGTATCATCGAGAACCAATACAGGCGACTTCCCACCCAGTTCGAGGGTGATCCGTTTCAAGGTTTCAGCGCCCGCACGCAGGATGTGTTTACCTACTGCCGTGGAGCCAGTGAACGAGACCTTGGCAATGTCAGCGTGCGTACTGAGAACGGCACCAACGGTTTCTCCACGCCCTGTCACGATATTGAAGACTCCGGCGGGTAATCCGGCTTGATGAAGCGCGCGGGTAACGACTGAGGTTTGCAAGGCGCTCATTTCGCTGGGCTTGATCACGGCCGTACAACCGGCAGCGAGGGCGGCGGCCAGCTTACCGCAGATGAAGCCAGCGTTGCTGTTCCAGGGCGTGATAAGCCCAGCGACGCCCAAGGGTTGCATGATCACTTCAGCGATACCGATGCGCCGAGTGAAGTCATAGTCCTGCAGCACACGCGCAGCATCCAGTAGGACGCTGGCTGCATGTTTGGCCATCCAGACCGCACGGGAAACCGGTGCGCCGTACTCTTCGATGATGGCTTGGGTCAGTTCGGCTTCCACGCCCGCGACCGCGGCATGCATGCGTTTGAGATGAGCGACGCGCGTAGCTTTGGGCGTGCGCGAGAACTCAGGAAAGGCCTGCTTTGCGGCTTTGATGGCGGCGTGTGCGTCTTGCTCGTCGGCCAACCTGACTTGCCCGATGGGCTGGGCGGTCGCCGGGTTGAAGAGGTCGAACAGCTCCTCGCCTTGGGGCGTGACAAACTGGCCATTGATGTAGATCTCATTGATCTGGTGCATAGGTTCTCCGAAAACACTCAGTTGGTATGCCCTACGGTAAGCCACTATGATTGGCCTGATAATCCGTACAAAATGGCATGAGCTGATGAGTGATCCAGGACAATGAACACATCCGGGCTGAATGAACTGGAAGCAGTGCTGGCGGTGGCACGCCATCGGAGTTTCCGCGCTGCGGCGACTGAGCTGGATGTGTCGACATCTGCCCTGAGCCACTCGATTGCTGCGCTTGAAGCGCGAATGGGAGTGCGCTTGTTCAATCGGACGACACGCAGTGTGTCGTTGTCGGAGGTAGGGGCGGAGTTTGTCAGCACAATTACGCCCGCCCTCTCGACGATCCGGATTGCGTTGGAACAAGCCGGTAATCGCCAGGCGGACCCAACCGGTACTTTACGGCTGAACACATCGGCTGGTGCGGCCAAACAAGTGATGCCACTGTTGCTCGAATACCTGCGACGCCATCCACAGATGAAGCTGGATATCGTCACCGAGGGTCGCCTGGTTGATATTGTCGCTCAAGGGTTTGATGCAGGGATTCGCTTGGGCGATAGCATTCCACTGGACATGGTTGCCGTGGATATCAGCCCTCGACAGCGCTTTGCCGTGCTGGGAAGTCCGGCCTATTTTGCTGAACATCCTACCCCGCAGACCCCTTTGGATTTGAGCGCACATGATTGCATTCGCAGCCGCATGCCGAGCGGCACTATTTATCGGTGGGAGTTTGAACGACACGGTGAAGCTATAACTGTGGACGTACAAGGGCCACTGACGCTTGATAACCCTACTCTGATGCTTGAGGCGGCCCGAGCTGGGGTTGGCCTGGTTTATCTAACTGAGTGGAATGCCGCGGCGGATCTCGCAGCAGGACGCTTGGTGCGTGTGCTTGAAGACTGGACGCCGTCGTTTGACAAGTTGCGGCTCTACTATCCAGGAAGGCGTCATGTACCGGCGGGTTTGAGGGCGTTGATAGAGTTGATCAAGGAGAAAGATTTTTAAGCGATGTAACCTATCTATCTTCAATGCACTTTTCGCCCGCCCAAAACAAAACCCCATCTGCTTTCGCAAATGGGGTTTCGGAATTTAATCTTGACGATGACCTACTCTCACATGGGGAAACCCCACACTACCATCGGCGATGCATCGTTTCACTGCTGAGTTCGGGATGGGATCAGGTGGTTCCAATGCTCTATGGTCGTCAAGAAATTCGGGTACTGAGTCGTGGCATGTGCCTCGCTTCAGCAAATTGGGTATGTGACAGCTTTCGGTGTTTTGTGAGATTCGAACTTTCGGTTCTATCGTCTTCACACACCGCAATCTGATGCTCGTTAGAGTAGTCAAATTGCTTG
>NZ_JACART010000095.1:0-9913 GCF_013386445.1 Pseudomonas sp. P7759
GGACATTTTCCAGAAATTCGAGCTCACGGCCGAAGCGCGCGGCATTACGCTCACTGCGACCCTTCCACCGCAAGTGCCCACGGTGCTGGCGGACCTGGGTCTGATCGAGCGAGTGTTGACCAACCTGTTGGATAACGCCCTGCGTCATACACCGGTGAACGGCGAAATCGAGGTGACGTTGTCGCCGGAACCCAATGCTGTCGCCATCACCGTCAGCGACAGCGGCCCAGGCATCGACGCCGAGCTGCGCGAAGGCTTGTTCCTGCGCGCGTTTACCATCGGCGGTGCCCGCCGTGACGGTGGCCTGGGCCTGCGCATCGTGCACCGCATCCTGCAATTACATGGGCGCAGCATTCGCCTGGTGGATCAACCGGGTCGAGGGGCAACCTTCACGTTTTCCCTAGAAACCCGAGCATCAGCGCGTTGACCTGTTGGGCTTGTTCGTTCTGGATCCAGTGACCACAGTTGGCCAACACGTGTTGCTCAAGCTGCGGCACTGAATCCGGCATGCGCTTGAGCGTGTGGGCCTCGAAGACCCCGACCGGGTCGCGGTCGCCGATCAGGAACAACGTGGGTTGCAAGACCTGCTGCTCCGCCAGGCACTCAGTGCGTTGCCAGTTGCGTTCAAAGTTGCGATACCAGTTCAGCGGGCCACGAAAACCGTGCTCGGCAAAGGTGTTCACATACACGTCCAAGTCCGCCTGGGAACACCAATGCGGCATTTCACCGGGCGCCGACATGCCTTCGAGCAAGGTGGCGCTGGCAGGCTTGCGCTGTAGAAACACATCCTGGTCCTGCATGAACAGGCGCAAAGTGCGTTCGACATCAGCATTCAACTCCTGCTCGGCAACGCCCGGCGCCTGGAAATACAGGATGTAGTTGAAGCGGTCGGCATACAGCTCGCGCATGATTTCGATCACCGGCCGCCGTGCGCGCCCAGCGAACGGGACCGACATCGTGATCAAGCGTGTGACACGCTCAGGCTCAAGCAACGCCAGGTGCCAAGCCACCACAGCGCCCCAGTCATGGCCGGCCATCACCACCTGCGTATGGCCAAAATGGTCCATGGCTTGCTGGATATCGCCGCATAGGGTCAACAGGTCATAGTCGGCAATTTCACTGGGCGAACTTGTCTGGCCATAACCACGCATTTGCGGGGCAAATACGCGATAACCCGCCGCTGCCAGTGCGGGAATCTGTTCGCGCCAGGAGTACCAGCATTCCGGGAAACCGTGAAGCAACCAGATCGGCGTCCCCTGTTCTGGGCCTGCAATATGAACGCTTAACTCAATACCGTTGACGCTGATGAAGTGCTGGCGCATGGGCATGACCTATTTGAAGGTTTTCCCCAGCGTGGACCATGGCGGCTGAAGCCACCAGCATCATTGATGGCAGGAATGACTCAAGCCACCGCCCACCAGCGCGGCAGCAATTGACGTACCCGTGCCTCGCCAAATCGGTCATCGATCAACATCACCACACCCTGATCCTGCTGGCTGCGGATCACCCGGCCCGCCGCCTGCACGACTTTCTGGATGCCGGGATACAGGTAGGTGTAGTCGTAGCCCGCGCCGAAGATCGTGCCCATGCGCAACTTCATCTGTTCGTTGACCGGGTTCAACTGGGGCAGGCCAAGGGTGGCAATGAATGCGCCGATCAAACGGGTTCCGGGCAAGTCGATGCCCTCGCCGAACGCGCCGCCCAGCACGGCAAACCCGATGCCCTGGCTGTGCTCGGTGAACTGGTCGAGAAAGGCCTGGCGCTCGGCCTCGGCCATGCCGCGAGACTGTTGCCACAGCGCGATCTTCGGATGCCGCTCGGCCAGCAACTGCGCCACCTGCTGCAAATAATCAAAACTCGAGAAAAACGCCAGGTAGTTGCCCGGCTGTTGCAGGTACTGGCGAGCGATCAACGCAACGATCGGCTCCAGCGAGGCCTCGCGGTGCACGAAGCGCGTAGAGATTGAATCGACGATGTGCACCTGCAACTGCTCGGCCTTGAACGGCGACTCCACATCGATCCATGCCGTGTCCGTCGGCAGGCCCAGCAAATCCGCGTAGTAATGACGGGGGCTCAGGGTCGCGGAAAACAACACGCTGCTGCGGGCCGCCGTCAACCGTGGGCGGATGAACTCGGCAGGCACCACGTTGCGCAGGCACAGGGTCGAGCTGCTGCGCTTGCCGCCGAGCTGGCGCTTACTGATGTCGAAAATGAAGTGTTCGTTGAACAGCTCGGCGACCTTACCGAATTGCAGCACCTCGAAATAGAAATTTTGCAGGTCGCCGCTGAGGGATTCGGGGTGTTCATTGAAGTACTCGCCCATGGCGCTCGCACACAGGCTCAGGGCCTGCAGCAGTTTCTCGGGGCGGACGCTGTAGGCCTGGTACGGCGCAAGTTGGTCTTTATGCAGCGCGTTCCACTCACGGTTGAGGCGCTGCAAGGGCTTCTTCAAGGGCTCGGGGGCTGTGTCGCGCAGGGTCTTGAGGTGGTACTGGTCGAGGCTGGCGCTGTACATCGAGCGGGCGCGCTCGACCAGGTTGTGTGCCTCGTCCACCAGCACGGCTGCACGCCACTGGTTGAGCTGGGCCAGGCCGAACAACATGGCGCCAAAATCGAAGTAATAGTTGTAGTCGGCGACCACCAGGTCGGCCCAGCGCGCCATTTCCTGGCTCAGGTAATAGGGGCAGACGTCATGGGCCAGGGCCACCTCGCGCAGGTTGCGCTGATCGAGCAGGCGCACCTTGGCGGCGGCGATGCGTGCGGCGGGCAAACGGTCGTAGAAGCCTTTGGCCAGGGGGCATGAATCGCCATGACAGGCCTTGTCGAGGTGTTCGCAGGCTTTGTCCCGCGCCACCAACTCCAGCACACGCAAAGGCATGTCGGGACTGCTGGCATGCAGCACCTGGGCGGCATCCAGGGCCAGTTTGCGGCCGGGCGTCTTGGCAGTGAGGAAGAACAGCTTGTCCAGTTGCTGGGGCGCCAGGGCCTTGATCAAGGGAAAAATCGTACCGATGGTCTTGCCGATACCGGTCGGTGCCTGGGCCATCAGGCAACGGCCGGTGCTGACCGCCTTGAACACCGATTCGGCAAGCGAACGCTGGCCAGGACGGAAACCGGCATGGGGAAACGCCAGGGTCTGCGCGGCGCTGTTGCGCGCTTCGCGGTGTGCCATTTCCTGTTTGGCCCAACCGAGGAACAGTGCGCATTGCTGGTTGAAGAAGGGTTCCAGCTCGGCGGCTTGGAAGCGTTGGTTAAGCACTGTCTCGCCTTCGCCGACGATGTCGAAGTAGACCAGCGCCAGGTCGATTTCCGCGAGGTTGAGCTTCTGGCACATCAGCCAGCCATACACTTTGACTTGGGCCCAGTGCAGTTGCCGATGGTTGGCCGGCTGGGCGTCGAGGTCGCCGCGATAGGTCTTCACTTCTTCCAGGCGGTTGGCGTCAGGGTCGTAGCCGTCTGCCCTGCCCCGCACCTTGAGCTGCTGGTACTCGCCTTCAAGCGCCACTTCATTCTGGTAGTGCGCGCTGCGCCGCGAGGCGACGGTGCGGTGGCCGACAATGCCTTCCTGGGCGCTGGGCGACGGCGTAAAACGCAGGTCCAGGTCACCGACCTTGGCCGTGAACTCACACAGTGCACGCACGGCAACGTTGTAGCTCAAGCGGACTCTGCCCAACGCACATAGCAGACCGTCACCGGCATCTGGTATTCGCCGCAGAATTCCAGCCAGCGCAACTGGTTGTCCTGCAGGCGATCGCCAGGTCCCTTGACCTCGATCATGCGGTAGGTTTTTTGCGCTGGCCAAAACTGGATCAGGTCGGGCATGCCGGCGCGGTTGGCGCGGATGTCCAGCAGCAGCCGTTCAAACCAGTAGCGCAGGTGTTCGGCGGGCAGGCAGGCCAGGGCCTGTTCCAGCAGGTCTTCGCTGAGCAGGTTCCAGAACACGAAAGGTGACTGGATCCCCCACTTGTCGCTGTAACGTTGGCGAATGGTGGCTTTGTAGCGTTCGTCCTGCAATTGCTCGAAACACGCGGCGAACAGCGGTGCACGGCGCTGGTGGAAGTCTTCGCTGTGCAGGTCCGCTGGCCCGCGTTGGAACGGGTGGAAAAATGAACCCGGCAGCGGCGTAAAGATCACGTCCCAGCACAGCAGGCCGAACAGTGAATTGATCAGCCCGTTTTCAACGTAGTGCACCGGCCCATCGGGCTCGCTGAGGTGAGCCTGCACGCAATACTCCACCGACATCAGCGGCTCGGGCAGTGCAAGGGCCAGGTCCAGTCGGGTGACCGGACGTGGCTTGGTTTTGGGCAACGCCGGTTCACCCAGCTTGCGGCGCAGGCGTGGCACGACACGCAATAAGTGTTGCTGCTCGGCGGCGCTTTCCGGGGCCTGTTGGGCGGCAGTTGCCAGGGCCATGGCTTGGCCGTAGTCCTCCTGGCGCTCCAGCACCCGAATCAGTCGTGAGCGGGCACCAGGATAGGTACAGGCGCGGTAAATCTGTTCCGCCAACGCCAACTCGGCAATGCGCTCGCAATATTGACCGACCTGGAACAACAACTTGGCCCGACGTTTTTCCAGCCAGGGGTTGTCGGTACTCAGGGTTGCGACCCTGACAAGTACCTCCTCCAACGCTTCACCGGCTTCAAAGGCCTGCTGGCATTGGTGCAGGAACAGAAAGCCGTGCACATCGTCACGGCTGCGCAGCCCACGGGATTCTGCGCAGAATTCGACTTTTTCGTAGGTGTAGATGCCCAGGTCGGCCAGCACGAATTCCGACCAGTCCTGATGCAGGTTGCCGAAGAACATCAGGCGCAGGCGATCACACAATTCCATGACGGTAAGGCTGTACAGGGTGTCGGTAAGGTCCGGACACCAGCTGGCGAAACTGCGGTTGTCGGTGAATTGCGCCGCCAGCCCTTCCAACCAATCGGACTTCTTGCCCTTGGGCTGGTCGATCCAGGGCTTGAACGCACCGAGTATCTCGCCTTTTTGCAGCAAGCCGAACAGCGCTTCAAAGGCCAGCGGGGATTGATTGTCGACCCAGCCCAAGGCAAGCAATGGCGCGGCAGCGGCGTGGGTGCAGCCGATCTCCAGGTAATTGAGCTTGCCAGCCCGAAAATGCACACCCTTGCGCATCACCATGCGCACCAAAAGTGCCTGGGACGCCTGCGGCAACCTGTCAAATTGCTGAATGAAATGCTGTTCGTCCGCATCCAGCAGGTCCGCATAGCGTTGCCCCAGCCAATGCAGGACCTGGCGGAAGTTATGCAGGTAATAGAGCGGGTCTTCGAGGGGGTTGGCCATGGCGTGCAGCGTTCAAATACTGGTTATGCATACAGAGTGCCGTCGCCAAGGCCAGGTTGCAATGGCTAATAGATAAATGGCGCCTGCAACTTTTCACATAAAAGTGATCAGATGGGTGAGCCGATGGCGTAACATTTGTTGCCCGCGCCTCTGGCGTGGGACTTTTCAAGGTTAAAGGTAAGGGTTATGAACATGAAGAATTTGGGTCTGCCACTGGTTGCACTCACTTTTCTGGTATTGGCCGGTTGCGCGACGCAGACCGTAGTGACGCTGCAAAACGGCACACAGTATTTGACCAAGGACACCCCAAAAACCAAGACCGCCGACGGTTTCTACGAGTTCACCGACATCGCCGGCAAGCGTGTACGGGTCAAGGCCGACGATGTGGCCACCGTGCGCAAGGAAGACTGATTGAGCAATCATGTGGGGGCCTGGCCCCCACATGTGTCTGTCAGACGATGACAACGCCCTCCCCCGACCATCCGCTAACCCCAACCAGCGTCACCGAATCCCCGCCCACACTGATCACCGTATCCCCACCGTGCTCACGGTAATCCACACTGCCCTGCACATCCTTGAACACCAGCGTGTCCGTCGATTGATAGCCAATCACCCGGTCCTGGCCGAAATGCCCGCTGAACAGAAAGGTGTTGTGCCCGCTGTTATCGCGGATCGTGTCATTGCCCTTGCCGCCCTCGATAAAGTCCGCGCCCTTGCCCCCCTGGATCAGGTCATTGCCGTCGCTGCCAATGATGAAGGTATCGCCTTTATGCGGTTCAGCATTGCGGTTGAGATCCTGCACCCACGTATTGGCCCGCGCCGGGTCCGACAGGTTGGCGACAATCACCGTGGAATCACGGGTCATCTGCTCGTAGAAGCCTGACTCAAGCACCCGCGTCAGGCCATCGCCGTAACCGGTGGGCAGGTGCGAAACCCAGGTCGGGAGATTGACAATGGAAAACGGCAGCACATTCCACAGCGTCGAGGCGTAGTGGTCGTTGAAGCTGACGATATTGTCGGTGGTCGACTCATGGGGTTTGTCATGCACGCCCAGGGACGACAGGTTGAAGGACGCGCCATCCAGCGCACGGAACACCGGGTCGTTTTCATAGCCGATATTCAGCACCTTGTCGCCGGCACTTTGGGTCGGTGACGCATAGGCCACATAGTTGGCATCCTTGTAGAAACCGGCCCACTTATTGTTGCTCAGGTCGGCCATGCTGTTGACGGCCAGCCCGCCCAGGCTGTGGCCGCTGACGACTACATCCTTGCCGCTCAAGCCGTGGGCGCTGGCATAGTCAGCAACGTTCTTGAGCAAACCGCCAAAGGCCTCCCCGGCATAATTCTTCGCGTAATCCTTGGGGCCCAGTGCGGCCAGCAGGTCACTGACCAGGTCGCCGATGGAATCGCTGATCAAGGTTTCCCTAGGCCCTGAGGTGCCGCGAAAGCCAATACCGATCTCCAGTAGCTTGCCTGCGTCATCGTACTTACCCAACACCTCGACCTGGGCCGTGGTGTAACCGGCCTTTTCGCCGAAGAACGTACCCCGCGCATCGACCTTGCCGCCGTAGCCCAGGGTGCTGGCGCTGATGGGCGTCCAACCGGCCTTTTGCACCGCGTCCAGCGCCGCTTTTTCCGAATCCGGGTTCCAGGGAATGCCGGGGATCACACCCTGAGAATCCGTACTGCCCAGCAGCGCGCCGACCAACGTGGCCGGCAAGCCCAGCCCCAGGCCATTGTGCTGGTAACCCACGGCAAAGCCGTTGTCCAGGTTGTGATAGGAATACAGCGTGATCGCCATCGCGTCGGCGAACAACGCCTTGGAACCCTCGGTGCCGAGGTTTTTATAGTCAAAGATACCCATGTCAGTGCCTCTCTTATTGTTGTGAACACCCAAAATCAACGCCCAAACGCCTCATCGACCTTGGCCAGGTCGGTATCGCGCAGGTTGCCGGCGTAGTAATGCAATTTGGTCCAGGCCATCAGGTAGTCGTACCGCGCCTGGGCCAGGTCGCGCCGCGTGCTGTAGAGCTGCTGCTCGGCGTTGAGTGCATCGAGGTTGACCCGCTCGCCCCCCAGGATGCTTTGCTGGGTCGACACCACCAGCGCTTCGGCCGACACCAAGGCCTTCTGATACGCACGCAACTTGCTCACCCCCGACAGGCAGGCGCTGAACTGCCGACGCAGTTCGATCAGGGTTTCGCGGGTCTTGCCCTCCAGTTCGTACTCGGCCTGCTCCATGGCGCGACTGGCCTGGCGCGTGGACGCCGAGATACCGCCACCGGCATACAGCGGCAGGCTGACTTCGACGCCGATGGTGTTGGTGTCATAGCGCTGGTTGTAGGTGTTGCCGCTGTCGGACTCCTGCTGGCGCGAGCTGGCATAGGCCGTGACCTTGGGCAGATGCCCGGCGCGGTTGCGTTCCACTTCATAACGCGCCACTTCCAACGCCTGGCGCTGGGAGGCGAGCGTAGGGTTATTGCTGATCGCCAGTTCATGCCAGGTGTCGTAGTTGGCCGGCGTCAGGGTGAAGGCGGCAAAGCCCTGGTTCAGCGGGGCCAGGTCGTGGATGTTGACGCTTTGCACGCCAATCAGTGCGCCCAGCTCCCGCAGGGACGCGTCCTGTTCATCCAGGGCCTGGATCTCTTCGGCGGTGGCCAGTTCATAGCGTGATTCAGCTTCCAGGATGTCGGTGCGAGTGCCCTCGCCTTGCTGGAACAAATGCTGGTTCTGCTGGAACTGCTGCTCGAACGCCTTCTTCTTCGCGCGGGCGATGTCGATCTGGTCCTGGGCAAACAAGGCCTGGGTGTAATAGGTCAGCACGCGCACCAGCAGCGCCTGGCTCTTGTCGCGAAAGCTTTCATCGGCAAACAGCGCCTGGGCCACGCCTTTGCGGTAGTTGGCGTAGGCCTCGTAGTCGAACAACGGCTGTTGCAGGCTGAAGGTGGAGCCATAGCTGTTGTAGTTGCGGTCGTCGTGGTAATTGCCGCCGCGCCCGTCCGGCAGGGTCGCCTGGGAATTGTTGCGGCCCTTGTTGTAGTTGTACGAGAGCTTCGGCAACAGCCCGGCGCGGCCGATGGCGCGGTTTTCCAGGCCGGCGTCGCGCTCCTTGATCGCTCCGAGGAACACCGGATCGTTGCGCAAAGCCTGTTCGTACACATCAAACGGACCCATGGCGGCCTGGGCACTAGCGCTGGTCAACAGCAAGGCGATAAACACGTGCTTCATGTCTATTCCTCGGTCAACGCGGAGCCGGCACGGTCGAGCAGCGGCTTGAACAGGTAATTGAGCAACGAGCGCTCGCCAGTGCGCACGAACATCTCGGCGGGCATGCCGGGCTTGATCACCAGCCCGTGGAGTTTCTCCAACGCCGCTTCGCTCACCGTGGTGCGCAGCACGTAATAGGCCGCGCCGGTTTTTTCATCGAGCATCTGGTCGGCAGAAATCAGGCTGACCTCCCCCGGCACACGCGGTGTGCGGCTCTGGTTGAAGGCGGTGAACAGGATATCGACCGGCAAGTGCGTGCCGACCTTGTCGACCAAATGCACCGGCAAACGCCCCTCCACTTCCAGGCGCGTGTCCTGGGGCACGATCTCCAGCAGGGTTTCACCCGCCCGCACTACGGCGCCTTCGGTGTGCACGCTGAGATTGACCGCGATGCCATCCGCCGGGGCGTTGATTTCGCTGTGTTGCAGGTCGAACCCGGCGGAGGTGAGTTGCTGTTCCAGGGTCAGGCTGCGCAATTGCGCGTCGGCCAACTGGCTGCGCACTTCCTTCTGGTATTCCTCGCTGTGCTGTTGCAGTTTCAGACGCGATTCAAGAATGCCCTGCTCGACCCGGCCACTTTCACCGATGTTCTGCGCCAGGTCCTGCTGCACCTGGGACAACTGGCGTTGGTAGTCCATCAGCCGGTTGCGCGGGATGTAGCCGTTGTCGGCCAAGGGTTGCAAGTTGCTCAGTTGATCACGCAGGGACTGGGCCTGGGCGGTCAGGTCGCTGCGGGCGCGGCGCATGCCGCCCAACTGCGCGGTGGCGCCGTCGATATTGGCACGGATACCCGCCTGCTCACGCGCAAAGGCCTCACGACGGCTGCTGAACAATTGACGCTGGCCTTCCAGCACCAGCGCCAGGGCCGGGTCGGGATTGGCACTCAGTTCAGCCGGAAAGCGGATGCTGACCTGGTTGTCGCGCTCGCTCTGCCAGCGTGCCACGCTGGCCCAAGCCATGCGGTACTGGGCTTGCAGGGATTGCACGTCGGCCTGGTGCTGGGTCTGGTCGAGACGAAACAGCGGCTGGCCTTGTTTCACAAGCTCGCCCTCCTTCACCAGAATCCGGCTGACCACGCCGGGGCTCAGGGTTTGCACCGCCTTGCGCTTGCCTGACACCACCACCGTGCCCTGCACCGGAATGCCCTGGTCCAAGGGCGCCAGGCTGGCCCACAGGAAGAACCCACCCGCGCCGACCACCGTCAGCAGCCAGCCCATGCGGGCGAAGAAATTGGCGTCGTGTTCTTTGAAGCGAGGTTCAACAGTGAGGCTGCTCATGCGCCTGGATTCCTTCCGGCCTGGTACTGACGACTGAAACTCACGCCCGGTTTCTCCTTGGGCGGCTC
>NZ_JACART010000096.1:0-2589 GCF_013386445.1 Pseudomonas sp. P7759
CGCCAGCTTGTCCTGGGCGGTTTTCATTTCCAGCGGTGCGAACTGGGTCGCTTGCGCCGCCAAGGCGCGCCCCACCGCATCACGGGCCAGGGAGATCTTTACCGCTGGCGGCTGCGGCGTGGCACAGCCTGCCAGTACCCCGGCGACAATCACGGCCCAGGCCGAGCGGCGCAGGCGTTGGCTCACACTGGTCATCTTCATGTGTTGACTCCTAAGCATGTTCTTACGGCTGCCGGGCGATGGGAGCGGCCCCGCCGTATCGCTTGTGTTCAAGCGATCGCGCCATCCTAGGAGGAAAAATACGGGCTGGAAGAATGAAAAATCCCACCTAGTTGTGGGATTTTTCTCAGAGCAAGAGCAAGTCCTACGCCGTACGCGCAGCGACCGCCTCCACTTCAATCAACGCGCCGGGTAACGGCAGCGCCACCACTTGCAACGCCGTACGCGCCGGTTTGTTCGGCTGCTCAGGGGTGCCAAAGAACTGCGTATAGCCCGCCTGCAAGCCAGCGAAATCCAGCTTGCCGCCCGTCTCTTCGGCCCCTACCAGGAACACCCGCAACTGCACGATATCGCCCAGGTCAAGGTCTTGCTGGCGCAGGATCTTGCGCAGTTTGTTGAACACCGACACCGTCTGCACTTCAGTATTGCCATAGGCCGCTGGAGTGCCCGCTGGGGCATTGGCGTCGTGCAGGTCGGGCAAAGTGCCGCTGACAAAAATCAGGCTGGCAGAAGCCGGTACGGTGACGGTCTGCGAGATCGGAAAATCGCCGACGCCGGTGCGTTGAATGCTGTCGCTCATGATGAATCTCCTTATGACGCGGCAAGTGCCGCGCTGTGCTGTTGCTGGATAACCCGCTCGGCCAGTTGCCCGACCACATGGCGCGCCGAGTTGGCCGCCGACTCCTGCCAGATGCCTACGCCGCTTTGCACCAGGCCGTCGCCGGCGAAATACACACGGCCGTGGCCGGCTTCGAGCAAGGCGCTGGCGTCGGCCGGGAAGTGTTCGCGTTGCAGCCACGGGCCTTCGCTGTAGGGGATCTGTTCCCAGGACACCGCCAGCGGATTGCGCAAGTGTTTGGAATAACCGGGGTGCAGCAGTTCCACGGCCTCTTTCGAGGTGGCGTACTGCTGGTCGAAGGGTTGCGCACCAAATACGTCGGCGCCCTCGCCGGTCACGTAGCCCGCCACCAGCAAGCCTTCGCGGGTGTTGAGGTCGTTGCTCGGGTACCACAGCAGGCGCGCCGGGTGTTCGATCCACGACAGACCGCCGTAGGTGCGGTAGTCGGTTTCCCAGAATCGCGGTGACTGCCACGCCACTTTGGTCGCCTGGTCGCTGCGGGTGCTGAGCAAGGCGGCCTTGATCGGGTCACTGAAGTCGGTGTCAAGCTTGGCCAGCAGCGGCAGCGGCAGGGTCGAGATCAGGTAATCGGCGCGCACCACCTGTTCGCGACCGCTGAGCTTGTCGTGATACGTCACCGCTACGCCGTCTTCCAACTGACGGATCTGCCGCACCTGGGCGCCCAGTTGCACCTGGCCCCGGACGTGCTGGTAAAAGGCATCCGTGATGCGGTCCATACCGCCCACCGGCTGGAACATGGTGGCGGAGAACTCTGGGAATTCCGTGTGCAGCAACGCGCCCCACAGCTCCGGATGCAGCAGTTGATCGAGTGATAACGGGCTACGACTGGCGGGCAAGGCGCCGGGATGCGCAGGCGACTCCAGGTGCCCCGAACGGATCGTGCCCTCGAAGGCCAGCGCCTGTGACAGGTCGCCATACACCTGCAAGAACGCCAACAGCCGCGTGCGCTCCTCAGCGCTCAACACATCATCAAGGGCATCGCGCTGTACCGCCTTGGCCAGCAACCCGGACACCTGCCCCCGTGCATCATTGATCGCCTGGCCGACGGTGAAAGCTGGCTTGCTCACATCCGGCCGCACTTGGGCACCATGGCTGCTGTTGACCAGCACTTCCAGCGGCACGCCCAACTCGCTGCAATAGTCGAGAATGGTGCGGTGCTGGCTGGGAATCCGCGCCGGCCCGGCGTTGAAGTAGTGCCCCTGTTCGAACGTTGCGGTTTGCGTGCGGCCGTCCTTGTAATCCACACGATCGCCATTGCGAATGGTCCAAGTGCGGCCACCCACACGGTCACGCGCCTCCAGCACTTGTACCTCGAACCCGGCGCGGGTCAGCTCCAGGGCCGTCACCAGCCCCGCGATGCCAGCACCCAACACCAGCACGCGGGTGCCCTGCCCCAGGCCCGCCTTGAGTTTCAGCGGTTGCGGGCGGCGGTGTGACGACGGGCCCAGCCCCAATGCCGCCAGTGCCTCCTTGACGGCCTGTTCGCCGCCTACCGCAGCAATGCTCGACAGCGCTTCACGTCGTGTCAGTCCCATGTTCAATGCTCCTTAATCCGGCAGGCCCGGTGGGTTGATCAGCGACGTGTCGACGCGCTCGATATCCAGGCCCCAGCGTTGCAGCACCTGTTCGTATTGACCGCCGGCAATCGCGCCTTCCAGGGCGGTGTGGATCGGCTTGACCAGGCCGTTGTCCTTGCGCGTGGTCACCGCGATATCCGCTTTCAAAGGCCA
>NZ_JACART010000097.1:0-3123 GCF_013386445.1 Pseudomonas sp. P7759
CCATAAGTAGCCGTTACCCAAATAACGGATATGCCCAGCCCCCCCCAAACAAACCTATCCCGACAAAAACACTAGGACTTTGTACCTGCGTAATATTTTGGCGTAAACTGCCGGCAAGCCTGTGAGGAGTTTCCATGACTGCCATAACCATTACCGACGCCGCCCACGATTACCTGGCTGACCTGCTGTCCAAGCAGAACACCCCAGGTATCGGCATTCGCGTCTTTATCACCCAGCCCGGCACCCAATACGCCGAGACTTGCATTGCCTACTGCAAGCCTGGGGAAGAGAAGCCTGAAGACACCGCCCTGGGGCTGAAAAGCTTCACTGCCTACATCGATGCCTTCAGCGAAGCCTTCCTCGACGACGCCGTGGTCGACTACGCCACCGACCGTATGGGCGGCCAGTTGACCATCAAGGCACCCAACGCCAAGGTGCCGAATGTCAACGCCGACAGCCCGGTGAACGAGCGCATCAACTACTACCTGCAGACCGAAATCAACCCAGGGCTGGCCAGCCACGGCGGACAGGTCAGCCTGATCGACGTGGTTGATGACGGCATTGCGGTATTGAAGTTCGGCGGCGGCTGCCAAGGCTGCGGCCAAGCGGACGTGACCCTGCGCGAAGGCATTGAGCGCACCTTGCTGGAGCGCATTCCAGAGCTCAAGGGCGTGCGTGACGTGACCGACCACACGCAGAAAGAAAACGCCTACTACTGAGTAAGGTGTTCGCTGCGAACAAAAAAACGGCGCCCCGTGAGCGCCGTTTTTTTATGCCCTGATTCAGGGGCGGTACAGATGGGCATGGCCTGCGCGGTACAGCGACGACTCACTGAAACTGTCACTCGCCAACACCCGGCCCACTACAATCAGTGCCGTGCGCCGAAAGCCCTTGGCCGACACCTTCTCGGCAATATCACTCAAGGTGCCCACCGCCCAATCCTGATCCGGCCAGGTCGCCCGGTGCACCACGGCAATCGGGCAGTCCGCGCCGTAATGCGGCAGCAGTTCAGCGACAATCTTCTCCAAGTGATTGACCCCCAGGTGAATCGCCATGGTGGTGCCATGCCGGGCCAGGCTGTCGAAATCCTCGCCGGCGGGTATGCGGGTCTTGTCGGCATAGCGGGTCAGGATCACGCTCTGGGCAATGTCCGGTAGGGTCAGCTCGGTTTCCAGCAAGGCGGCGCAGGCAGCCACGGCGGTGACGCCGGGAATGATCTGGAAGGGAATGCCCAGCTCCCGCAAGTGGCGGATCTGTTCGCCAATGGCGCCATACAGGCTCGGATCCCCAGAATGGACGCGCGCCACATCCTGGCCCTTCGCGTGGGCCGTCTTGATCAGATCGATGATCTGTTCCAGGTGCAATTCGGCACTGTTGACCACCGTTTGCGCCGAGTGGCCTTCCAATACCGCCGCCGGCACCAATGAGCCTGCATAGATGATCACCGGGCAGCTGCGGATCAGCCGTTGGCCTTTGACGGTGATCAATTCCGGGTCGCCGGGGCCTGCGCCGATGAAGTAGACGGTCATGGTAATTCCTGTTGAAAAACGGGCGAGCATGAATGTTGCTCATGATCGAGGTCGGCAATTATCGGGATTTTAGCCGGCGCACGCCAATGCAAAGGTGGCCTGGGTGCTTTTTTGGCGAGTGACCAACAGGCGGGCAGGGCTGCCGGCGAGCTGTTCAGCGAGGGCCAATGCGGCGCTTTCGGCTATGCCGTAACAGCCGGTATGGGCAAAGGCGATGTCGGATTTGTGGCTCAGGCGGTGTTCAAACTCCGCCAGTTGTTCAGCGCTGAAAAACTGCAGCGGCAGGTTCAGCTTCTGCGCCAGCGCCTGCAATCCGGGTTCATTCTGTTTGCGATCGAGACTGGCCAGCGCGGTAATGCGCTGGCGCTCGATACCGCCCTCGGCGAGGGCAGAATCGAACAACGCCAACAAGGTGTGAAGATCACAACCCCGCTGGCAACCCAGGCCAACCACCAAAGTCATGCCGAGTATTGGTCGTCACGGTTGCGGCGGAACAGCCACGCGCTGATCAGGCCCAAGGCCAGCCAGAAGGCGACGTTGGTCAACTGCGAAGCAATCTTGAACTGCGCTTCCAGGGCTTCTGGAGCGAGCATCGAATGCACTTCCGGTTGCGGCGCGCCGATCACATGCGGTACCGCCAGGATCGCCACGCCCAGCACTTTCAGCAGCCAGTTGCGACCAAACACGATCAAAGCGATGCCGGCAGCAGTAGACGCCGCAGTGCCGATCCACCAGGTCTGGCGCAGCGCCAGGTCGGCGGCGGCGGTGCCCGGCAGCTCAGGCGGCAGGCCCAGCGTCGGTGCCAGCACGAAGGTTGCGTAGCCGGCCAAGCCCCACAGCAAGCCTTGGGCGGTGCGGGTTGGCGCACGCAGCGTGTAGAGACCGGCCAGCATCAGCGCAAAACCGACCGCGACCACCAGGTTGCCGCCCGTGGT
Source organism: Pseudomonas sp. P7759 (assembly GCF_013386445.1). Classification (NCBI taxonomy): domain Bacteria; kingdom Pseudomonadati; phylum Pseudomonadota; class Gammaproteobacteria; order Pseudomonadales; family Pseudomonadaceae; genus Pseudomonas; species Pseudomonas sp. P7759. The sequence goes on from NZ_JACART010000097.1 coordinate 2,465, forward strand.
GGACAGCACGCGCTGCCAGCCGTCTTCCGGCTCCCAGGCTTCGGCGTCGTGGGTGTGGGCGGCTGCGCCTTCGGCGTGTTCGTGGGCCATTTCGGTGGCGGCCGGGGCTTTTTCGAAGGTTTCCGCCTGCAGAATCAGCGGGGCTACCCAGAAGCTTTGCAGCAGGGTCAGCAGCAGGGCGGCCAGCAAGCCGGTGAAACCTGCGGTTTGCGCGATACGCTTGATCATGTCGGCAGGTCTCAGTGGCACGGGAACGCGGCGCTGTGGCGGGTATCGTGGGCCGCGTTGTGCACGGCCTCGATGTGCGAGAAACCGGCGAAATACACCAGGCACGCGCCGAGGATCGACGCGCCGATGGCGGCGGTCAGGCGTTGGCTCAGGGTCGAGGTGCTGCTGGCGGAGTGCGAGGTGCTGCTGATGATCGACATGGCGCGTCCCTTTCAGGTGTCAGGGTGAAACGAGCGCATGAAAACCCCGCGAGCCGGGCACGCAGGGTTTGAACAGCGCCCGCCCACCGCGGGTTTGTTATCTGATTTTTTCGGGCCGGTCTCCGGGCTTGCGAGGGGCATTGCGCCGATTAAGCATCGCCTTCCCATGCCGTAGGCACAGTGGATCTGACACTTCGCTCGCTTACCGTTGCGGGGGCAGCACCGGACTGG
>NZ_JACART010000098.1:0-3946 GCF_013386445.1 Pseudomonas sp. P7759
CAGCGGCGTCACCGCAACCGCTGGGCCTGGCCATTGGTGGGTGCCGCCCGGCGCCCGCGAAGCCGCCATCGACAAACGCCTGGGCACCGCCTACGGCCTGGCGGATGCACGCTGGATGGCCCGCGCCATCGAGACCACCTGGACCAGCCTGCCAGGCTTGAGCGACTACTACGCCTTCCCGCAAAACGAACAGGGCCAGACCCAATACCGTGGCCTGCGTGGCCCGGAATACCTGCGCGGCCTACGCCGTCGGGTGCTGGACAGCGGCGTGAAGATTCTCGATCACCACCCCGCCCTGGAACTGCTGCGCGACGACCACGGCAGCGTCGTCGGCGCCCGTGGCTGGCGACGCCAGGCCGGCGGCGACTGGTTGATCCGCGCCGGCGCCGTGGTACTCGCCACCGGAGGGTGTGCGTTCCTCTCCCGCTTGCTGGGCAGCCACACCAACACCGGCGACGGTTACCTGATGGCGGCCGAAGCCGGTGCCGAACTGTCGGGCATGGAGTTCTCCAACTACTACTGCATCGCGGCGGCCGGCAGCAGCATGACCCGTTCGATGGTGTACAGCTTTGGTGAGTACTTCGATGCGGCGGATCGTCCCTTGAGCATCAATGGCGGCCCGAGCTTTACCGAGGACTTGGCCAAGGCCCTGCTCAATGGCCCGGTGTATTGCCGCTTGAATAGAGTGCCTGCGGACATCCGTGCGCAACTGCCGAGTATCCAGCCGAACCTGATGCTGCCGTTTGACCGACGCGGGGTTGATCCTTACCGCGAACGATTTGCCGTGACCCTCCACCCTGAGGGCACCATCCGTGGCGTCGGCGGGCTGAGGCTGATGGATGATGATTGCCAGACCAGCGTGCCAGGCGTTTTCGCCGCCGGTGATGCCGCCAGCCGTGAACCGATTGCCGGCGCCACCTCCGGCGGCGGTGCGCAGAACTCGGCGTGGGCCTTGTCGACCGGGCAATGGGCGGGCCGTGGGGCGGCGCGACTGGCACGGCAGAGGGCCGCGTATCACGGCGCGCTACGCGGGTTCGAGGGTGCCTCGGGGGGCAGCGCAGAGCTGGTCCAGCGTATCCAGGCCGAAGTGCATCCATTGGACAAGAATCTGTTTCGCAGCGGCCATCAACTGGAGCGTTCGTTGCGTGAACTCGACAACGTTTGGGACCAGTTGCAATCCACGCCCCTCACCGGCAACCCCCTGCGCGCCCGCGAAACCGCCGCCATGGCTGCCACTGCGCGCTGGTGCTACACCGCCGCCGCACTACGCAAGGAAAGTCGTGGCATGCATCAGCGCAGCGACACCCCTGGGCAGCGCTCGCAGTACGACGCGCATCTGCGGCTGTCGGGTGTGGAGCAGATACAGGCGCGCTTTGACTCAATCCATCTAGGCCAACCCCAATGATCGAACTGATCTACTCCGACCTGTGCAACGGCTGCGGCCAATGCGTCGCGGTGTGCCCCACCAATGTGCTTGCCGCCGACACAGCCGGCAAACCGCTGATTGCCGACCAACACGCCTGCCAGACCTGCTTCATGTGCGAGCTGTATTGCAGCAGCGACGCGCTGTACGTCGACCCGGATGTCGAACACCTGCGCCACCCTGACCCAGTCGCAGTGCGCGCATCGGGCCTGCTCGGCCAATACCGCCGCGACTCCGGGTGGGACGAATGGGCCGATGATCCTGCCCATCGCAACGAGCACTGGCGCATGGATGGCATCTTCGCGCTCGCCCGCAACCCACCATCAAATGCAATTAGTGAATAATCAATCTACTCATAATGAATTATTTTGATAATTAACATATAACCAAAAAGAACTTCACAGCGGGTTTTTATGGGAATAACGTTAACTCACTCACCGACCCCTTCTCCAGGCGGAGGTAAACGAACCCCTTCTTGATCTGCCTGGAGCCTGTATCCCATGGTCTTTACCACCCCCTTCAAGCGCCTGCTCCTGGGCACCGCCCTCGCCTTCAGCCTGATCGGCAGCAGCCATGCCGCCGACCTGCAACCGCTGCGCGTGGCCAATCAGAAATCCACGATCAAAGCGCTGCTGGAAGTCTCCGGCGAAGCCAAAAATGTGCCTTATCAGATTCAATGGTCGGAGTTCCCTTCTGCCTCTCCGCTGGGCGAAGCACTGAACGCTGGCGCCGTGGACATCGGCGCCCTCGGTGACGCGCCCTACGTGTTCGCCCTGGGGGCCGGTGCTTCGCTCAAGGTGGTCAGCATCATTCACGCCGAAGGCCGAAACACCACGGCCGTACTGGTGCCCAAGGACTCGCCGATCAAAACCGTCGCCGATCTCAAGGGCAAGAAAATCGTCACCGGGCGCGGTTCCATCGGCCATTACCTGGCGATCAAGGCCCTCGCCACCGCCGGGCTGACCACCCAGGATGTGCAATTCATTTTCCTGCTGCCGAGCGAGTCGCGCCTGGTGCTGGATAACGGCACCGCCGACGCCTGGGCCACCTGGGACCCGTACACCACCGTGGTCACCTCGCAAAGCCAGGCCCGCGTGCTGATCAGCGGCAACAAGCTGTTGAGCAATCACCTGTACCTCGCGGCCACCAGCCAGGCCATCGCCGACAAGCGCGCGCAACTGGATGACTTTGTCGCCCGTCTTGATCGCGCCTATGCCTGGGCCAACGTGCACCCCAATGAATACGCGGCCGCCCAGGCCAAGATCACCGGCCTACCGCTGGCCGTACATGTGGAAGTCGCCAAGGACACCCACCTGACCCCAGTCGCCATCGACGACGCGGTCATCAGTGGCCTGCAAGCGACCGCCGACACCTACCAAAAAGAAGGCCTGTTGCTCAAGCATATCGACGTGTCACAGGGCTTTGACAAGAGCTTCAACGCCAAGCGTGTCCCCCTTTCCCAAGCCTCGCGCTAATCAGGAGCAGAACATGAGCAAGCCACGCCATTTAAAATTGGGTGCAATGGTTCACGGTGTCGGTCACGGCTGGGGCGAATGGCGCCACCCGAACGCCCAACCCAACGCCAGCACCAGCTTTGGTTTCTACAAACAGCAGACTGAACTGGCCGAAGCCGCCAAGTTCGACTTCGTGTTCATCGCCGACAGCCTGCATATCCACGCCAAATCCAGCCCGCATTACCTCAACCGTTTCGAGCCGCTGACCATCCTGTCGGCGCTCGCAGCGATCACCACCCACATCGGCCTGGTGGCGACCGTGACCGTCAGCTACACCGAACCCTACCAGGTGGCGCGCCAGTTCTCATCCCTGGACCATATCAGTGGCGGCCGTGCCGGCTGGAACGTGGTCACCTCGTGGCTGAGCGGCACCGCTGACAACTTCGGCAAGGCCGAGCACCCACCCCATGCCGTGCGCTACCGCATCGCCAAGGAACACGTGAACGCGGTCAAGGGCCTGTGGGATTCCTGGGAAGACGATGCCTTTGCCTACAACAAGCAATCCGGCGAATTCTTTACCCCAAGCAAGCTGCATGCGCTGAATCACAAGGGCGAGTTCTTCTCGGTAAAAGGCCCGCTGAACATCGCGCGTTCACGTCAGGGCCAGCCGGTGATTTTCCAGGCCGGCACCTCCGAAGATGGACGCAACTTCGCCGCAGAAAACTCCGACGCGATCTTTGTGCATGTGGACAGCATCGAGGAAGGCCTGGCCTATGCCCAAGACCTGAAGCGCCGCGCCAAAGGCTTTGGGCGTGACGCCAACAGCCTGTCGATCCTGCCGGGTATCCGCCCGATTGTCGGCCGCGACCAGGCCGAAGTGGAGAGCCGCTACCAGCAGGCCGTGGACCTGGTCACCGTGGAGGATGCGATCGTCGCCCTCGGCCGCCCATTCAACGACCACGACTTCAGCAAGTACCCATTGGACGCGCCGTTCCCGGAACTCGGTGACCTGGGTTCCAACAGCCAGAAAGGCGGTTCCGACCGCATCAAGCAACTGGCCAAGGACGAA